>NZ_JAWHPL010000011.1:0-206 GCF_032587875.1 Pseudomonas syringae group sp. 243L2
AGGCGGCGCCCCTGCCAGTCCGGCAGGACGAAGAACACCGCCAGCACCGCGATCAGGCAACCCAGCAGGGTGTCCAGTAGCCGCGGCCAGATCAGCATGAAACCGTTGCCCACCTGGTTGAAGCAGAACAGCACCATCAGGGTGATGGCCGCGGTGGCGACGGTGTAGCGATCGGTCCGGGTGATGAAGAACACCAGACCGGCGAC
>NZ_JAWHPL010000011.1:312-529 GCF_032587875.1 Pseudomonas syringae group sp. 243L2
ACCGTGCCGACGATCCGCTGCACCAGCCGCACCCGGGTCGCCCCGTACTGCGGGCGGCAGACGAACACCGTGGTCAGCAGGATCCAGTAGCCGTTGACCGGGTGGATCAGGTGCAGCACCCCATAGCCGGCCATCAGCGCCAGCGCCATGCGCAGGCCATGGCGGAACAGCAGCGAGGTCGGGGTCAGCTGCAGGCGGATACGCTGTAACACCTCGC
>NZ_JAWHPL010000012.1:0-3009 GCF_032587875.1 Pseudomonas syringae group sp. 243L2
CAGGGGGTGAATGAGCGGCTGGATCGGCCGGATCTGGTGGCTGGGCGGTATGGGGTAAGGTACAACGAGGCAAAAAAAGTGCCCTACGAGGAAAGGGACAGTGATCAGAAAGCCATGCTCGATGATCCTGACACCTATCTTTATCGGCGCGACGCATCTGACCCGAAAACCCATAGCGTGTTGATTCCCTTTTATTGGGGACATCGGGCAGCACCCGATCAAATCAAGCGTGATGACGCGGGCGATCCGTTCAGAATGCGTAATCAGTTTCAGGACATTAACGGTAACCGGCTGGATCGCCACTTTGCCAAGGCGGGAGGTTTTATTGCCAACGCGACCAATAACATACCGGATGTCTACGGTGAAGGCTTTAAGCCCAATCTGAAAAGCATCGCTCTGGAAACGTTTAAGCCAGACAACGCTTTATATTTTGGTCACTCGCCAGCGCGGCACTATTGCGTATTAGCGGCTCACCGCTTGGCTATGCTGATACGCGAGATCCGTCGCGTGTCGCCTGACGAGACCATAACAATCATGGGGCACAGCCAAGGCACGATGGTCACCTTGCTGGCGCAAGCGTTGCTGGTAGATGGAGGAGACCGTTGCGCAGATACTTTTATCATGGTTGATACGCCTTATTGTGTGTTGCCTGGTAACACTCCCAAGGACCAAGACACATTTTCAACGCTGGTCGGGATCGTAACTGCGATAACCAATATGCCACACACACAACCAGCCATGTCAGAACTCAGGGACGCTAAAACCTATTGCGGCAGAAGCGGTTCGCGATGGTCACCCACTCAAGGTATCCGCAAAAATAAAGTGGGCAGCATGACGGTCTTTCCCGAGCGCGATAACCGAGGAAAGGTGTATCTGTATTTCTGCCCGGATGACACCACTGTCTCACTGGATGACGTCCAAGGCATCGGGACCTATGGAATGCCTGATGCTCTACCTGATGGACGAATGGCAATGATGGTGCTCCAGCAACTACGCTTCTATCAACGCATGTGGACTAAGCGCCATCGCTATGGTGAGCCGATCCTGATCGGCAGCACGCCACAACCTGAACTCATGCGTGCCACAGGCGAAGCTCGATACCCAGGCAGCTCATTTGGAGCCGGTATGATTGCCCGCGCGCCCATCCCGGAGGGGCAGGAACGCCTTATTAATGCCGAAGCGCTGACTCCGCCTCATGCACCAGAAATGTTCGGTGGCGAAGCGGAAACTGGCACACCAACAACTTCAGGCCTGGATAAACCAGACGACGTTGGCAAAAGCGTTGCGTTAGGAAAGGACGCCGCTACGTTCTTATGGATAGAAATGCCCCCTGAATATGACGGTCCAAAAGTGACGGTGCGCCAAGCCTTAGAACGCTTCAACGCGCGTTCTGATGATCCAGAAGAAAAAACTCGCCAAGTACGAATAGGCAGATCCAGAAACCCTGCAAATCCTTTATCAGGATACAGTAGTCAAAGAGAGGAGACTCCCAGAGAAGCTCGAGACCGTATGGAGAAAAACCGTAATGCCTGGAGCGATAATTCTTATCACTCTGGATTGCTTCGCAGCCGGGAAAACCATCGCTGGGTGACTGCTATGGACATAGCTATTGGCCAAGCTAAATGCCTGGATGATCCCGCGATGCGTGATGTGCTGGTGGCTATTGCGGATTGGAAATTAGATAACGAAACCTTTGGGTACCTCAGAAAATCCTCTGGCTGGGAGCTGCTTAGCACTGATGCAAAAGAATTGGTTACTGCATGCCATTTTTATTATCAGGAAGGCGAATTCCCCTCAACCGAACTTGTCCCCCTTAATCCACCACCTCTGATCGACAGCTTACCAAAAAAGGAGAGTTCACGATGAACGCCCGCAAATGGCAAACTCTTCTTCGACCAAGATTGAAGCCATACGTCTGGGCAGTAGTAATACTGCTCACTCTGTGGGGCGGATTTGTCTTGCTTATCTACTTTAAAGCACAGGAACGTAACATGGAGCTTCGCGATATAAATTCGGTAACTCGCTGGGGTATCGCAGCAATTGTAGGTGCAGTCTTATTGACCTACAGTGGTCATTGGTGGGGTAAGGCCATCGCTCACGAACAAAATGAGCTGGCCGCCTATAAAACCGAGAGAATGGCCCAGGCTTCTGAACAGCAATTAACACAAAAACGCACTTATGCCCTGGAAATACGGGGAGTAGGACTTGGAATATACCACGACCATCAATCCGAAATTTGGGAGTTTATAAAAAAGAAAAATAATAACTTTATTTCAATCTACTCTAAAGACCCTAAGGATTATGATGCTTCTATTGACGCCCGACAAATCAGCAGAGATATAAAAATCCGGGTTGCTTTCCAACACTCAGCAGGCGAGTCAGTTGCTTATTGGCCCATCCCGACATTCGCAATCGCGCCTCCTAAGCAGCCATCTGATACAGGTGCAGCGGATAGCATACTGAGTGGTCGAAATGCTGCCACTTTGGGCGTCACATTATTTTTGTGGCAGGATGCGGATAATACTACTCACGCTCAGCGAATGATCGAACGACTATTTCAATTCTTTGACGAAAATCCGCAGGTGCCACAGGCGCTCATCGTAAGCAGAGATGGCGACGTAACACGAAGTGGATTGCGCGAGGCAGGCACCCAGGGACTGCAGAGCGTCCAGGCAGTACCGACAATATTCGAAAGTATGACCGGGCTGCTGGTCGCTCGTTCGGATCGAGTGGACAAGTATATTCGCCCTTACGCGACTCAAGAACTCGAAGACAATCAAAACAAAAATACTGACCTGGGCAAACTGTGGGCTTTCTACTGGGAGCAGCCGCGAAAGTTCAGAAAAATATATGAGGATGCAGAAAAAGCCAAAGGAGTTAAAGCTCCGCTCGCCCCAGGCACGATATCGACCGCCTACTGGCAATCCCAACTCCCCACGCTCTGGAAAACCATCAGCAACCGAGGCCCTGGCAACTTCGAGCCCTCCCCGTGGCTGCCCATCCGCTGGG
>NZ_JAWHPL010000013.1:0-369315 GCF_032587875.1 Pseudomonas syringae group sp. 243L2
TGCGATGCCCGAGCCGGGCCAGATGCGGGCGCAGGGTGATCGAGTAGTGCGTGAGGCGTGTGCCGGAGTCGCCTTGGGATACCTGATCAATCAAGCCGTGAATGCCCCCACCGTCAGGCACGAACTGCAGAAATGCAGGACGATTCAGCAGGTCTTCAAGGTCCAGCGCCGTGCGCTCGCTGACCAGCTCAAGCGTAAAGCAGAAGGGCTGGTTGATGGCCTCATGGCCGGTAAATGAAAGGATTTGAAAGTCATGCTCAAGGCCGTCGACGCTCAGGCTGAAGTAAGGTCGATCAGCGGGGTTCAGCGTCATATGGACCACCGTGCCTAGCCGGTTTATGAAAACCCCGCCGATCCTGTCGGACCGACGGAGCAGTGGAGTTATGCCGACTTTGGGCTTCTCCAGTCATCAGATCCGGTAGTGTTGGCCTTTACGTGATCCCAGATTATTTTGCGATAGCTGAATTGAACGTCCTCGAGGTGTCCAAAGTGCGAGTTCTTCGGATCCTGGCAGTTGTGCATGTAAGACTTGATGTTGACGATGACCGCATCCTCAAGGGTGGTGGTGTAATAGTGTTCCTGCTTGCCATCGATAGACGTCCGGTACCACTTGATTTCGACTTTGCTCAGTGTTGAGCCCGAACAAAGGGCTTCCAGAAGCAATGGCGAGGTTTTGTCAAAAATTTTTGTGACACAAGCAGACCCATGAATGCGTTGGCCAGCAGGCTGGCCTGACTGCGTATCACAGGGTGTAATAATGTTATGGCTGAAAGCCTGGATTATTGCTTCATCTTCATGGCCTTCCTGATAGACGTTGCCAACAGAGTCTGCTGTGAAAGCTCTTGCTGTCAGCGTTTTTTGATTGGCGTCTATGACAGTCATATAGGCGGGTGTAGGCATTAACGTTCTTCCTTACAGTCGATGGTACCTCACAAGCGAATCGGCTTGGAGATCGAAGCATGGCTATAACAAGTTACGTGCCAGGTATCTCTTAAGTCAGTAATGTCAGCTGGTTTGGCCATTTGCAGGATATGCAGAAGACGCTTGTAGTGAGTTTTCTTCGAGTAAATTGTGCAAGCTTTTGCGCACCGTTATCATTTTTTTGCGCAGCTTTCCAAGCTGCTATCTGAAAATATTAATATTTTCATATCTGGTCTTTCTGTGTGGAAAGTCACATTTTTCGCACGTTCTCCTGACAAGTTTTTTGGCCGTTCAGTAGTCCCTTTCGGTGAATTTTAGACCGAATACATCTGTGAGTTCTGATATGCATATAGCTGCGTATCGGTCAATGGATAATTAAAGCTATAAATATTTTGGTACATAAATTAATTGCTTCCTACATATTTGCTCTGCTCGGGTGTAAGAATTTTCCGAAAGTTTAATATCTTTCAGGTGTCACCTTGCTTGCTGGTTTTTATGACGATAAGGTTTGCCTGGTTTTATGAGTGGCTGGAAAAGCTTTTCACAATGAAGTGTACGCTATGTGGGGTGTATGATCAGTGGCAGGTAAAGACAAGCTCTCCATTCTATATCTGGATCTGGCTCGGCACCCTGTAGCGGCGGACGATTACGCAGGCGAAGACATTCGTTTTTCTACGATGTTTGAAGTCCTGGAGCGTGAGCTGGGCTGTACGCAGGCCGTTTTCGGGGAAGTGAATGTAGACTGGCTGCGGATCAGAGAGGGCTGTGAACATATTCTTTCAAACCAGTCCAAAGACCTGCGCGTCGCTAGCTGGCTGGCCTGGGCTCTATATGAATGCGAGTCTGTCAGCGGATTAGCTGCGGGCCTGGGGTTGATTCATTATTTGTGCAAAGAGCGTTGGCTGCTCTTTCATCCCAGAAAGTTACGAACACGTTCGGCGAGCATGCAATGGCTCTTGCTGAAACTTGAAAAGGCACTGGGAGAAGATATTTCCATTACTCACCAGCTTCCTGAGTTCCAGCAACTGCTCAGGCAGCTTGATGGCCTGGATGAAATATTTAATCTGTATCTGGGAAGTGATGCCCCGTTGCTGCTGCCGTTGCGAAGACGGCTCGCCCGTATGATTCAGCGTGCTGAGCAGGTCGAGAAAGAGCCTGTCAAGGTGGTGGAGCGCGTCAAGCAGGCTGCGGTTCAGTTATTTTCAAGTGACTCCGACATTGACAACGAGAGAGATGCGCAGCGGGCTTTAAGTATGCAAGAGAACTCCGTACGCAGCCTTTGCAGATGGTGGCTCAAGCAAAAAACTACAGATCTGCGGGCTTTTCGCCTTGGTCGCTCGCAGGTCTGGTATGCGGTGGATAGTCTTCCTGAAAGAAATAGTGAGAAAATAACGCAGTTAAGGAGATTGCCCGCTGACAAACTAAGTAATTACCAAGAGCGATTCGAACAGGGCCTTTACGCAGACCTCATTGTAGACCTTGAAGCAAGTCTTGCAGGCTCGCCTTTTTGGTTTGATGGTCAGCGAATGGTCTGGAACTGTCTGAAAGCCTTGGGTGGCGAAGCGGCAATGCGCGAGGTGGAGGTTCAATTTGCTTTACTTTTAAAGCGCATTCCAGACCTTGTTGAACTTCGCTTTCACGATGGTGTGCCGTTTGCAGACGTGGAGACGTTACAGTGGATCGCCGCTCATATCCTGGTTCCTGAAGTTCATGTCAGTAATGCGCGTGGCAGCGAAAGTCAGCATGACGCCTTAGAACAAAGCTCGTTGTATCACGATGCACTGCCGGTTTTGCAGAAAAAAGGACTGAAGGCCGCTGTGCGATTGGTGAATGATCATTTGAAAGGCGTGGAGGGCGGGCGAGAGCGATTTTTCTGCAAGCTATGCATCGCACGTCTCTGTATAGATGCAAAAAAATACGAGTTGGCGAAGGTTCAACTTGAGCACCTTGATCAAGAACTTCAAACAGCAAGCTTGCCGGTATGGGAACCCACGGTCTTCCTGGATGTGTCGCGCTTGTTATACAGCTGTTACGAGCGCATTGCTCTGAACGAAAAGGCAGTAGCGCGCAAAGAAGTAATTTACCAGAGGTTGTGTCATCACGACCTTGAGCGGTTTATTGATAGCTAATGCACAGTTGAATGAATTGAGGGGAAATGAGATGGCCAGAGAAGGCTCTGTAGCGCCCAAAGAACGGATTAACGTGACGTTCAAACCTGCTGTTGGTGGCGCACAGGAAGAAATAGAGCTGCCGCTGAAGTTGCTGGTTCTTGGCGATTTCATACAACGCGCGGACGAGCGAAAGCTTGAGGACCGTAAATCAATCAGTATCGACAAGAATAATTTCGATGATGTATTGGCGAAACAGGAGCTTGAACTGGTACTGAATATACCTGACCGCTTGCAGGCTGATAGCGGGGCTGACGAGCTGACTGTCAGCATCAAGGTCTCTTCGATGAAAGACTTCAACCCTGCCAGTCTCGTCGAACAGATTCCGGAGCTTAAAAAGCTGATGGAGCTCCGCAACGCCCTAATGGCGCTCAAGGGGCCGCTGGGGAACATGCCTTCTTTTCGCAAGGCCATCGAGCATGTCATTACGGATGAAACATCGCGTAAGAACGTGCTGGATGAGCTTGGCCTGGATGTCGCGTCGCAACGGTAATGTCGGATTTATTGTCAGGAATTAATATATGAACACAAAAGCCATACCGCAGCGCGACGCAAATGAGCTTCATCATGGAATTCTCGATCAGATTATTGCGCATACCCGATTAGAGCCTTTTGACGACGCCTATGGCATTGCCAAACGAGGGGTGGCTGCATTTATTGAAGAGTTGCTGAAGCCGCGTAATAACAACGAACCGGTCAAAAAAGCGCTGGTTGACCGGATGATTACCGAGATTGACGTCAAGCTGAGTCGCCAGATGGACGAGATCATCCATCATGTAGAATTTCAGGCATTGGAAGCTTCATGGCGTGGGTTGCAGTTACTGATTGATCGAACCGATTTTCGTGAAAATATAAAAATCGAGTTATTAAGCGTTTCCAAACAGGATCTTCTAGAGGATTTCGAAGATTCACCTGAAGTGGTTCAGTCGGGCCTCTATAAACACGTCTACACCGCTGAGTACGGCCAGTTTGGCGGTAATCCCGTTGGCGCAATCATCGCCAATTATTTCTTCTCGCCAAGCGCCCCTGATGTCAAGACCATGCAATACGTTTCAAGCGTTGCCTGCATGGCGCATGCACCTTTCATCGCTGCCGCGGGTGCCAATTTTTTCGGGCTTGAGCAGTTCACCGGTCTGCCTGACCTCAAGGATCTGAGCGATCATTTCGAAGGCCCGCAGTTCGCCAAATGGCAGAGCTTCAGGCAGCAAGAGGATGCTCGGTATCTTGCCTTGACGGTGCCGCGTTTCCTGCTGCGCAGTCCTTACGAGCCAGCGGAAAACCCGGTGAAAACGTTTGCCTACAAGGAAAACGTCGCGAATAGCCACGAGCACTATCTATGGGGAAATACGGCCTATACATTTGCGACGAAGCTGACAGACAGTTTTGCCAAATTTCGTTGGTGTCCCAACATCATCGGGCCACTGAGTGGTGGTGCGGTGGAAGACCTTCCCTTGCACCGGTTCCACAGCATGGGTGAAATCGAGACAAAGATTCCGACGGAGGTCCTGGTCTCTGATCGCCGAGAGTATGAACTCGCAGAAGAGGGGTTTATCGCGCTGACCATGCGCAAAGGAAGCGATAACGCCGCGTTCTTTTCCGCGAGTTCGGTGCAAAAGCCCAAGTTCTTTGGCAACCATTCGGAAGGCAAAATAGCCGAGCTTAATTACAGGCTGGGGACCCAACTGCCCTACATGATGATTGTCAACCGCCTCGCGCACTACCTCAAGGTGTTGCAGCGAGAGCAGATCGGGTCCTGGAAAGAGCGAGCGGATCTGGAGAGTCAACTTAATAAATGGATTCGCCAGTACATTGCAGATCAGGAAAACCCGAGCGCGGAAGTGCGAGGAAGACGCCCGTTACGCTCAGCGCAAATTATTGTTAGCGACGTTGAAGGTGATCCAGGCTGGTACCGTGTCAGTTTGAATATCCGTCCTCATTTCAAATATATGGGGGCTGATTTTACTCTGTCGCTGGTCGGGAAAATGGAAAAGGAATAGGTAACGCCATGAGAGGCCTCGGTAGTCTTTTTGAACGCCTTGCCGAAGTGAGGTTACAGCCGCCAGGCTTTTCTGAGGAAGAACAGTTAACGGCATCGGTAGCGACACATTTGTCGAACATGCTTGGCGCTCGTGCAGGAAGCGTGAAAATGCTACCTGATTATGGCTTGCCTGACTTGAATGACATGAGCATGAGCGCTCACGATATATTGAGGCAATCCCGAGTGGCGATCGAGAAAGCTGTCAGGCTCTATGAGCCCCGCTTGTCAGAGGTTTACGTCATGTCTGAAGGGCACTCGGAAGATAGGCTGACACTGCAATTTTTTATTGATGCAATTTTAAAAGCTGACGGCATTAAAAAGGCTGTTCGGTTTTCCGCAACTGTCAGCGAAGCCGGAAGGGTAAGGGTGAGTTGACTATGCCAAGTGATTCTCGCGAATCGGTTGTTTCCTGTTTCTTTACATAAACTCCGTTATTCATTCATAAAACAAGATCCGGCGGGTGAGCATTGTCATTTAACCATTACTATCAAGAGGAACTGATGGCCCTGCGTCAGTCGGGCCGGCAGTTTTCTGATCGCAATCCGGCATTGGCTTCTTTTTTGGGGCAGGCAGGTCAGGATCCCGACGTTGAGCGGTTGCTTGAAGGGTTTGCTTTCCTGACGGGTCGTTTGCGTCAAAAACTCGATGATGATCTGCCTGAGTTGACTCATTCGCTTATGCAATTGTTATGGCCCAATTATATGCGACCGATGCCGGCAGTGAGCATGTTGCAATTCGATCCGTTGATGGCTGTAGGGCCTGGTATAAGGGTCGAGCGCGATACCCCGGTAGAAAGTGAGCCCGTGAAGGGGCAGGTCTGTCAATTTCGTACCTGTTTTCCAACCGATATTCTTCCACTGAAGTTGGTAAATGTTTCCTACTCGGCCAGCGCGGAGGCGACGACTTTGACGTTGTGTCTGGAGATGACAGGTGACGGGCACCTGGGGGCGCTGGAGCTGAATAGGCTACGCCTGCACTTTGCAGGCGATCGTGCTATTAGCCAAGCGCTGTATCTTGGCCTCATGCGCAAACTTAAAAGCGTTAAGTTATTACTGTTGGATGAACAGGGCAAGCCGCTTCTGAATGGGGATGGCAAATCATATGAACTGAGCATTTCTGCAGATCAAGTACAGCCAGTGGGCTTTGCAGAAGATGAGTCATTGATCCCTTATCCGCTGAACACTTTTCGCGGTTATCGCTACCTGCAAGAGTATTTTTGCTTTCCGGAGAAATTCCTTTTTTCTGATATTGGCGGTCTCCAGATCATCACATCAGTGAGTGAAGATGTATTGAAAGTTGCTCGTGGCTTTCAGCTGATCTTTGAAATGCATGGCGAGGATATGCTGCACCTTCGGCCGAAGGTTGAACATATAAAATTATATTGCACACCCGTGGTCAACTTGTTCAAACAGGATGCACTCCCCATTTTGGCCGACGCACGACAGGATGAGTATCTGCTGATTCCTGCGCACTACGGTCATGGCAAGTGCGGGGTTTACTCGGTTGATACCGTCACCGGATGGCAGCCAGGAGGCAGGGGATATCAGAACTATGTGCCCTTTGAGTCCTTCGAACATGATCCGGCCGTCGATGTGCAGAGCAACGCCCCTTATTACAGCGTGCGTCATCGTGACTCCGTAGCGCATGGAGGGCTGGATACTTACCTGAGTTTCGATGCGCGTGGCGACCGAGACAACGAAACGATCTCGATTGGATTGACCTGCACCAACCATAATCTTCCACAGCAGATCAGGGCCGGCGGGATATGCAAGCCGTGCGAAGGCACTCCAGACTTCCTGCGGTTCAGAAATATTACACCAGCAACTAAAAGCTATGCGCCGCCGATTGGACGTGACTTTCTATGGCGCGTCATTAGTAACATGTCGCTGAATTATCTGTCTCTGGCAAGTATCGAAGCGTTAAAAGTCATTATCGAAACCTATGACTTGCCGCGTTATTACGACAAGCAAGCGGAGAAGGTCAGTCAGCATTTGTTAAGTGGGCTGAAATCGATACGTCACCAGCACGTTGATCGCTTGCATGATGGCCGGCCGGTGCGAGGCATTAAAACCGAGCTGCTCATTGCCCCTGGCGCGCTTGCAGACGAAGCCAGTCTGTTTCTGTTTGCTTCAGTCCTAAACGAATTCTTTGCGCTTTATGCCAGTTTGAATTCTTTCCATGAACTGCATGTAAAAACCGCTCAGGGAGGTGCTTACGAATGGACGCCACGCATGGGGCAGCAGCCGCTGCTCTGACTACGCTCAGTCAGCATATACGGGAATATTCCGTGTATCAGGCGATACCTTTGATCCTCGGGGTTTTACGTGAAGTTCACCCGGATGCCGATGATGAGCAACTGCATGCTTTTCTTGAATTAAGGGCAAATCCCAGTCTTGGATTTCCGTGTAGCGACATAGAACGTCTGGATTTTTTTCATGAGCACACTGACCTGTATGTCCGGTTGTACCTCAACGTGATGAGCCTGGTTGGGTCCGGTTCACCGCTGCCGGCTTTCTATGCCGAGCAGGCGTTGGGGGAACGGGACAAGCCTAATGCCACTCGGGATTTCCTGGATATTTTTAATCATCGCCTGCAAAAACTGATGTTGCCTGTCTGGCGCAAGTACCGCTATCACGCGGTGTTCGCCAGTGGCGCAACCGATCCTTTTTCCGAACATCTCTTTGCATTGATCGGTTTACATGGCGCGCGCATTCGAGAAACAACCGAGTTGAACTGGAAGCGGCTGTTGCCCTATCTGGGGCTCTTGAGCCTGCGTGCTCATTCTGCCGCGTTGATCGAGTCGGTGCTTCGTTACTACTTCAAGCATGCCCGGATGTTCATCGAACAATGTGTCGAGCGAACGGTTGAGATCAGTCGTGCTCAGCTCAATTGCCTTGGCAAAGCCAACAACCAGCCAGGGCGGAATATGGTGCTGGGTGTTCGTGTTCCAGATCGGAGTGGCAAGTTTCGTATTCATATAAAACAGCTTGATTGGGAGCGCTTCCACGAATTTCTACCCACCGGCCGGAGTTACCAACCGTTGGGCGCACTTGTGCGGTTCACGTTGCGCGATCCACTGGATTACGACGTTTGTCTCGAGCTTCTGAATTCGGATATCAGGGATCTGCGCATTGGCCAATCGAACACCTGTCACCTGGGTTGGACCAGTTGGCTCGGGCGTGAGCATGCCCAGGGGCTTGTGACGTTCAACAGACCGACCAATAAGGACTATTCATGATCGATGTAGACCTGCAGCAGCTCGTCAGAGCCCTTGATGCCCCTACACGCAGCGAGCTTGAGGGGGCCGCCGAACGTTGTGTTTCCAGAGGCAGTAGTAAAATTTCGGTTGAGGATCTACTGGTTGCCCTGCTGGAACGGCCTGATGGAATGCTTGCGCGTGCGCTGCTGGAGGCCGATGTTGCAGCTGACGAATTTGCAGGCTTCCTTCGCCAGCCGATCGAGCAAAGTGCAATCCGTAACCCGGTATTCTCTGCCGAGCTTGTTCAGTGGCTTCAAGACGCGCTGTTGATTTCCAATCTGGATTTGGGCGAAAGCCTCATTGACCAGGCTGCGTTGATTCTTGCCTTGCTGCGCAATCCTTCGCGCTATGCGGACCGTCCATACCAGCCGTTATTGGGCAGGATCAACATTGAACGCTTTCGCGATTACGCCCTTGCCCAGCAATCACCGGGCGTAGCAAAGCCAGCCCTGAATCAAAGTGAATCGCTACTTGCACGTTTCACTCATAACCTGACGCAGCAGGCCCGAGAGGGTTTGCTGGATCCCGTACTATGTCGTGATGACTGCTTGCGCCAGATGGTCGACATACTGGCTCGTCGACGCAAGAACAATCCGATTGTGGTGGGCGAGGCGGGTGTCGGCAAAACCGCAGTTGTCGAGGGACTGGCGCTGCGGATCGTTCATGGTGAAGTGCCTGATCTGTTGAAGAATGTCGAGCTACTGTCGCTGGATATGGGGTTGCTCCAGGCGGGCGCCAGTATCAAGGGTGAGTTCGAGCGTCGTTTGAAGGGGGTCATTGAGGAAGTCCAGTCTTCACTCAGGCCTGTCATTCTGTTCATTGACGAAGCCCACACGCTCATCGGGGCCGGTGTTCAGGCCGGAGGGTCGGATGCGGCCAACCTGTTGAAGCCTGCGCTGGCACGCGGGGAGCTGCGTACCATTGCAGCGACAACGTGGGCCGAATACAGACAATATTTCGAAAAGGATCCGGCGCTTGCACGTCGCTTTCAATCGGTCCGCGTAATGGAACCCACGGTGGAGCAGGCCATCACCATTCTGCGTGGGCTCGCGCCGTTATATGAACGCAGTCATGGCGTCTATCTGCGCGATGACGCTGTGGTTGCCGCTGCCCGGCTTTCGGCCCGCTACCTTTCCGGGCGTCAGTTGCCGGACAAGGCAGTTGACCTGCTCGATACAGCGTGTGCTCGTGTGCGAATCGGTCTGGTTGCCGTGCCTGAACGTCTTGAGCATCTGCGAGGTGAACTTGCTCGGCAACGAAGGCATTTTGAGGCATTACAGCGTGATGCCACTGCCGGGTTGTCGGTTGATGAAAGCTTGCTGGTTACGCTGGTTTCTGACCTGTCACGGATGCAGAGCGAGGCAGATGAGCTTGAGTACAGGTGGGCCAATCAACTCGCAGCCGTCAAGCGGCTCATTGGTCTACGCAGTCAACTGGCTGACCGAAAAGTACAGCAGGCAGGCGAGGGGAGCGACTCTCAATACACGCACGCGCTGGAGTCCGAGTTGACTGAAGTCCGGCAGGCTCTGATCGATACGCAAGTGGACGAGCGTCTGGTGAGCTTTGAAGTGTGCCCCAGACTGATCGCAGAAGTGGTGAGTGCCTGGACTGGAATTCCGGTATCGCGATTGGCTCAGGAGCACAGTGAACGGATTGACCGCTTCTCTTCGGAGCTACGTTTGCGCATCAGGGGACAGGAGCAGGCGATGCAGGCGATTGAAAAATCGGTGAGGGCATCGGCTGCCGGTTTGAATACACCCGGTGCTCCAACCGGAGTATTCCTTTTGGTCGGCCCAAGCGGTGTCGGCAAGACCGAAACAGCTATTGTTCTGGCTGACCTGCTGTATGGCGGCGAGCGTTTTCTCACGACGATCAACATGTCCGAATTTCAGGAGAAACACACCGTTTCCCGTTTGATCGGCGCACCGCCGGGCTACGTCGGTTATGGCGAGGGAGGCATGTTGACTGACGCTGTTCGACAGAAGCCTTACTCGGTGATTCTACTTGATGAGGTGGAGAAGGCGGACCCGGATGTACTGAATCTGTTCTATCAGATCTTCGATAAAGGCGTAGCCAACGACGGAGAGGGCCGGGAAATCAATTTTCGCAACACGCTCATTCTGATGACCTCCAACCTCGGCGCCGAGGTGATCCATGCCAACTGCCACGAGAGCACGCTCCCGGATGCCAAACAGCTGGCGATGCGCCTAGAGCCAGTACTCAGCGCACATTTCAAACCGGCATTGCTGGCCAGAATGCGCGTTGTGCCTTACTACCCCATCACGGGTGTAGCGCTTCGTGAACTGGTCGAACTAAAGCTGAGTCGCCTTGGAGAGAGACTTGAATCCCGTGCTCTCACCTTCAGCTACTCGCAGAGTCTGGTTTGTCATCTGCTTGAGCATTGCACACAAAGCGACAGCGGCGCCCGACTGATCGATCAGTTACTCGAGTCCTCCCTGACCCCGTTGATAGCGGACCATTTGCTCAGTGCCATGAGCAGTGGTAAAGCCTTATGCAGGGTTCATGCGGCGCTGGACAGCTCAGGCGGAATTGTCTGTGAATTCGAATAACTATGGGTTTACAGGACGTAGCGCTGCCCTGGGCCGAACAACCCATCTTCTGGGCAAGATTCTCGACAGCACCTGCACTGTATTGCTCACTGGCGAGACCGGAACGGGCAAGGAGGTCGTGTCTCGCGCTATCCACGAGCATGGACCTCGCCGCTCCAACGCATTTGTTGTGCAGAATTGTGCTGCGTTTCCCGAAGCTCTTCTGGAAAGCGAGCTGTTTGGCTATTGCAGGGGCGCGTTTACCGGCGCTGATCGTGATCGACCTGGCCTGTTCGACATTGCTCATGGCGGTACGCTTTTACTCGACGAAATTGGCGATATGCCAATGCTGCTGCAAGCAAAGCTACTGCGGGTGTTACAGGAGGGAGAGATTCGGCCGCTGGGCGCCAACAAGGTTCGCAAGGTCGATGTGCGAATCATTGCTGCTACTCATCGCGATTTGCCAAAGCTCATTGCAGAAGGGCGTTTTCGTGAAGACCTTTACTACCGTCTGGCGCAGTTTCCCATTGAGCTTCCTCCGCTTCGTCAGCGCGTGGGTGATATAGAAATATTGGCCCGGCATTTTTCCGACAAGGCATGCCTGCACTCACAACGAGATCTGGTGCAATGGTCGCAGGCTGCATTGAGAGCTTTATCGGGATACGCCTTTCCGGGCAACGTTCGGCAGTTGAAGGGGTTCGTCGAGCGCGCAGTGTTGTTATGCGATGACGGTGAGTTGAAGCTGGAACACTTTCCCATCCCCGCCAACCCGATAAGCAATCCGGCTTGCCTTTCGCTACGTGAGCGCATCGAACAGTTCGAACGCGACGTACTGCTTGAGTGTTTGCGCGATTGTAACGGCAACCGGAGTCGTGCAGCACGCACTCTCGGAGTGTCACGACGCACGCTGCTTTATCGCCTGGCGCATTTGAAGATCGGTGCTGCTCACGGACGACCTGATTAACTGCCGAATCACCACGATTGCCTAACTCATTATCTGGGACTTTTTTCAATGAACGTTCATTGTCGGCGCTCTGCGCCTTTTATGCTTGCTGCGGTGATTTGCCTTGGAGGGTGCACTGGCCATTTCAAGTTCAGCGATGATCAATACCGGGCTTTAGGCAGCCCGGAACCCACCAGCCGAAACGAAGTAATAGAAGAGTCGAGTGTGGGGCTTTCGGACATTGCCCACCCCCGTGTCAACGCATTCGATGGGCGTGAGCTGTCATGAGCCGCCGTTCGGTTGTATCACTGCCTCCATCAGGATTTACAGGGCTGATTTCAATGTGTCTTCACGTTAGCCGAGTCAAGCGGTCACTAGTGTTACTGCTGTTACTCACGCTCAATGGTTGTTCAGCACTCTCACCGTACTCAACGCAAACCCGTGTGGATATTCGACTGAATGCAGACAATCAGCTTAACCCTGATGTCAATGGCAGGCCCTCGCCGATTGTTCTCAAGGTCCTGGAACTCAGGCGTCCGGTGACCTTCGAGAATATGGATTTCTTTTCGCTTTACCAACGGACTGCTCAGGCACTCGGGCAAGACCTGATTGCAAGCGAAGAGTTTGAACTTCGTCCAGGCGAGAGTATTGAACTGAAGCTGAAACTGGATCAAGGCAGTCGTTACATCGGTGTACTGGCTGCCTATCGAAATTTGCCGGAAACCCAATGGCGTCACGTGATCAAGGTTCACCCCAAACAGCAGAATCGAGCCGTTTTCGTACTGGGTGAATCCGGCCTTCAACGGGCAGATAGCCAGACAGGCACAGGAAATCCGACATGAACGCGCACAAGGTTATCTGGCAGGAAGGCATGTTGCTGCGGCCGCAGCACTTTCAACATAACGATCGTTACTACGACCATCAATTGCGGGTTCGCACTCAGTTGGCGGGCGCCTACAACTGGGGGTTCACGACCCTTGAAATTGATCCGCATTTTTTGGGCTCGGGACAGATCGTACTTGCTCAGGCCTCGGGCATCCTGCCGGACGGTAGCGTGTTCGACATACGCGACCGTAACAGTCCATTGGCGCTGGATATTCCTGCAAACACTTCAAACATGCCGGTGTACATAGCGCTGCCGACAATGGCGGGCAATTGCATTGAGGCACGCAGCCATGAACAGGCGGAGGTGATCGCACGCTTTACAGCCTACGCAACGGATGTCCTGGATTCGAACGCCGGAGCAGACTGTTCCACTTCGGTGTTTTGCGCGCGCCCGGAATTTCGTCTGTTAGTGGGAGAGCCTCGGGGAGAGCACGCCTACACCCTGCTCAAGTTGGGTCATATTCTTATCTGCAGCCCTGACAAGGCAATAACGCTGGACACCGGTTTTTCACCGGCTTTCATCAGCGCCAGTGGTTCACGCTACTTGATGTCGTGCCTCAAGGAGGTTGTAGGTCTGCTGCAGCATCGAGGCGACATCATCGCCGAGCGCATCGGTACATACGGCCAGGCGCGTGGTGCAGAGACGGGCGATTTCATGATGTTGCAACTGATTAATCGCAACGCGTTGGTACTTCAACACTATCTCACTACCCGGCAGGTGCACCCCGAAGAACTGTATCGGGCGCTGTTATCTCTTTTTGGCGAGTTGTCGACGTTCGGCGATGAAAGCAGACGTCCTCGACTGGAGGGCAGCTATCAGCACAGTGATCAGGGCGCAACGTTCAAACGTTTAATGTTTGCCATTCGACAAATGCTGTCGATGGTTCTCGAGCAGCACGCGCAGGAGCTTGAGTTGCAGCCCAGGCAGTACGGCGTTCTGGTCTCGCCTCGGGTGGACCGTGAGTTGCTGGGGGATGCCTCATTTGTCATTGCCGCTCGTGCTGATTGCGATACCGAAGAGCTGCGTGGGCGACTGCCTTCGCACCTCAAAGTGGGCTCTGTGGAAAGTATTCGCGAACTGGTGAGTCTGCACCTGCCGGGTATGCGGCTCAGGCCGCTGCCTGTGGCTCCGCGGCAAATACCGTTTCACGCTGCAAAAGCCTATTTCATTCTCGATATCGATGACCGGGACCAAAGCGGAATCGATAAGTCAGGGGGATTTGCTTTCCATGTATCAGGTGAATTTCCGGGGCTTGAGTTGCAGTTCTGGGCGATCAGAAATTGAGTAGACTGATGGATATGCAAAGCAGTCGCGAAGACCATGCCGTTACCTATGGCCGGGACAATGTCTGGCCGGGTGATGACATGTTCACGAGTCCCCACGATGCGAATCTTTTCGAAGGTCTGCAGGAACGGTTGATCAACAACACCCTGCAGGTATCCGAAAAGCGGGTCAGTATCCATGTCAATTCGCTGGTTGCTGCCGCGAGCGAATTGCTGGCTCAGGTGTCCAGGCTGTCTGCAGCCGAAGAGTTTGGCGATATTGCGCTGCTGAACGTACAGCTATCGGACCAGATCAAGCTGTTCGAGGCCGAGGGCCGGCGAAACGCTATAGAAAATGATCAGCTACTGGCTGCGCGCTACGTGCTCTGTACGGTCGTGGATGAAGCTGTGTTGAACACGCCCTGGGGCTGCAAGAGTGACTGGTCGAAGATCAGTCTGCTGAGCCGGTTTCACAAGGAGACATTTGGCGGCGAAAAATTCTTTCACCTCCTCGAAAAGCTTTCTGCCAATCCGTTCAAGCATCTGCCGATGCTCGAGCTGATGTACCTGTGTCTGGCGCTCGGGTTCGAGGGGAAATACCGCTCGCACCGCCTTAATGGCCATGAACTGGAAGACATCCGCGACAGCCTTTATCGGCAGATAAGGCATGTGAGAGGCGACGTGTCCCGAACTCTTTCACCTCGCTGGCAGGGCGCACAATCCAAGGCTTCTGAACGGCTGCGTGTCGTACCGGTATGGCTGGTCGTGCTGTTCACCGTTATCAGCCTGGCTGTGCTGTATTGCGGATTTACCTGGGTACTCGGCGAGCAGCGTGAGGTCGTGCTCAAACCCTATCAGACAGCGTATCTGGCAGCGCTTGAGCTCCGGTCTTGAAATGAGAGATGCAATGAAAACCCTGTTCAAAAAACTTATCGCGCTGCTGTGCAGTACCTGGGCCTGGTCGCTGCTGTTGGTGCTTGTGCTGGCTGCATGTATCTGGATGTTCGGGCCACTGCTGGCGGTGGCGGATAACAGGTTTTGGGAGAGCCCCATTGCGCGTCTCGTATCGATCAGTGTGTTGTTTCTGGTCTGGGGCCTCGGGATTGTCTTCAACAACTGGCGCATTGGTTTGCAGAAAAAACAGGCGCAAGACAGCCATGCAGGTCACGAACTTCTGCGTAAGTCTGTCGCCGTGGAAAAAGAGCACCTGGAGCTTGTCAGTCGTTTCAAGGATGCCCTGCGCGTGCTCAAGGATTCTGCGCTGTATGGCGAATTGGGTGCCCGGGGTCGAGTCGAGCTGCCCTGGTATGCACTGATCGGCCCGCAGAGCAGCGGCAAGACCAGCCTGCTGGATTTTTCCGGACTCGACTTTCCCCTCGACAGGGTCGGGCGCAAACTGACGCACGACACGAGCAGCACCAGCAGTTGTGGCTGGTATTTTACCGAGCAGGCTATTTTGCTGGATACATCGGGCCGCTATCTTGACCAGCCTGTACCCGAGGTCGACGGCAGCGCCTGGATGACCCTTCTGGGGTTGTTACGGGGCCGCTACCGCGTACAGCCGCTCAGCGGTGTGCTGGTGACGTTGCCAGTGGACATTTTGTTTGACGAGCGTGACAAGCGTCTGGAGAAAATGGCTGAAGATGTGCGCGCGCGCCTGGACGAAGTTTTTCAGCAACTGCACGTTGATGTGCCGGTTTATCTGGTACTGACCAAGGCCGACTCGATAGCAGGTTTCGATGATTTTTTTGATCAACTGTCCCGTGAGGAAAGTGAGCAGGTCCTTGGAGTCACGTTCCAAAACGGCCAGAGTGGCACCGACAGCGGTGTTCTCATTCAGGAGTTTGAGACGTTGCTGCAACGGCTTGGCAGCCAGGTCATCGCTCGCATTCATCAGGAACGAGACAGCCAGCGCCGTGGCAAAATGCTTGAATTCCCCAACCTGCTTGGAGGTATCGCACACAGACTGGGGGTTTTTGTCGAACTCGCGTTCTCCGGAAATCGCTATCAGCGCGCCAGCCAGTTTCGTGGGTTCTACCTGACCCGTGCGCCGCAACTTGTTCAGAGCTCTCAAAAAGCTGATGGGGAGGGCAGTACCGGATTACAGGTTCCACAACCTGGAAAAGCACGGTTCATTCACGATCTGTTGCGGCATGTGATTTTCCCTGAGTCCGATCTCGCTGTTCTCAACAAGGAAGCACGCGGAAAGATTCTTTGGCGTCAGAGGGCAGTGTATTGCTCCGCGCTATTGCTTTTATCTGTGTTCGGAGTGCTATGGACGACTGGTTTCAGTGCTAACCACGACCGGCTGGAGCGGCTTCGTATTCTGGGTGAACAGTGGACGCAACAGCGTTCATCGCTCACCGCCGAGGATGATCTACTGACAGTCCTTGATAGCCTGAACACCCTTTACCAGGCCGCTCAGGTATTTCCGGACAACAGTGATGTCACTCTGTATGAGCGCAACGGTCTTTATCAGGGCGAGCCTGCAAATGATGTGCTTCTGCGCGCTTATCATGCCCAGTTGCAGGGCCAGTTGCTGCCACGAGTGGTGCGGATGTTTGAAGCCCGCATAATGGCCAGCCTGCAGGATCGCGAGCAGTTACTGGGCAACTTGCGCGCCTATCTGATGCTGGTTCAGCGTGAACACCGGATACCTTCTGCGCTGAAGGAGCGAGTGGCGACCGACTGGTCAATTCGTTATGTCGGGCATGCACAGGCTCAGCACGAGTTGAATCAGCATTTTGGGCGTGTGCTCGAACAGTCTTTTGCCTATCCGCTAAACGACGCATTAGTGGCGCAGGCTCGGCAGGTGCTGCGTAACGAATCCTTCGCCAACGTGGTTTATCGGGTATTGCGTGAAAAAGCGCGTGTACTTCCGGACTACAGCCTTGGCCACAACACCGGCCCTCAGGCAAAGCATTTGGCTGGTACTGACTATCGGATTCCCGGGTTCTATACACGCCAGGGCTACGAGCAGTATTTCGTTACCCGTGGTACAGCCGTGGTAACTGAAATCATGCGTGACAACTGGGTCCTGGGTGAAAGTGAACAGTACAACGCACATCAGTTGCGAGCATTGATGGTCGAACTGGAAAAATTGTACTTTCGTGATTACGCCGATCATTGGGCCGAAGCGATCGGTCGGGTTTCACTGCAGCCCTTTGAAGGAGCCAGCCAGGCTGCCGTGCAACTGGCCGGGCTGACGGCAGCGCATTCGCCTTTGCTGCAGTTGCTGGTCGAGGTGCGTGACAACACACTTTTCCCGGTCCTTGCAGACAGTCTCGGTGCTATGAAGGCCGAGGCTGAAAAGATTGCACCGGGCCCTGTGGCGCTCACCCAGGTTGCTGCGATTGGCGATACTTTGCAGCAGACAGTTACCGATAGCCTGCCCACAACGGCGAAGCAATCATTGCAGCGTCGCTTCGATCCTTTGCACCGCTTGCTGGATGAAGAAAATGGTCCTGCCGCCGATCTGATTACAGCATTGAACGCCATCAATGAATTGCAGATGCAAATGGCCGCATTGGGTCGCTCCGGTCAGCCTGAACTGGCGGCCTACGAGATGGCGAAGGGACGAATGTCCGGGCAGCGAGACGCCTTGAGCAATCTGCGCAATGCCGCGGCTGTGTTACCCCAGCCTCTGGGCGGCTGGTTGAGCGCGTTGGCTGAAGATACCTGGAGCTTTGTGCTGTATCAGTCTCACCATTACCTCAACCAACGCTACAAGGCAGAGCTTTACAGTTTCTATGAACAGTCTCTCGCCAAACGCTATCCATTCCATGCGCACAGCAGCAGTGATGTGGCGCTTAATGATTTTCGCGAGTTCTTCGGCGCGCAGGGCATAGCCGAGCGCTTCTTCGATAGCTACCTGAAGCCCTTCGTCAGTGGCGATCCTGGTGGTTATCGACTGCGCACGATTGACGGCTACAGTCTGCCGATGAGTCGTGCCTATCTGGATCAGATGGCGGGTGTTTATAAAATCCGCAGTAGCTTCTTTGCTCACCGCACGCAGGAACCGCAGGTGCAATTCACTCTAGAACCTCACACCCTCGATCCTGCTGTACGCCGCGCTCAGTTCCGCTTGGGTGATCAGTCACTTGAGTATCGTCACGGCCCCATCGTACCGATGTTATTCAGGTGGCCCGCTGATACTGAGGATGGACGTACAAGTCTGGTGATGGAAGGCATGGTCGGCCGGCCGCTGGGCATCGAAAAGAATAGCGGCCCATGGTCGCTGTTCCGCCTCTTTGACCTGATGCAGACCGAGCCCCTGAAGGGCCGTGATGTACTTGTGCTCAAGGCCGATATCGGAGGCATGCGGGCCAACTACCTGTTGTCGAGCCAGCGTGCGCCGAATCCTTTTGACATGAGTGCATTACGCGATTTTCGTATGCCTGCTCAGCTGTGATGATATTCAGATGGGTTCTCACACTCGATGCCTATCTAAATTGTCAGTCAACCAACTGCACCAGCGTCGGCTCCATCGAATCCGCGCCCACCTCAAGCAGCGCCAGCGTCACCGGCAACTTGAAACGCCGCCGCCCGGCGCTGCCCGGGTTCAGATACAGCGTGTCGCCGCGCCAATCGATAAGGGGTTTATGTGAATGGCCGGTAACGACCAGTTTCACGCTGTCATCCAGTAGTGCCGGAACATCGGCGATGTCGTGAACCAGTAGGGTTTGCCAGCCTTCGATGTCGAAGCGCAGGTGATCGGCGATGTTTTTTGCCCACTCGGCGTCCCGGTCGTTGTTGCCGCGCACGATGTGCAGCGGGGCGATGGCGCTAAGTTGGTCGACGATGTCCTGGCTGCCGATGTCACCGGCATGGATGATGGCTTCGCAGCCCTCAAGCGCCGTAATGGCTTCAGGACGAAGCAGTCCGTGGGTGTCGGAAATCAAGCCAACTTTCATCAGGGGCCTCGGGTCAGGAGCAGGGTAGGGAGGCAGTGTAACCCTTTGAGTTCGAATGGTTGATGGGGGACTGTGGCGTGCGACGCTCAGGAAGTATCCGCGCGTCGCAACCTCAAGACCGTGTCAGGCCTGACCAACCTTGATTACCACCTTACCAAACGCGCCTCTGGCCAAATGCTCGTATGCCTCGCGAGCTTGCTCAAACGGGTAAGCGTGATCGATTACCGGACGAATCTTGTGCTCGTTGAGAAAGGCGTTCATCCGGTCAAACGACGAGCGAGGTGCCACGGCGATACCGCGAAAGGTGGTCTGGCGGAAGATCATCGGCATCAGGTTCAGCGCCGAAGTCTGGCCGGTCAGAAAACCGATCTGCGCGATGCGCCCGCCCGCTTTGGTGGCCGCAACCGACTGATTGATGCCGTCGCCACCGGCTACGTCCAGTAACAGGTCCACACCCTTGCCGTCGGTGAGCTTCACTATTTCTTCTGCCCACTCGGGATGGGTTCGATAGTTCACTCCGGCGACAGCGCCCAGCTTCTTCACCGCTTGCAGATTTTCGTCCTTGCTGGAAGTCGCGATGACCTTGGCACCTAAGGCTGTCGCGATCTGTACAGCGAAGATCGATACGCCGCCTGAGCCCTGTACAAGGACGGTTTGCCCAGCTTCGATCTGACCGAAATCGACCAGTGCGTACCAGGCCGTGAGTGCGGCAATCGGCAATGTGGCGGCTTCTTCATCCGACATGGCATTCGGTGCACGTACGGCACTGTCTTCATGGATGATCATGTATTCAGCAAGTCCACCCGGCAACGGCGAACCGAAGCAATAATCCGGTTCGTCCGGGCCTGGCGGGCCGTCGATCCAGCGCGAGTAGAGGTGCGAATTCACGCGATCGCCTACTGCAAAGCGACTGACGCCTTCGCCTACCGCCACGACAGTACCGGCTGCATCGCTGACCGGAATCAATGGCTTGGGCACGCGATGCGGCTCGTAGATGCCGTCGACGATGGCCTTGTCACGAAAGTTGAGGGATACCGCACCGACTTTCACCAGCAGTTCACCTGCTTTGGGAACCGGCGTTTCAGCTTCTCCGAGCACCAGATTGTCGAGCCCGAAATCTTTTAATAGCCACGCTTTCATTCAATGTCTCCAGCAATCATGTTTGGGCTCACAGAGGCGGTTGCCTTGTGGGCGCTGAAGTCATTGTTGGTAAAACGCTAGTGCAGATAAATGGGCGCAAATCGACAGGATTGTTATCCTGCCAGGCAACAATAGCTCGGTATTTGTTCGGGGGAATTCGGCGGTGGACCTTTTACAGTCAATGCAGGTGTTCGCGAAACTTGCCGAGCTGGGCAGTTTTACTAAAGTGGCGGAGGCCACGCAGATAGGGCGTCCCCATGTGACCCGGATCATTCAGGATCTTGAAGCGTCGCTGGATGTCCGGCTGTTTCAACGTACGACCCGCAGTGTAAAACTCACTGCGGAAGGTCAGCGTTTTTACGAGCGCGTGAAGAACAATCTGGCCGATCTTGCCGAAACTACTTCCATGTTCGACCGAAACGGCTCGACCCTGCGGGGGCGTCTTCGGATTGATATCCCGGCAGCGTTCAGCCAGCGTAGTTTCATGGAGAGCCTGAAAGGGTTTACCCAGGCATTTCCCGACATCGAGCTGGCCCTGGGAGTAACGGACCGCACCGTGGACCTGGTCGCAGAGGGCATCGATTGCGCGCTGCGCATCGGGGAGTTACCCGATTCAAGTCTGGTGGTCAGGGAAATAGGCAGGGCCACGATGGTCACCTGCGCCGCGCCGTCCTACCTGCAAGCCTTCGGCACGCCGGAAACGCTGGAAGAGCTGGCAGATCATTGCGGGGTCAGCTTTCTGTCTGGTCAGAGTAATCGACCGTTACCCTGGCATTTCTCGTTGAATGGCGACGACTTTCCTGTTCTGCCGCGTGGTGGCATTACTGTCAACGAGTCCAACGCCTATGTGCAGTGCGGCCTTGCAGGGTTCGGTATTCTTCAGGCTCCGGGAATTACCGTTGAGTCGTTTCTGGCCAGCGGAGAGTTGGTCGAAGTGCTTGAAGCGTTTCGCCCGTTGCCGCGCCCGGTTTCTGTGCTGTACCCGAGCCGTACACACCTTGCGCCGCAGGTGCAGGCATTCGTCGCCTGGCTGAAAGAACATTTTCCGAAACTTCATCCTCGTTGGTTTGAAGTTCGCTAAATACGTGTAGCAGAGTAGAGAAGCGCCTCCTTGCAAAGGCGCTCCTGGCCAAGCGGGATTAATTACGCTCAAGCGCCAACACCAGCCGCTCCAGCCCGATGCCAAACCCGGCACCTTCCCTGTAGGCTCCGCCGCCGACCACCTGTTGCTGGGCGCCCAGGCGAGAGCAGCGTACCTCGAAGCCGTTGCCGTTCAGGTAGTAACTCAGGCCGCGTTTGACGGCAGTATTGAGTTCATAGTCCAGCCCCAGCGAGTCCAGAAAGCCTGTGCAGATGGCTTGGCTGCGTTGCAAGGCTTGCTGCGGTGACGGGCCAAGAATTTCCAGCCCCAGCTGGGTGAACTCACGGTAGCGTCCGGCCTGCGGTCGCTCGTAGCGATAACAACGTGCGACATAGAAAAACACTGCTTCGCGTCGCCCGTTGAGCAGGGCCTCACTGCGCTCCTGGAACAGGGCCGTTGCTTCCGGGATCAGGCAACAGGCGCGTCCGGCCTTGTCGTTGAATGCCCACATCTGGCTGATGATCTCGCTGCCGCCGGCTTTTTCGATAAAAGTGTCCTGACCCCATAACGCGGGGACTATCGCTTCTTCAGCACCCGCTTCGATGAAGATAGCTCCGGAAGCGGCTTTCTGTCTCACGCAGGGTTGTGGCTTCTGTTCCGGTCACGATGCGGGTTCCGCGTAGCATGGTCATGGTGGTGATCTCCGTTGTTTTCAGGTGGTTGTTTTAAAAGTAATAGGCAATAAAAAAGGCGCCGTGGGCGCCTAGGTTTGTTTCACTGATGGGTCAGAACGTGGATCTATGTCTGGCCAATCGATGAGCATAAGCAACCGCGGCGCCTGAGGTGGGGCCGTGAGGGTGATGTCGGTTACTGTGAGGAAATTGATTCATGGCTGATCCTTGCATGCTTTCGGCTATCGCTCAAGCGGTAGCTTCAGGGGCACCGCTCACCTCAGCCGGGCCATGCTCAAGGCATCGACGAATACGCCATCGCGCACGGCGTAGTTGCGCAGGCGTCCTTCCTGTTCAAAACCGTACTTGCGATAAAGGCCTTGTGCAGCCTCATTGTCGGCAAACACGGTCAGTTCTACCCGGTGCAGGTTCATCCAGTTGTCTGCGATGTCCAGCGCCGCCGCCAGCAGTTTCGAGCCGATGCCCTTGCCCTGCCAGGCGGACGCTACGCCCATGCCTATAGCGCCGACATGGCTTTGTCGGCTGCGCGAGTATTGTTCCAGGCCGAGGCTGCCGATGACTTCGCCGCCACTCAGCGCGACCAGTTTCACATGTCGCTCTGTGCTGGCTGCTAGGCGTTTGCGCCACACGTCGATGGACTGAAACGGCATTTGCAGCACCTGACGACAGACCGCAGGCTCGTTGTAGAGCGCAGTAACGCCTTCAATATGGGTTTCGTCCATGCGCTGAATGAGGATTTGCGGGGCAGGGGCGTGCACGTTGATTCATTCCTTGAACGGTCAGTGGATGGCCAGTGTAAGACGCAGGCGAGGTGTGGGGCCAGTCGGCTCAATAAGAGGTTGCGCAGATTTTTCCATAAGTGTACCGTTGTGTTCACTTATGAAGAGGATCGCATCATGTTAGCCACTTCGCTCGTTCAGCTGTCCCAGGAGCCCATCAAGCCAGGTATTGGTACGCGTATTTTCAACAGCAAGCAGGAGCTGCTGTCGGGTCAATTCGCCGGGGAAATCCGGGAACTGCTGGAGCAGCGAGGTGTGCTGGTGTTTCCGCAGATTGATTTTTCCGATGCAGAGCAGATCGCTCTCACCCGCACGCTGGGCACTTTCTGTCCGGAAGCCAGTGATGGCCAGAACATCACCAAGATCAGCCTTGATGTCAAAGAGAACCCGGCAGGCGCTGAGTTTCTCAAGGGCTCGCTCTACTGGCATATCGACGGTACGAGCAGCGATGTGCCCGTTCTGGCGTCGTTGCTATCTTGCAAGGTGCCCGCCAGTTGGGGAGGCAATACCGGTTTCTGTAATACCTATGCGGCTTACGAGGCGTTATCGAGCGCTGATAAACAACGTTACGAACGCTTACGAGTAATTCACGCGCCATGGGCATCGTTACTCTATTACAATCCCGAGCCTGGCCTTGCGATGCTCAAGGCCATGCAGGCTATCGGCGAGAAGGAGTTGCCGCTGGTCTGGAGGCACCGGTCCGGTCGCAAGTCGCTGATTCTGGGATGCACTGCGCAGCAGGTCGTTGGCGTCAGCCTGGCGCAAAGCGCGCAGATTCTGGTCGGCCTTCGCGAATGGGCCACAGCCGAGGCGTTCAGTTACAGCCATGCGTGGCAGACGGGTGACCTGGTGATATGGGACAACACCGGCACCATGCACCGTGCGGAAGCTTACGACCCCGCGTGCGGGCGAATGATGCACCGCACCAAGTTGCAGGGCGAAGAGCCTTTCGAGTGATCTGCCGGGCGCGACAAACGGGTGACGCCGTGGCTGTTATATCGAGTTGCTCATTGTGAGCTGAATCGTTTTGCCGGATTGGAGAAACGAGAATGTGCAGACCTAAAGAGCCCATCGCGGGCGTATTTCTACTGTTGGTTCTGGCGGCCGGAGGCTGGGTGGCTCAGGAGCCATTTCCTCATTTCGGGATTGATCTGCCTGCCGAGGCGTTATTGGACGGAGAGCATCCGGTCAAACCTGTGTCGCCTCGACACCGAACGCAATTTGATGAAAGCCAGTTCAGCAGCGCCATGCTTGAGCTCGTGCCCATGTACGCGACCGTAGAGTAAACCGTAGGCTGTGTACGAAAAGTCGGCCAGCGCGGCCACTTTTTGTACAGAGCCTGTTTGAAGCGCTCAGGCAGCCCGTTTGCCCAGCAACTTCAGACGTTTCAGCCAGCCATTTTTCTTGCCGGTCGCCTGGACCTGAACGATTTCCGGCATGTCGCGCAACTTCACCCAGATATCCCCGCGCCATTGAAGCGTACTCAGGGGTGTGCCCTGCCACTGCATTTGGCAGTGAGTGGGGCCGTCGTTATTGATATCAAAGGCGCGGGCGCTCAGTGCGGGCAGCACGTCTTGTGTCAGCCAGCGTCGCAGGGCGCGGTTTTCCGGGATGTAATGGTGAATCAACAGGGCGAATACCGCAGACTCGCTGATCAGCAGGCATTTTTGCCATTCGCCGTGGGTCAACAACCATGCGGTGCGGCGCTGATCGGCGTCGAGCTTGCGGGTGTTGCGCTCGTCCAGACGCTTGCCCATCAGGCGGGCGATGTCTTCCAGCGGGAACCAGGCTTCTGCGTGCATGACAACAGCACGCAACATGCGACGGTGGCGCAGGAAGAGGGTGGGTTCGTGGTTTTCGGTGCAGGGAAGAAGGGGGAATGGGAGATCCATTGATTAAACGCTCCATAGCGAACATAGAGCCCCAATCACGTCGCTAAACGAGAAGGTGGCAGCTGTGCGAAGGTTAGCGAACCGGTCTCTAATCTTTCGCACACCGGCAGACCCGAAGGTCTCCGACGCACAGCCGCCATAACGCGATGTTCATGTTGAGCATGAAACGCGATGTCGAGAATAGAGATTCGGATCGCTAAATCCGGCCGCTGATTTTGCAGCGACGGCGCACCTTAAATCCTCGATACAGCCCGCGCAAGCAACTGAAGTCTTCTCGGAAACTTCACACAGGGCGAAGAGATTTTTCAGTCGAGCGACTTCATCCTTTCCTGCAAAATCAACGCTTCGTCCGCATGAAACGTGTTTTTCACCCGCATCAAGCGGCAGCTACATCAGTCTGTTTCGCTGATGTTGGCGAAGAAAATACAGCCGATCAATCTGGCAAACAGAGTCAGTGTTTCCGCCAGATCGGGGTCGTCAAACAACGTCACGTCCGAGTCCAGCGCACATAGCGCGCCGTACAACTGTCCGTTCGGAAGATGGATCGGCACGCCTGCATAACTCTCGATGGCGTAGCGCTTTACCACCGGCCGGTTCGCGTAGCGGCCGTTTTTGCTGATCTGCGGTACGAACAACGCTTCGGGGTTGACGCAAAACTCACTGCACAGCGTGGTTTCCAGTTTGAACACGTCCCCATCGTCGATGCCCAGGTCAGTCGGGTCGTATACAGAACAGGCGATCCAGTCCGCGTCGGTGAACTTTGCGATACCTGCAAAGCGCATGCCTGTCAGTCGGGTGACCAGCCTTAAAATGTTGGTCGTTGCCTCTATTTCGGCAATCGCAGAACGTTCCTCTGTGGTCAGGCCGTCTCGAGAAGCTGTCAACTCCAGACTCATGCAATTCTCCGAAATACTCGATGTGTAGGTACAGCGGCCCATGCTAACCGACTGGCGTGAAAGGCCATACGGGTTATTCGACGAGCCGATGTTTATTTTCGAGCATGAATTTTGACGTCAACTTTTAAAGTTTGAAGCTGCCCTGCCGACAACTGTGGGTTGTATCAATGGCAAGGACAAGCCGCTTATAACCCCCACAATGACCAGACAAGGGCAATTTACGGTGAACACTATGCTGAACAATATTTCTGTAAGGTCCAAGCTTGTGCTCGGGTTTGCCTTGGTCATTGTGCTGACCGTGCTGATTGCAC
Source organism: Pseudomonas syringae group sp. 243L2 (assembly GCF_032587875.1). Classification (NCBI taxonomy): domain Bacteria; kingdom Pseudomonadati; phylum Pseudomonadota; class Gammaproteobacteria; order Pseudomonadales; family Pseudomonadaceae; genus Pseudomonas; species Pseudomonas syringae group sp. 243L2. The sequence continues at coordinate 25,731 of NZ_JAWHPL010000013.1, forward strand.
TCACCGGCTGGACGGGGATCAGTTCGCTGAGCGAACGAAGCGAGAGGATTGCCGATATCGGCAAGCTGAGCACGCTGACCCGTGATGTCCGTATAGCCCGCCTGGCTTATGCGCTCAACTACGATGCCGAGCGCGCCAGCAACTGGCTGAAAGCTATCGATAGTCTCGAAAATCATGTGAAGTATGCGCAGAAAGTTTTCGACTCTCCGCTGAATACCCCGCTGGTAAATGCTTCTGCTGAAGCGATGAAGGATTATCGTGTCCACTACGACAATCTGATGCAGGCAACTGCCGCCCGCGAGGCGACCCGGTCAGTGTTTGGCCAGTACGCTGACGCAGCCGCTGACGATTTGCAAAAACTGAACGCCATTGCCCGATCAGATGACGGCAGCGCCTCGCAGCGTGACGACATTATTCAGGCGATGACGTTGTTTCAGAAAATGCGCTTCGACTTGCGTGGTTACACCTATTCCCTGAAAACCGAGAACCGGGCACCGGCTGAAACGTCGATGAACACGGTGATTAATTTTGTTAAAAGTCTGAAAGGCTTCGATAGCCAGTCAGCGACGATCAAGCACCTTGTGGACGCTCTGCTCAGCTATCAGAACACGTTGAATCAGTTCACTGCGGCGCAGGAAAAGATCGATCAGGCACAGGCAGGGATCACTAAAACTATCGCCATTCTGTTTGATTCTGCCGACAAGCTGTCAGCCAATCAGGTCAGTCTGAGAATAGAAGACGTGGGCGAGGCCAAGACTCTTCTGTCCGTCTGGCTGATTGCAGCGTTGATCATGAGCGCCTTGGCGGCCTGGGTGATCACTCGTCTTATCGTCGGCCCGTTGCTTGACACACTGAAGCTGGCCGAGCGTGTAGCGGATGGCGATTTGACGTACAACCAGCCGGTCACGCGCAAGGATGAACTGGGCTTGTTGCAAGGCAGCATGCTGCGCATGACCAGCAACCTGCGCGAGCTGATTGGCGGCCTGCGCGATGGCGTGACACAAATCGCCAGCGCAGCCGAACAGTTGTCGGCTGTCACTGAGCAGACCAGTGCCGGGGTGAACACTCAGAAGAGTGAAACGGATCAGGTTGCCACTGCAATGCACGAAATGTCTGCGACTGTTCAGGAGGTCGCACGCAACGCAGAGCAGGCTTCCCATGCGGCGGTTAATGCTTCGAAGGAAGCCCGCGATGGCGAAGGTGTGGTTTCCAAGGCGGTTGCCCAGATCGAGAAGCTCGCGACTGAAGTCAAACACTCCAAATCTGCAATGGACGAGCTCAAGAGCGAAAGCAACAAGATTGGCGGCGTGCTGGACGTGATCAAGGCCGTTGCCGAGCAGACCAATCTGTTGGCGCTCAATGCTGCCATTGAAGCGGCGCGTGCAGGTGAAGCCGGACGAGGCTTCGCGGTGGTGGCTGACGAAGTAAGAAGCCTGGCCCAGCGCACGCAGACATCGACGGAAGAAATTGCTGCGTTGATCAGTGGCCTGCACAGCCGTACATCGCAAGTGGCTACTATCCTCGACAATAGCCAGGCTCTGACTGAAAACAGTGTCGAGCTGACACGCAATGCTGGGGTTTCCATCAATAACATGACCCAGGCGATCTCGACCATCGAGACGATGAACCACCAGATTGCCGCTGCTGCCGAAGAGCAGAGTGCGGTTGCCGAAGAGATCAACCGCAGCGTTCTGAACGTGCGCGACATTTCCGAGCAAACGGCGTCCGCCAGTGAAGAGACCGCGGCGTCCAGCGTCGAGCTGGCGCGCCTGGGTGTGCATCTGCAGAGCATGGTCAGCCGATTCAAGGTCTGACCGGCAAACTCCGGTGCGGGCAGCAACGCGCGCACCGGCGTCGGTTCGATGACATTTGGGCGGTAAGTGCTTACCGCCCCCAGAGCCCCATCGCGTACTCCACAAAACTTCTCACTTTAGGCAGCCGATAACGATCCTGCACATACAGCAGGTTCATCGGTCGTCTGGGTAAGTGATAGCCCGGCAGCAGCGCAACCAGCCGGCCTTCCTGCAAGTCTCGCTGAACCAGCGCATCCGGTAGCATCACTACGCCCATTCCAGCACATGCCGCCTGATAAAGACCGGCAGAGGTGTTGGCAACCATCGAGCCGTCGACATCCACCAGCACTTCACCTTCGGGGCCGGTCATACGCCATTGGGTGCCAGCCGTGCGCCACTCGTCTCCTGCCGGGTAGGAGAACGCCAGGCAATTGTGCGCACCAAGGTCCTCGGGGTGCGCAGGCGTTCCATGACGAGCCAGATAACTCGGCGCAGCGCAGATGGTCAGGGTGTAGTCCTGCATGGGGCGCGCAATCAGTGGCGAGGATTGCGGGATGTTCCCCAAGCGTATGGCGATATCGAAACCATTGTCGATCATGTCCAGACGCTGGTTGGTCAGCACCAGATCAAGTTTGACCTCGGGAAAACGTAGCGAGAACCCGGCAAGGGCCGGGGCCAGCACTTCCGAACCGAACGTCAGCGGCGCGGTGATGCGCAACGTGCCGCTGGGATCGCCCTGGGCCTGCTCGGCCAATTGCTCGGACTCGGCCACCAGCCCCAGCACTTCAAGGCAACGCTCGTAATACGCAGTGCCGAATTCCGTCAAGCGCTGACGGCGAGTGGTGCGCTGCAACAGGCTGACGCCCAGGCGCTGTTCCAGTGCGCGCAGGTGGTTGCCAACCATCGTGGTAGAAATCGAACACGCCTGCGCTGCCGCCGTCAGGCTGCCTGCTTCGACCACCTTTACGTACACACGCATCGCCTGAAACAAATCCATTATCAAGCCCTGCTTTAAAATGATTGAAGTATTTGGCTGTTTATCCATAAAGAGTGGTTAACGATACTGCAAAAACCGAAACATACCCAAGGAGCTTCACGTCATGACCACTGCCTGCCTGATGAGCACTTACCAACCTCTGGCCCTGAGCTTCACCCGAGGCCTGGGCACGCGTCTGTGGGACCAGAGCGGGCGCCAATACCTGGATGCTGTGGCGGGCGTGGCGGTGACCAATGTCGGCCACTCGCATCCGCTGCTGGTTGAGGCCATTCGGGATCAGGCGGGGTTGCTGTTGCACACTTCCAATCTTTACAGCATTGACTGGCAGCAGCGTCTGGCGCAGAAACTGACCGGTTTGTCGGGGCTGGATCGGGTGTTTTTCAATAACTCTGGTGCCGAGGCCAACGAGACTGCGCTGAAGCTGGCGCGCCTGCACGGCTGGCACAAGTACATCGAACGGCCTTTGGTGGTGGTCATGGAAAACGCCTTTCACGGCCGCACGCTGGGCACACTGTCGGCCAGTGACGGACCGGCTGTGCGCCTGGGCTTCAGCACCTTGCCAGGGGATTACGTCAAAGTACCCTTTGGCGATCTGGCGGCGTTCGACAAGGTCTGCGTGACTCACGGGCACCGCATTGCCGCAGTACTGGTGGAGCCGATTCAAGGCGAAGGCGGCGCGCAGGTCGCGCCAACCGGGTATCTCAAGACGCTGAGGGAGCGCTGCACCCGGCGTGACTGGCTGTTGATGCTCGACGAAATCCAGACCGGCATGGGGCGGACCGGCAAGTGGTTTGCCTTTCAGCACGAGGGCATCGTGCCGGACGTCATGACCCTGGCCAAGGGCTTGGGCAACGGTGTGCCGATAGGTGCCTGTCTGGCAAGGGGCAGGGCGGCGCAATTGTTCACCCCCGGCAGCCACGGCAGCACCTTCGGTGGTAATCCGCTGGCCTGTCGGGTCGGCTGCACGGTGATCGACATCATCGAACAGCAGGCCTTGGTGGAGAACGCTGCCCTGCAAGGCAGCCGCTTGCTGGAGCGGCTGCGCAACGTGCTTGGCGCTCACCCGCAGGTGCTGGAGATTCGTGGCCTCGGGCTGATGATCGGTATCGAATTGCGGCAGGCCATACCCGAGTTGACCCGGATCGCGGCCGAGGACTACGGCCTGTTGATCAACGTCACGCGCGGTAAGGTCATCCGTCTTCTGCCGCCATTGGTACTGAACGCTGCGGAGGTGGAACAGATCGTTCAAGGCCTGCTGGCGAGCCTCGACAGCGCCCTTTACAAATCGCTTGAGCGCTCTGCCTGAAGCAAGGGATTAAGGAAAAGGACTACATCGGGCTGTACCGGGATGACCCATATGCGGTAGAACAGTCCAGCATCGCGTATGTCTGCGCGCGATGGCTACCCAATGGATTTGAAAGGAGCCCACCATGTTAATCCGGTCCCTGACCCTCGCCACCCTGCTTGTCGCTGCCGGTACAGCACTTGCCGCTGACAGCGATGGCCCTTTGGCCCAGGAGCGCGGCAAGTCGCGCCCGCTGATCATCATCGCACCCAGCCCGGCTGATCCGGCGCTGAGCCACCTCAAGGACGCGCTGAAGGAGTCTGCCAATCATAAAGACTTCACAGAGCGCAATATGGTGCTGTTCACGGTGGTGAACACTATCGGCGAGCGTGACGGCAAGAGCATGGACCCCCAGTCGACCATGGCCTTGATTCGTGAATTGAAGCTGGGCGCGGGTGTCGGTACCAAGGTCATTCTGGTGGGCAAGGACGGCGAGAAAAAGATCGACAAGACTATCGGCAAGTCAGAATCGGTAGACCTTAGAGAGATCTTCGCCACCATCGACCAGATGCCAATGCGCGAGAAAGAGGCATCCGCGCCGCCACCAGAACCAGAGGCCAAGCCTGCACCGGCCGAAAAACCGGGCAAGCCAGTCAAGGGCGGGGCACCTGGCAAGACGCTGGATGACTGAGTGACCGGCGCAGCGTGCGGTAATCGCGCGCTGCGCCTGGCGTGCCGTTCGGCTCACTCGCCGCGAATGTACTGCTCAAGCTGCTGAATGAGACTGGCCTGTTCGGCAATGGCTTCCTTCACCAGGTCGCCGATCGACAGCAGGCCCAGCAGTTGGCCGTCTTCCACGACCGGCAGATGGCGCAGATGGCTGTCGGTCATGATCCCCATGCACGCTTCGACGCTCTGTTGCGAGTCGACGGTAATGACTTTGTTGCTCATGATTTCTCTGACCGGCGTGCCCACCGAGGAGCGCCCCTTGAGGATCACCTTGCGTGCATAGTCGCGCTCACTGACGACGCCGACCACCACGTTGCCCTCGACCACCGGCAGCGCACCGATATTCTTTTCCGCCATCAGCCTGAGCGCATCGAGCACCATCTGGTCCGGGCCGATGGTATGTACTTGCTGGTTTTGCAGGTCTTTCAATTTCAGTAGTTGGGCGACGGTTTTCATGCTGCTCTCCGTGATCGGGACCTGTAAGACTGTAGTGCATTTTCAGGCGCACTACAGAATCGTGCAGCGCGCAGAATCGAGCAACAAATAAATAGGGATGAGGGGCATAGACGCAATTAATTGACGGCACCTGAAAATGGCCTGAATTCGACTGCCGACCGCGCGCTTGATCTCACAGCCAAGTAGAATCAACGGTTTCGCCATGCGGTCGAGGTAGCAGCGTTGGATTTACAGCAAGGCTTCATCCTGAGTCGGCACTGGCAAGATACGCCCGCCGGGACCGAGGTCGACTTCTGGTTGGCTACCGATCAGGGGCCTCGCCATATTCGCCTGCCTTGCCAGCCCTCTGTCGCCTTCATTCCCGCCGAGCAGGGCGAGCGTGCGCGGTCGCTGTTGCGTACCGAGCGCGGGGTGGAATTGCGTCCGCTGGAGCTTTGCGATTTTCGTCATCGACCTGTGCTCGGTGTGTATTGCCAGCAGCACCGCCAGTTGATGAACATCGAAAAACTGCTGCGTAGAGGCAATGTCGATGTTTACGAGGCAGACATTCGCCCGCCCGAGCGCTATCTGATGGAGCGCTTCATCACCGCGCCAGTGCAATTCAGCGGTACGCCGAATGCCGAGGGCGTGCTTTGCGACGCGCAAATCAGGCCGGCACCCGATTACCGTCCCAGCCTGAAGCTGGCGTCGCTCGATATCGAAACCACGGCACGTGGCGAGCTGTATTCGATCGCGTTGGAGGGCTGTGGTCAGCGCCAGGTGTACATGCTGGGGCCACCCAATGGCGGCGACGAAGGGCTGGATTTTCAGCTCGATTATTGCGATACCCGCGCGCAGTTGCTGGAGTGCCTGAATGGCTGGCTGGCGTTGCACGATCCTGACGCAATCATCGGCTGGAACGTCGTGCAGTTCGACCTGCGGGTTCTGCATGAACATGCCCAGCGCCTGCAAGTGCCATTGCGGCTCGGGCGTGGCGGTGAAGCAATGGGCTGGCGGGAGCATGGCAGCCGTAACAATCATTTTTTTGCCGAGGTCAGCGGGCGACTGATCATCGACGGGATCGAGGCCTTGCGTTCCGCGACCTGGAGCTTTCCGTCGTTCAGTCTCGAGAATGTCGCGCAGACCCTGCTGGGCGAGGGCAAGGCCATTGATACGCCTTACCAGCGCATGGACGAAATCAACCGCATGTTCGCCGAGGACAAGCCTGCGCTGGCGCGTTACAACATCAAGGATTGCGAGCTGGTGACGCGCATCTTCGCCAAGACTCAGTTGCTGACCTTTCTGCTCGAACGCGCCACCGTAACGGGCCTGCCCGCTGACCGCAGCGGCGGTTCGGTGGCCGCGTTCTGCCATCTGTACATTCCGCTGATGCACCGCCAGGGCTTCGTCGCGCCCAATCTGGGCGAACGAATGCCGGAGGCAAGCCCCGGTGGTTTTGTGATGGATTCCCAGCCGGGGCTCTATGAGTCGGTGCTGGTGCTGGACTACAAGAGCCTTTATCCGTCGATCATTCGAACCTTTCTCATCGACCCGGTGGGGTTGATCGAAGGCATGCGTCATCCCGAGGACAGCGCGTCGGTGCCAGGCTTTCGCGGCGCGCGCTTTTCCCGCACCCGCCATAGCCTGCCAGCGATCGTGGAACGAGTGTGGCAAGGTCGGGAGACCGCCAAGCGCGAGCACAATGCGCCGTTGTCCCAGGCCCTGAAAATCATCATGAATGCCTTCTACGGCGTGCTGGGGTCGAGTGGCTGCCGGTTCTTCGATCCGCGGCTGGCCTCATCGATCACCTTGCGCGGGCATGAAATCATGCTCAAGACCCGCGACCTCATCCAGGCACAGGGCTATACCGTAATCTACGGCGATACCGACTCGACGTTTGTCTGGCTGGGCCGTCCTCACGGGCAGGAAGAAGCGGCAAGCATTGGCAAGACGCTGGTGCAACAGGTCAACCAGTGGTGGCGCGAGCACCTGCACAATGAATATGGCTTGCACAGCGCGCTGGAGCTGCAATACGAAACGCATTTTCGCCGCTTCCTGATGCCAACCGTGCGCGGCGCGGAGGAGGGCAGCAAGAAACGCTACGCCGGACTGGTCACTCGCGCCGACGGTTCCGAGGAGATGGTCTACAAGGGCCTGGAAACCGTGCGCACCGACTGGTCGCCGCTGGCTCAGCAGTTTCAGCAGGAGCTATACCTGCGCATCTTCAAGCGCCAGCCGTATCAGGATTATGTGCGTGACTACGTGCAGCGCACCTTGTCAGGCGAACTGGATGACCTGTTGATCTACCGCAAGCGCCTGCGCCGCAAGCTCGATGATTATCAGCGCAACGTGCCGCCACACGTGCGCGCCGCGCGGCTCGCCGATGAATACAACGATCAGCAGGGGCGTCCGCGTCAATATCAGAGCGGCGGCTGGATCAGCTATGTGATGACCACTGCCGGGCCGGAGCCTCTGGAGATTCGTCACGCGCCGATTGACTACGACCATTACGTGACTCGCCAGTTACAACCACTGGCGGATGCGATCCTGCCGTTTGTCGACGATGATTTCAGCACGCTGATCGGCGGGCAATTAGGGTTGTTCTAACGCGCGCTGAGCTGCTCGGCGATCCACGGCAGTACCTGCTCGCATGATGCTTCGATCTTCATTTCAAGCAATTCGTCCGCGCGGGTCTTGCCGTGGTTGATGGCGATGACCGGTTTGCCCTGTTCGACCATTGCCTTGCACAGGCGGAACGCCGACCAGGCCATCAATGACGTGCCAACCACCAGCAAGCCTCCCGCCTGTTCGACACTCGACGTTGCCTTGGCAGCGGTCTGCGGCGCGACGTTCTCACCAAAGAACACAACGTCCGGCTTGAGTCTGTCGCCCTCGCAATGCGGGCAACGGGGCACCTTGAAACCAGCCTCGAAAGCCGGGTCCAGCAGGGTGTCGCCATCGGGTGCCTGTTTGGCATCAACGCCTAGCAGATAGGGGTTTTGCTCCAGCATCTGCTCTTGAATATCCGCCCGCTCGCTGCGTTGCTGACAATCCAGGCACAGTACACGGTGCAGGCTGCCGTGCAGCTCGATGACGTCCTGGCTTCCGGCCTGACTGTGCAGTGCATCAACGTTCTGGGTAATCAGTCCGCTGATGGCATTTTCAACCTGCAATGCAGCCAGTGCCCGATGCGCGGCATTGGCCTGCGCCGCGCGAATACGCGGCCAGCCCAGCATCGCCCGTGCCCAGTAACGTTGGCGCGCAGCGGGGTTGCCGACAAACTCTTGATACATCATCGGCTGTTTGCCACGCCGCACGCCGTCCTTGTCGCGGTAGTCCGGAATGCCGGACGCGGTGCTGATACCTGCGCCGGTGACGACCAGAAAGGACTTGCCGTTCATTGTCTCGCAAAGTGTTTCGAGCTGACTGTAGGTTGTAGTGTCCAGCATCTTCAAACCTCGAATGACTCATGTTGTCCGGACCTGTGTCTGCCAGATTAGCAGGCGAGTGCGAGCTGTGAGCGGCCAAGGCGAGCGTTGGTTCAATAGACCGTTGTCTACCCGGTGGCGTGCGTGGCAACCTTGGTTCTTTAACACCTTGCCAAGGAAGCTCAGATGCGCTCGTTTCATTTCAAACAACTGGATGTGTTCAGCGATCAGCCTTTGCTCGGTAATCCGCTGGCGGTGGTGCTGGGCGCGGACGGGCTGAGTGATGAACAGATGGCCGCCTTTGCACGCTGGACCAACCTGAGTGAAACCACGTTTCTGCTCAAACCGACAGACCCGCGTGCCGACTATCGTGTGCGTATCTTCACCACACTTGAAGAGCTGCCTTTCGCTGGGCATCCCACCTTGGGCAGCTGTCACGCCTGGCTCGAAAGCGGTGGCGCGGCGCAGGGTGAGGAAATTATCCAGGAGTGCGGGATCGGTCTGGTGCGCATTCGTCGCGAGGGCAGCGGGCTGGCATTCACTGCGCCGCCTTTGTTGCGTTCGGGCACCGTAGACCCTGAATTGATCGAGCAGATCCGCCTCGGTATGAAGCTGGGTGCGGGTGAGATTCTGGATGCACGCTGGGTGGATAACGGCCCGGGTTGGGTCGCCTTCAGGCTGGCAGATCGCGCCAGTGTTCTGAGCTTGCAGCCGGATTACACACTATTGAGCGGCCTGATACTCGGCGTCGTTGCGCCATGGGACCCGGCAATCGATGGGGATGAGGCGCAATTTGAAGTGCGTGCCTTTATCCCGGGCGACGGTATGGCGGAAGACCCGGTGACCGGCAGCCTCAATGCCGGAATCGCTCGCTGGTTTCTGGAAGAGGGGCTGGCACCGGACAATTACATCGTCAGCCAAGGCACCGTGCTCGGCCGCAAGGGGCGACTCTCCATTCAGCGTGTAGGTGAGGATATCTGGGTGGGCGGCTCGACGGTTACCTGCATTGAAGGGCGCGTTTCGCTTTAGGCGCTTGTCGTCATAGACAACACCTGAAGAGCACAGAGTGCCGGGTAACAAGAGCCCGCGAGTGAAAGACTCAATCCCTGTGCGCAATCTTCTTGCCACGTCTGGCGGCGATATCGCTGGCCTGGCCGTCGCGTTGTTTGCCAGTCCGGGCCTGGGTGATGAGCGCTGGAATCAAAGGGCCTTCGGGCAGATTCTTCCAGAAGCGCGAAGGGAAGTGGCCCTCCATGACTTTGGGGTTCAGGCGTGCAGGATTGAAGATGTGGCTGTAATAGGTGAGCCACAACTCGCCATGCGGGTCTTCGACCTGCCGGGCCATGGTCTGCCACGCTTCAGGGCAGCGGCGCTCGTGGATCAGCTGTTTGCCGTCGTAATACACGCCGTCCTGAGGGGTAGCGATCATCCAGCGGTGCTGGCCCATGCGGCCGATGAAATGCTCACTGGCACTGAGCAGAATATCGTGCGCCGGCTCATGCCAGGCCACGTACTGCGGGCGCATGATGGCCGCGTCATCAGCGACAGGCGGCAAAGCCACAAAACGTAGAAACGCGTGCAAATGATGCGCCTCACGTCTGACCGACTTGAGACGACGGTGCAGCTCGCTGCCGAGTTTGTCGCCGGCCATCATGGCCGTGCGATCACCGTGGGTGACGCGCCACAGCACTTCGTACAACAGGCTCCAGCGCTGATCGCCCCGGTAGCGCGAGGCGCTTTCCAGCAGTTGCACCAATTCCAGCGGGACCCGGGCCAGAAAGGGGCCCTGTTCCTGCGGGTATTCTTCTTCGCTGCCAAACAGGTCGGCGGCGTCCGGTGACTTCCAGCTGACCTGGCTGGGGTCGATCTCATGGCTCAGCAGCCAGCGTGCCTGTTGCCGCCAGGTGCCGAACAGGTCGTCGCAGTCCAGACAGATCATCCCCACAGCCCCATTTGCTGAGGCTGCGGCCGGTCACGCAGCTGGTGATGCAGAAATTCGCTGGTGGTTTCCGCATGCGGCGGGTGGTAATCGCTGGTAATGATAAACGGCTTGGCCTTGGCCAGTATGCAGCGCATGCGGGTGAGGTCTTCGTAGCGGATACGCCGCTGCCTACGCAGCTCGACCAGCCGCTGGGTGGTACGAATGCCGATGCCTGGCACCCGGGCAATCAGCGCCGCGTCGGCCTTGTTCAGGTCCAGCGGAAACACCTGCCGGTTGCCCAGCGCCCAGGCCAGCTTGGGGTCAATGTCCAGCGCCAGGTCACCGGGGCCGCTGAGCAATTCACCTGCAGTAAAACCGTAGCCGCGCAAAAGGAAGTCGGCCTGATACAGCCGGTGCTCGCGCATCAGCGGCGGTGCAGCCAGTGGCACACTGTTGGGGCTGTTGGGGATCGGGCTGAACGCTGAATAGTAGACCCGGCGCAGTTTGAAGTTGCTGTACAGCGATTGCGCGCTGCGCAGGATGGTGCTGTCGTCAGTAGCGTCGGCACCGACGATCATTTGCGTACTTTGCCCGGCCGGGGCAAAGCGCGGCGATCGCGGCTCGTTGCGCACGGTTTGCTCGCCGGTGTAAATGGTTTGCATGGCCTGTTTGATCGACGCGACGTCTTTTTCCGGTGCAAGGGTTTGCAGGCTCAGGTCGGTCGGCAGCTCGATATTGACGCTGAGGCGGTCGGCATAGCGACCGGCTTTTTCGATCAGCGCCGGATCGGCGTCGGGGATGGTCTTGAGGTGGATATAACCGCGAAACTCGTGCACCTCGCGCAACAACCGGGCGACCTCGACCAGTTGCTCCATGGTGTAGTCCGCAGAGCGAATGATCCCGGAACTCAAAAACAGCCCGCTGACGCAATTGCGACGATAGAAGTCCAGCGTCAGGGTGACCACTTCTTCGGGCGTGAAGCGCGCACGGGGCACGTCGCTGGAGCGGCGGTTGACGCAGTACTGGCAGTCGTAAAAGCAGAAATTGGTCAACAGGATTTTCAGCAACGACACGCAACGGCCATCCGGCGTATAGCTATGGCAGATGCCCATGCCGTTGGTGGAACCCAGCCCTGATTTGTCCTGCGAGCTGCGCTTGGGTGCTCCACTGCTGGCGCACGACGCATCGTACTTGGCGGCGTCCGCCAGAATGCTGAGCTTGTCGATAAGCTGCATGAAGTACCCCTTTACTGTTTGCATGTACAGTATAGGGCTGTGCGCCTCGCCACAAGTACCGCACGGCGGAGTTATAAGCCCTGGCTTGTCCTTATCAACTCATAGGCCTTGCGCACCAGCGGGTTCAGGGTATTGGGCCGGATCCACAGGTGGTAGGTTACGTCCGGTAGCCGTGGCAGGCCGTCGTTCTCACCCAGCACGCGCATATCCGGGCCGAGCATTTCCATGCTGCGCGGCGTTACTCCCAGGCCTGCTCGGGTTGCAGCCTTGATACCGATCAGGTTGGACGCCAGATACGCTTGACGCCATGGAATGTTGGCAGCTTCCAGCGCCTGCAAGGCATAGCGCCGGTAAATGCTCGGTTCGTCGACCAGAATCAACGGCAGCGGCTCGCTGGGTACATGGATGTAGTGCGCCGAGCAGATCCACCAGACCGGAGAGGTGCGCAGTGCGAAGCCCTCCAGGGTCGGATCTTCACGAGTGGAAATAACCATGTCGACCTTGCCACGATGCAGGTCGTCCATCAGAAACGGGCTACGCCCCACGTCGATTTCCAGCCTCAGGCGCGGAGCTGAGCGAGCGATGTGGCTGAGCAGCGGCGGCAAAATGGTGTCGGCGATGTCGTGTGGTGAGCCGATGCGCAAGATGCCGCTAAGGCTGCTGTCGCGCAAGGAATTCAGGGCGTCGTCGTTGAGCGACAGCATTTGCCGGGCATGCCTGAGCAACTGCCGACCCGATTCGGTCAGGTGTTTCTGCCGCCCCTGTTTCTGAAACAGGCTGACGCCGACCTGCTGTTCCAGGCGCTGCATGTGTTGAGTTACCGAGGATTGGGTGCGCGCCAGTTGTGCACCTGCCAGGGCGAAGCTGTGGTAGTCGACCACCGCAACGAAGGTGCGCAGCAGTTCCAGGTCGAGGGTCGATGTCGGCATTGTCGAGTCGGGCGTTTTCAAGGTCGAACTCATATCAGGGCGGTGGGTTAATACATTACGTAGTTTTATGTTTATTGTGCAGTCTGTGTGACTGACTTCCATAGCTATCAACGTTTATTGAGTTTTAAGCCTGCAGAATCGCTTGCCGTACTTAAAGTTATAACCATATTTGATATTTGAATTTCCGTTAACGGATGGCGATCCGTAGTGTCGCGGCATCAGGTCGGGGGACGCCGATCATCAGCCGGGGAATTTCATGTCGAACAAGCGCTCATCCGTTTCAGGTTTTTTTCCCGCCATGCTGGGTGTTCTGGCCAGCCTGACTGTGAGCAGCGCGGCGCTGGCCGATGCCACGCTTGACAGGATTCAGGAGCGCCATCGTCTGGTGGTCGGCGTGTTGCTGTCGGGTGGACCGTTTGGCTCTATCGACCCGCAAACCCGCAAGCCCAAGGGCGTCAATGTGGAACTGGCCGAAGATATCGGCAAGCGTCTGGGTGTCGACGTTGAACTGGTGTCGGTACTGACCGCCAACCGTGTGCAATTTCTGCAGCAGGGTAAGGTGGACCTGTTGATTGCCAACATGGAATGGACGCCCGAGCGCGGCCAGCTGCTGGGCTCGGTGCCAACGCCGTTTTACCGCGTCGGTGGCACGGCCGCTGTGCTCAAGGACAGCAAGATAACCCGCTGGGAAGACCTCAAGGGCCAGCCAGTCTGCACCTCGCAAGGCAGCAGCTATATCAAGGCGCTGACCGAGTTCGGTGCCGACATCAAGGCGTTCAAAAGCTCGTCCGAATCGCTGTTGGCGCTGCGAGGCAACAATTGCGTGGCTGCCGTGCACGACGCCACGCTGGTCAACCCGCTGCTGGCCGGAAATGACGAATGGAAGGACTATCGCGCCATCACTCCGGAACTCAACCCGGCCCCGTCGGTGATCTGGACTCGTTCCGGGGAGGCCGACACTCAGAAGCGACTGGACAGCATCGTTCAGGAATGGCACCGCAGCGGTTGGCTGATCGAGCTGGAAAAACGCTACAACATCACTCCTCCTTCTCCAGCTCTGGTCGAGCTGCATGAGCAGTTCACGAGCAAGGGCGCCTGATCTCACCTTTCCCGTTTCACCATTCCCACGCCGATTCGTACGACCTCGGCCAATAAGGAAGGCATTCATGAGCAGCATTTTTTCGGGCAGGACGTGGACGGCGCTCGGGTTGATACTGTGTGCAGGTCTGGCCCAGGCTGATGCGACACTGGAGCGTATCAACGAGCGCCACAAGGTCAGTGTGGGAGTCCTTCTCAGCGGTCCGCCGTTCGGCACTATCGACCCGGCAACCGGCAACCATCAGGGCTATAACGTCGAGCTGTCCAAAGAGCTTGCCAAACGACTGAGTGTCGACCTGGAAACAGTTTCGGTGCTGGCACCCAACCGTGTGCAGTTTTTGCAGCAAGGCAAGGTCGACCTGTTGATTGCCAACATGCAGTTCACCGAAGAGCGGGCGCAGATTCTGGATTACGTGCCCACGCCTTATGAAGAAGTGGGTGGCGCGGCGTTGGTGCGCAAGGGCTCGGGCATCAGCATGTGGGAGGACCTTAAAGGCAAGCCGGTATGCGTGTCGCAGGGCAGTAATTTCATCAAACCCTTGCAGGAACTCTACGGCGCGCAGATCAAGGCGTTCCGAAGCCAGTCCGAATCGCTGCTGTCGCTGCGCGGCAATGGTTGTGTCGCGGCCGTGCATGTCAGCCCGACCATGCGCACCTTGCTGTCCGAAAAGGAATGGTCCGGCTATGAAATACCCGTGCCGACCGATCTCATCCCGTCCAGCTCGGTGATCTGGGTTCGCAAGGGTGAGCACGATATTCAGGCTCGCCTGGATGCCATTGTCCGTGACTGGCATCGCAGTTGCTGGCTGATAGAACTGGGCAAGCGCACCGGTATGGAGCCATCGCAGGCGCTGCGCGATCTGCATGAAAAGTTTCGCGGCAGTGCGCCACTGGCTGTCACACCATGAGCGAGCCGTTGTTCGCTGCGTTGCAGCAATTGTTGGGCGACAGCCATGTGCAGCGGGGTGCCCAGGCCAGCGATCGCTTGATCGACCGGCAAGGGCGCTATACCGGGCAGGTGATTGCTGTGGTGCATCCGGGTGATACCGAGCAGGTTGCCGAGGTGGTACGACTCTGCGTGGCACATTCAGCGCCGGTGGTGGTGCAGGGCGGTAATACCGGTTTGATGGGCGCTGCGACACCCGACGCCAGTGGTCGGGCGGTGCTGTTGTTGCTGGATCGCATGAATCAGGTGCGCGAAATCGACACTGACAATGACACCCTGACGGTCGAAGCGGGCTGCATCCTGCAAGATTTGCAGGATGCAGCCCGGCAGGCGGATCGTCTGTTTCCGTTGAGCCTGGGCGCACAAGGCAGTTGCACTATCGGGGGCAACCTGGGTACCAACGCAGGAGGCAATGCGGTGTTGCGCTACGGCAACATGCGCGAGTTGACGCTGGGGCTTGAGGTGGTTACCGCCCAGGGCGAAATATGGAATGGCCTGCGTGGTCTGCGCAAGGACAATACCGGTTATGACCTGCGGGATCTGTTCATTGGCAGCGAAGGCACGCTGGGTATCATCACCGCTGCGACGCTGAAGCTTTTTCCGTTGCCCAAGGCTCAGGCAATTGCCTTTCTGGCGTTTGACTCCCTGGCCGATGCGGTTGCCTTTCTGTCTCACGCCCGCGCCGGCCTTGGCGCTGGGCTGACGGCTTTCGAGCTGCTCAGCGCCGATTGTCTTGCGCTGCTGCGTGAGCAGTTCACGCAGGGGGCGCAGCCGTTTCGTAACGCACCGCAACCCTGGTTCGCGTTGCTGGAATTGTCGGATAACCGCAGCGAGGAACACGCCCGTGAAACGTTTGAAACGGTGCTCGGTGATGCGATCGAGCAGGGTTTGCTGGCTGATGCGCTGATCGCCGAGAGCCTGGCGCAGGGTCAGGCGCTGTGGTTGCTGCGGGAAAACATGAGTGAGGCGCAGAAACGGGCCGGTCGCAATATGAAGCACGATATTTCTGTGCCGATTTCTCGCGTCGTCGATTTCGTGACCCACACCGATGCCTTGTTGCAAGCGCACTTTCCAGGTGTCCGTCATTTCACCTTCGGGCATCTGGGCGACGGTAATCTGCATTACAACGTCGCACATCCGCTGGGCTCCAGCGTCGAGGCACACATGGTCAACTACGCCGCGTTGAGCCGGTTGGTGCATGACAGCGCGTATGCACATGGCGGCTCGATCAGCGCCGAACATGGCATCGGGCAACGCAAGCGGGACATGTTGACCGATTACAAGAGTCCGGTGGAGCTGGACTTGATGCATCGTATCAAGCACGCGCTGGACCCGCTCAATTTGCTCAATCCGGGCAAGGTACTGGAGGCTCGGACATGAGTATCGTTCTGTCAAAGCGAGTGCAGCGCGTTTCGCTGTCAGCCAATGCTGCAGCCAAATCACAGGCGACGGCCTTGCGTGAGGGTGGTGCCGATATCCTCGACCTGACCACCGGCGAGCCTGATTTCGATACCCCGCAGCACATCAAGAACGCTGCGTGCGAGGCCATCGACCGTGGCGATACCAAATACACGCCAACACCGGGGGTGCGTGCATTGCGTGAGGCAGTGCAGCGCAAACTGCGACGGGAAAATCATCTGGATTACTCATTGGCGTCCGTCGTGATCGCCAACGGTGCCAAACAGATCATCTTCAATGCCTTTGCCGCGACGCTGAATGACGGCGACGAGGTGCTGATACCTGTCCCTTACTGGCCGTCGTTCCCGGACAGCGTGCGTTTCAATGGTGGCGAACCGGTATTCATCGAGTGCGGGCTGGAGCAGGGCTGCAAGCTGACCCCGGAGCAACTGGAACAGCACATCAATGAACGCACCCGCTGGTTGATCCTCAACGGGCCGGGCAATCCCAGCGGTGCGGTGTATGACCGAGAGGAGTTACTGGCTTTGGCGCACGTGCTGCGTCGTCACCCGAACGTGCTGATTCTTCTGGACGAGTTGTACGAACATATCCGCTTTGACGGTCAAGCGGCCCTGAGCCTGCTCAATGTAGCTGCGGACTTGCAGTCGCGCTGTCTGCTGGTCGGCGGCGTGTCGAAAACCTATGCCATGACGGGCTGGCGTATAGGTTTCGGTGCCGGTCCGCAGGACCTGACCAGTGCCATGACGGTCGTTCAGTCGCAATCGACTTCGGGCGCTTCATCGGTGGGCCAGGCGGCGGCGCTGGCCGCTTTCGAAGGCGGGCTAGGGTTTCTTGCGGAGCAGGTGGCGGCCTACCGGCAGCGCCGCGATGTGCTGGTGGCGGCGCTGGGGCAGGTGGCCGGGCTTGAGGTGCTGGTACCGCAAGGTGGCTTTTTTGTTTTTGTGCGCTGTGCCGGATTGCTGGGGCGTTATCGTCCGGACGGCCAGCGCGTGAACAGCGATGCCGACGTGGTTGCCTGGCTGCTGGAGTCCGGAGTGGCCGGTGTGGCAGGCAGCGTCTATGGCTTGTCGCCCTGGTTTCGGCTGTCCATCGCGACGGCGACTGAAACGGTCCGCGAAGCCGGTCGACGTATTGCCCGCGCCTGTGCGCAATTGCATTCCGGTGAAACCACATGAACCACTGGCTTGAGTCGTGGGTGCAGTGGGCGGCCAGCGTCGGTTTGAACTACACCTTTTTGCTCGATGCCTATCAGCGCGGCACGATGCTGGAGGGGGCCGTCACAACCCTGTGGTTGTGCCTGTTCACCATCATTGGCAGCTTGCTGACGGGTGTCGGTCTGGCGGCAATGCTGACCTCGGGCAAGACCTGGCTGGCAGTGCCTGCGCGGGTATTTATCGAAGTGACTCGCAACACACCGACGCTGGTGCAGCTGTACTGCGCTTTTCTGGTGTTGAACATGCTGCTGACCCAGGCGGTCGGTGCAGCGAACCCGTTGACGCCTTTCGCCTGGGTGGTGATCGTGATTTCCCTGCATAAGGGTGCATTCCACGCCGAAGCGCTGCGGGCCGGTATCGAGGCAGTGCCCGCCGTGACCCTGGAAGCTGCCAGTTCACTGGCCTTTAACAGTCGCCAGTTGTTGTGGAACGTCCAGTTGCCGCTGGCCGTGCGTTTCGCTTTGCCGTCGTTGGTCAACAACCTGATTGATCTGGTGAAGATGACCGCCGTGGCGTCGGCCATTGCGGTGAATGACATCACTTACGCATCAATCATGATCTGGACACAGAGTGACAACGTGCTGGAACTGATGATTCTTCTGCTGAGCTTTTTCGCGTTACTCAGCTTTGCGGTCAATTGTGCGGGGCGTGCCCTGGAAGCCCGTTTGAGGATGCCCGGTTATGGCGATTGATTCTTCACTGACGACGCTCCCTGCGTGGTCGCGTCGTCACCTGGTTTCACTAAGCCTGTTGGTGCTACTGGTGATCGCGCTGGCGTGGTGGACTGCGGAAAGTCCGGTGTTCAGCGCGCTGCTGCAATGGTCGCCTGCGCTGGCGGCCGGATTTGCACAGAACATTCTGATCAGCCTGGTCGCCATCGCTCTGGGTTCGATATTCGGCCTGTTGGTCGGGGCGCTGGGGCTTTCGCCATTCAGGTTGCTGCGTCTGCCGGCACGGCTCTGGGTGCAGGTGTTTCGTAACGCGCCCTGGCTGGTGCTGATCTACTTTACTACCTATGTTTTTCCGTTCGAGATAAAAGTCGCCGGGACTTACATTGCCTTTCCTGACTGGGTGAAAGTCACCCTTGGCCTGGCACTGCCCGCCAGCGCCAACGTGGCCGAAATCTTTCGTGGCGCTGTGGCGTCGATTCCCGCTACCCAGTGGGAAGCGGCGCGCTCGCTGGCGTTTACCCGCGGGCAGATTTTTCGCTCGATCATCCTGCCCCAGTGCCTGAAACGCATGCTGCCGCCGTGGATGAACCTGTATGCAGTGATCACCATGGGCACTGCACTGGCTTCGCTGGTGGGTGTGCATGATGTGATCGACACAGCGCAGATCGCCAGCAATACGGTCAACCAGACCAGCTTCACCGTCATCATTTATTGCAGCCTGCTGGCGCTGTTCTTTGCCTATTGCTACCCCATTTCCCGTCTGACTCACTATCTGGAGCGACGTTATGCTTTCCATTGATCCCGCCGCACGCTCACTGGTCAGCCTGCGCGACCTGCACTTGTCGTTTGGCAGTAACCGTGTGCTCAAAGGCATTGACCTGGATGTCGAGCGCGGCCAGGCGGTGTCGATCATCGGGCCGTCCGGCTCCGGCAAGTCGACCATCCTGCGTTGCATCACCGGTTTGTTGCAGGCGCAGGGCGGCAGCATTCGTGTGGGCCAGACGCAAGTTGATGAGCTGACGCGTGAAGCCGAGCGTATCGAGCTGCGCAAGCGCGTGGGTTTTGTGTTTCAGCAATACAACTTGTTTCCGCATTTATCGGTGTTGGAGAACCTGGTCATAGCGCCACGCAAGGTGCTGGGCATCGAGCGCGGCGAGGCTGAAAAACAGGCGCGTGCATTGCTGGCCAAAGTACGCATGGAACACAAGGCTGATGCCTATCCAGGGCAGTTATCCGGTGGGCAACAGCAGCGCGTGGCCATTGCTCGTGCGCTGACGATGCGCCCGGAACTGATCCTTTTCGATGAGGTGACATCAGCGCTGGACCCGGAGACAGTCGGCGAGGTGCTGACTGTGATCCGCGAACTGACCGAAGAGGGCATGACCTGTTTGCTGGTCACCCACGAGATGCGCTTTGCCGAAGAGATCAGCGACCGGGTGTATTTCACCGAGAACGGGCGGATTGTCGAACACGGCAGCGCCGAGCAGATATTCCAGCGCCCGACCAGCGAACGCACGGCAGAATTTCTGCGTCATGCATTGGGCGAATCGGGACGTCGACAAGCGGCTGTAGGCGATCCGTTTTTATTGAGCAATATCAGCCGCTACAGCTTGTCCGTTTGAGCCAGAACTTCCAGCGCCAGAACTTGAAAAACCGGAGCAACTGCATGAGTCATCACGACCGAACCCACGTAATAGAAACATTTCTGCAACAGGTACGTATCATCCATCAGCGCGGCGTAGACCGTAAGGCCCTGACTGAAATCGTTGCGCTGCTGGAGACCCTGGCCGAGCGTCACGACCTGTTCAATTTCAGCGAGTTTCCCGCACCGGTTCCGGGCGAGGGCGATACTGCGTTCCGCTATCGTCTTAACGACGATGGGGAAACCCCGACGCTGTACATGAATTCGCTGCTGCCCGGTAAAAGCACGTTGCCGCACAACCATGAAACCTGGGCGGTGATCGTTGCGGTACAGGGCCAGGAAATCAATTACGTGTGGGCCCGTACCGATGATGGCAGCGATCCGGCCTTTGCCCGGCTGAAACTGGAAAAAGAAGTGGTGGTTCAGCCGGGCACGCCGATTTCGTTCCTGGGTGAAGACCTGCACGGCATCAAGGTCGAAGGCGATCAGCCGACCTTGCATTTCCACCTCTACGGGCGTCCGCTGGAATCGCTCAACGGCCGCTATGGAGTCAACCAGGAGGGGCGCGTGCTCAATTACAACGCTTCACAGATGGCACCTTCAATTCAGGCGTATTGAGCCGACGCCGCCTGCGTTCAGCGTTGTTTCCCTTCAATTCAAACGAGCCACCCAATGAGCCAGATCATCACCCCGGCGCAACTTCAACAATGGCTGTTCGACGGTCAGGAAATTGCCCTGTTCGACGTACGAGAGCACGGCCAGTATGGTGATGCGCATTTGTTTCACGGGGTAACGCTGCCCTACAGCCGTCTTGAACTGGACATCCGTCGTCTGGCACCCAACCCCAATGTCCGGTTGGTGATTTACGATCAGACAGGTAGCGACGTAGCGCCGCGCGCAGCCTTGCGCCTTGTTGCGTCGGGATACTGCAACGTACACCTGCTTGAGGGCGGTGTGCAGGGCTGGCAAGCGTCGGGGCGACAATTGTTCGCCGGTGTGCATGTACCGTCCAAGGCATTTGGCGAGTTGGTCGAGCAGGTCAGCCATACCCCGCACGTCACTGCCACCGAGCTGGCGCAGTGGCAGGCGAGTGGCGAGCCGTTGGTGGTGCTGGACGGTCGGCCGTTTGACGAATACCGCAAGATGACCATCCCCGGTTCCGTGTGCTGCCCCAACGGCGAGCTGGGTTATCGCATCCCGGAACTGGTCAGTGATGAAAGCACGCCGATCGTCGTCAACTGCGCCGGGCGCACGCGCAGCATTATCGGTGCCCAGACCCTGATCGACATGGGCGTGAAGAACCCCGTCTATGCTCTGGAAAACGGCACTCAAGGCTGGTATCTGGCCGATCTGCAACTGGAGCACGGCAGCGTGCGGCGTTACCCGGATCAGGTCGCGTCTGCGGCATTACCCCGTCAGCGCAGCGCTGCCGAGGCGCTGGCAAAACGGGCTCAGGTACACACCGTGACCGCCGAACAGGTCAGGCGCTGGGCGCAGGATTCAGCGCGCAGTCTGTTCCTGTGTGATGTGCGCAGCGCTGAGGAGTTTGCCACAGGCAGCCTGTCCGGTGCGCGGCACACACCGGGTGGGCAGCTCATCCAGGCCACTGATCTGTACATCGGGGTGCGTAACGCGCGGCTTGTGTTGCTGGACTCCGACGGCATTCGCGCACCGATTGTGGCCAGCTGGCTCAGACAACTGGGGCATGACGCTTGTGTGCTGGCTGACGGTGTCGACAGCGGGTTGTCATTGCCCACGACGTTGCCGGATGTGACGGTCAGCGACGTGTCCGCGGTTGAGGTGCCTGCCATTGGCGCCCAGGCACTGGCGGATGCGCTGAAAGACGCTGCGGTGGCACTGATCGACCTGCGTTCAAGCACGCGCTATCGCAAGGCCCGTATCGATGGCGCGCGCTGGTCGATTCGTCCGTTGCTGGCCAGTGCTCTGGCCTTTGAAACGAGGCCGGTTGTGTTGGTGGCCGACGACCCGATGATTGCGCAACTGGCCGTGCAGGAACTGCCGTTTGCGCAGCGCCAGCAGGTTCGCCTGCTCGAAGGCGGAGTTGATGCCTGGCAGGCAGCCGGGTTGCCGATGAGTGAGGGCAAGGCGAGTCTGGCCGATGAGCAATGCATCGACTTTTTGTTCTTTACCCACGATCGACATTCAGGCAACAAGGATGCTGCACGTCAGTACCTGGCTTGGGAAATCGGCTTGCTGGGGCAAATGACCGACGAGGAGATCGCTGGCTTCAAGCCATTGCAGCCCGACCACGCAATCGGCAAGGAGCGTGACCCGCTGGTGCGCACCCGCCTGGTGCATGCCGCACGCACGCTCAAGGGTAGCGGGGTGCGTGGCGTGAATGTGCCGGTCACGCGCTTGAGCACGGTGCTGTTCGACAGCCTGAGCGAGATGCGCGATGTACGTAAACGTCGCGACAGCGAGCGCTTGTTGAGTTATGGCGCGCGGGGCAACCCCACAGGCTTCGCTCTGGAAGATCTGGTCACAGAACTTGAAGGTGGTTATCGCACCCGGCTGTTCAGCAGTGGCCTGGCTGCGGTGGCGCAGACGTTTCTGGCCTATCTGCGTCCCGGTGATCATGTTCTGTTGACCGATGCGGTCTACTCGCCGGTGCGGCGCGTGGCGCAGGAGTTCCTGCAGCCCTTCGGCATCGAAGTCAGTTATTACGCTGCCGATGGCCAGGGGCTGGAAGCGCAACTGCAGGACAACACGCGAATGGTCTACGCCGAGGTGCCGGGTTCGCTGCTCTATGAGCTGTGCGACCTGCCGGCGCTGGCTGGCCTTTGCCGACCCCGCGGCATTCTTCTGGCGGTGGACAACACTTGGGGCAGCGGCTACCTGTACCAACCACTGCAACTGGGCGCGGACATTTCGATCATGGCCCTGACCAAATACCTGTGCGGCCATAGCGATGTGGTGATGGGCAGTGTCTGTACGCGTGAAGAGGTCTGGTCGCCGCTGGGGCGGATGGGCGACACCCTGGGCAACGCGGTCAGTCCCGATGATGCCTGGCTGATACTGCGTGGCGCACGCACTCTGGCTTCACGCATGGATGTTCATGAGCGTCAGGCGCTGGACGTAGCGGTGTGGCTCGCTGCGCACCCTCAGGTCGGCCGGGTTTTTCATCCGGGTCTGCCCGAGCATCCGCAGCATTCGCTGTGGAAACGAGATTTCAACGGCAGCAACGGCTTGCTATCGTTCGAATTGCGTGAAGACAATCCCGCGCTGGCAGAGCGATTTATCAGCGCTTTGCAGCTGTTCGGTCTGGGGGCTTCGTGGGGCGGTTATGAAAGTCTGGTTACGGTTGCCGAACTGGGTAATCGGCAAGGCGAGCAGGGCAGCCAACTCAATACCGTGTTGCGTCTGCACATAGGGCTGGAAGATGTGTCGGCGCTGATAGAGGATTTGCAGCGAGGATTTGACGCTTGTCTGGAGGTACAATCTCGCATGAATGTTATTTAATAACATTTTCGTGACTGGTATGTAATACTGTAACAAATAGTTGCAGGTTACTTTCGCGTGAAAACTCCTTTTGCCTCGATAGCAGGCTCCGTGCTGGCCCAATCGGCCTGGAAGCGGGTCCTGTTTTCTCTTGCGGTGCTGATATTGCTCTGGCTGGCCATCGGCTGGTCGGTGGCCATTCCATGAGTGCAGCCATTGCTCTGGAAAACCTTACTGTGGCCTATGAGCGCCGCCCGGCGGTGCACCACATCAGCGGGCGGTTCGAGGCGGGCAGCCTGACGGCCATCGTCGGGCCGAACGGGGCGGGTAAATCGACCTTGATCAAGGCCATCGCCGGCACCATGAAGCCCGCTCAGGGGCGCGTCGACCGTGGCCGCCTGGCGACCCGCACGATCGGCTACCTGCCCCAGGCCGCAGAAATCGATCGCAGTTTTCCGCTGAGCGTCGCCGATACCGTTTCGATGGGGGCCTGGCACAGCATCGGGCCGTTTCGCAGCCTGACACGCAATCATGCGCGACTGACCGGAGAAGCGCTGAGCACGGTCGGCCTGGAGGGTTTTGAAGGGCGCAGCGTCGGTTCGTTGTCGTCCGGCCAGTTCCAGCGGGTGCTGTTTGCTCGATTGCTGCTGCAGGATGCTTCTGTGATTCTGCTCGACGAGCCATTTACCGCCATCGACGCACGCACCACCCGTGATCTGCTGGAGCTGGTGCGCGCCTGGCATGGGCAGGGGCGCACAGTGATCGCGGTCCTGCATGATATCGAACAGGTTCGTCAGCACTTTCCGCAAACCCTGCTGATGGCCCGTGAAGCCATTGCCTGGGGCGAAACCTCGCAAGTGCTCAGCGCCGCCAACCTGCGCAAGGCGCGCAACATGGCCGAGTACTGGAGCCCGGACGCCTTGCTGTGTGATAGCGAGGACGAGCGCTCATGATGCTCTATAGCCTGGTCGTCGAGCCTTTTATCGAATTCGGTTTTATGCGCCGCGCGCTGGTGGCGTGTCTGGCACTGGGGATTGGTTCCGGGCCGGTGGGCGTGCTGTTGATGCTGCGCCGTATGAGTCTGGTGGGCGATGCCATGAGCCATGCGGTGCTTCCCGGCGCGGCAGTGGGCTTCATGGTCGCCGGTCTGTCGTTGCCCGCGATGGGCTTCGGCGGGCTGATCGCCGGGCTGGCAGTGGCTTTGCTGTCAGGGTTGGTGAGCCGGCTGACTTCGCTGCGTGAAGACGCCAGTTTTGCCAGCTTTTACCTGACCTCTCTGGCGGCCGGGGTGCTGATCGTTTCGCTGCATGGCTCCAGTGTCGACCTGCTGCATGTGCTGTTCGGCACCATTCTGGCCATTGATGACACGGCTATCTATATGGTCGGCAGCATTGCTTCCTTCACGCTGATTCTGTTGGCAGTGATCTATCGCCCATTGGTGCTGGAATGCTTCGATCCGGGCTTTCTGCGTGCGGTCGGCGGACGCGGCTCGCTGTACCACGTGTTGTTCCTGCTGCTGGTGGTGCTGAACCTGGTCGCAGGTTTTCAGGCGCTGGGCACCTTGATGGCCGTGGGCATGATGATGCTGCCGGCAACCGCGGCACGTTTCTGGACCAACTCGCTGAGTGGCCTGATGGTGATTTCGACACTGCTGGCGACCTTGTCAGGCCTGATCGGCCTGATCGTTTCCTACCACCTTGGCGTCGCCTCGGGCCCGGCCATCGTGCTTACCGCCAGTGCGTTCTACGGCCTTTCCCTGTTATTCGGGCGCACGGGAATCGTGCGCCGACTGTTTCCCAAACCTCACCTGGCTAACTGAAAAGGTACGTCATGAAACGATTGATGGTGTTGAGTTCCATAGCTGCACTGGCGCTGTCTGCGTTCGCCAGCCTGGCCCAGGCCAAACCGCTGGAAGCCGTTGCGTCGTTCACGGTCATCGCGGACATGGTCAGTACGGTCGGCGGCGACCGTGTTCACGTAAAGTCCCTGATCGGCCCGAACGGCGACCCGCATGTCTACGAGCCAACGCCAAGTGATGCTCAGGCATTGAAAAATGCCGACCTGGCGTTTGTCAGTGGCCTGCATCTGGAAGGCTGGATGGATCGTCTCATCAAAGCGTCGGGCTACAAGGGCAAGCCGGTAGTGCTCTCTGAAGGGACCAAGACCCGCAGCATGGACGAAGATGGCAAGCGTATTGTCGACCCGCACGCTTGGAACAGCGCCGCCAACGGGGTGATTTATGTGCGTAACATTATCGCCGCGCTGAAGAAAGCCGACCCGGAAGGAGCAAGCGAGTATCAAGCCAATGGCGATCGCTACATCGTCGAGCTGCAACAACTGGACATTTACGCCCGCGATCAGATTCATTCGATTCCGGCCGCCAAGCGCAAGATCCTCACTTCTCATGATGCATTCGGCTACTTTGGCGATGCCTATGGCGTGACTTTCCTGTCACCGTTGGGCTTGTCTACCGAATCGGAAGCGTCGGCAGCTGATGTCTCGAAACTGATTCGTCAGATCAAGGCCGAGCATGTCAGTGCCTACTTCTTCGAAAACTCCAGCGACCCGCGTCTGGTCAAGCAGATTGCCGAAGCCAGTGGTGCCCAGCCAGGCGGTGAGCTGTATGTCGAAGCCTTGTCGCCAGCCGACGGCCCTGCGTCAACCTACGCGAAGATGTTCCGTTACAACGTCGATACCCTGACTGCGGCAATGAAGCGCAATCAGTAACCTCGAGAGTCGCCACCCCCTGGGTTTCAGGGGCTGGGCGACTTCAACGTCCCTAGTTATTGAGAAACTTGAACACGGTGGTCTGGGTGTAGGCTTTGCCTGGGTCCAGTCGTGTGCTGGGGAATTTTGGCTGATTGGGCGCATCAGGATAGTGCTGGGTCTCCAGGGTAAAGGCACCCCAGTGCGGGTAGACCTTGCCCGCCTTGCCATGAATGCTGCCATCCAGGAAGTTGCCGGTATACAGCTGTACGCCTGGCTCTGTGGTGAACAGCTGCAGCCTGCGTCCTGATTGCGGGTCGCTGACCTCGGCGGCCAGTTTCTTCACATCACCCTTAGTGTCGAGTACCCAGTTGAAATCAAAACCGCCTTGTTTGGGTTCGGCATATTTCAACTGCTGGTGATCATCCTTTATGTGCTTGCCGAACGCGGTGGGCTTGAGGAAGTCCATCGGCGTGCCCGCGACGGCAGGCAGTTCGCCGGTCGGTATCAGCTTGTCGTTGACCGGTGTGTAGTGCGAAGCGTGCAGGGTGGCGACCTGTTTGAGTACATCACCACTGCCTGCACCCGCCAGGTTGAAATAGCTATGGTTGGTCAGGTTCAGCACTGTCGGCTTGTCAGTGGTGGCGCGGTAGTCAATCTTCAGCTCGTTTTTCTCATTCAGGCTGTAAGTGACTTCAGTTTTCAATGTGCCCGGAAAGCCCATCTCGCCATCCGGCGACACGTAGGTCAGCTTCACGCCGACCGAATCACCGGTCTTGGTTTCTTCTGCCTTCCAGAGTCGTTTGTCAAAACCCTGAGTGCCGCCGTGCAGGGCATTGGTCTTGTCGTTGAGCGGGACCTGGTAGGTCTTGCCATCCAGGCTGAACTTGCCGCCTGCCAGGCGGTTGCCGAATCGGCCGATGGTCGCGCCGAAATAAACCGTGCCGTTGTTCTGGTAGCCCTGAACATCGTCGAAGCCCAGGACGATGTCCTCGACCTTTCCGGCCTTGTCAGGCACCAGCAGCGATTGCAGCGTCGCGCCGTAGGTGATGATGCTGGCCTGCACGCCGTGACTGTTGCGCAGGGTGAATTTCTCGACGGCAGTGCCGTCGGGCAGTTGGCCGAAAGTGCTGTGCTCGCTGGAGAGTGCCGCGGCCTGTGCAGTCAAGGTGCTGATCATCAAGGACAGTCCAAGGGTGCTGAGGAGAGCATGTGTTTTCATCTGATCTGCCTGCTTTTATTGTTATTGGTAAGACTATTTGATCGGATTAAAGCCGATGCATGGATTTATAGCCTATAAAATGCCACTTGAAAAATAAATTGTAATACTATTTAGTAGTGCCAGCTTCACTGAAGCCGGTCGATCCGCTGGATGCCTGCGAAACAGGTCGACTGAGCACGCAGGTTGGACAAGACTGCGACGCAAACATCCAAAAAGTGCCTTTACAACAATAACAAAGGACATTTTCCATGAACTGGCTGCCCGTTTCCGAGCACCGTTTCAAGCTGGCCGAGGGCTCGTTCTGGGATGCCGCAGAGCAGGCCTTGTACTGGGTCGACATTGCCGGTTTTCTGGCTTGTCGGCTGGTTGCCGGGGAGTATCGCCAATGGCGCATGCCCGAGCCGGTGTCTGCGTTTATACCGACCGGGCAGGGCGACGCACTGGTGACTCTGGCCAGCGGCGTGTATCGCCTGGACCTCACATCCGAAAAAACTTCACTGGCGTTGTTTTGCGTCGCAGACCCGACCCCTGGCAATCGCGCCAATGAGGCCCGTTGTGACGCGCGTGGCCGCCTGTGGCTGGGCAGCATGCAAAACAATATCGATGCCGAAGGCGAAGACGTACCTTTGGTCCGTCGTTCGGGCGGGCTGTTCCGGGTTGAACCCGACGCCCGCGTGACGCGTTTGCTGGACGGGCAGGGCATCGTCAATACCCTGCTGTGGAATACCGACGGCAGCGTGCTGTACAGCGCCGATACCCTCGACGAAGTGATCTACCAATACCCTGTGCAGGAAGATGGCTCGCTGGGACCACGTCAGGTATGGGCGGCCGAGCAGGGCCAGGGTTCGCCCGACGGCTCGGCAATGGATGCCGAAGGTTATGTATGGAACGCGCGCTGGGGAGGCAGTTGCCTGATCCGCTTTGCCCCCGACGGCAGTGTCGACCGGGTCATCGAGCTGCCCGTCAGCCATCCCACCAGTTGTGTGTTCGGAGGTCCTGACCTGGAGACACTGTATGTCACCAGTGCAGCGCCTGCCGATGCTCATGGACGGCTCGATGGCGCGGTACTGATGGCGCATGTCGGCGTCAAAGGAACGCTGTGTCAGCGCTTCAGCGGTTGAAAAAAAATGCCGCGCCGTCGCCTTTTCTGCGGCGGCGTCGCGGTGGGAAATGCAGGAGTGACATTCGGTTACATAGCGGTCATTCATTGTATGGTATGACTATTTAATCGGTTCTCGGACGCCTCCGCGTTTGCAACCGCCACCTCGCTGAACGCTGTAGCTATTCAATAAAAATAAGGAGTTAGCTATGTTGAGTCGTCACGGGATTCGTTCCCTGTGCTGTGCCGCCGTCACCACCGCCATTCTGGGCATGAGTGGCATCACCTCCGCTGCTGATGAAGTCAAAATCGGCTTTCTGGTCAAACAGGCTGAAGAGCCATGGTTCCAGACCGAATGGGCGTTTGCTGAAAAGGCAGGCAAGGAGCATGGTTTTACCGTGCTCAAGATTGCCGTGCCAGATGGTGAAAAGACCCTTTCCGCTATCGACAGCCTGGCCGCCAACGGTGCCAAGGGCTTTGTGATCTGCCCGCCTGATGTTTCTCTGGGCCCTGCAATCGTGGCCAAGGCCAAGGCGCTCGGTTTGAAAGTCATGGCCGTGGACGATCGTTTTGTCGACGCCAACGGCAAATTTATGGAGGACGTGCCGTATCTGGGCATGGCAGCCTTTGAAGTGGGCCAGAAGCAAGGTGCCGCGATGGCCACCGAAGCGAAGAACCGCAAGTGGGATGAGGGCGGGTGGAAAGGCACCTACGCGATCATCAACACTTACAACGAGCTCGACACCGGTAAGAAACGCACTGACGGTTCGGTGAAGGCGCTAGAGGAGGCCGGTTTGCCGAAAGATCACATCCTGTTCACCGCGCAGAAAACTCTTGATGTACCAGGCAGCATGGACGCCACCAACTCGGCGCTGCCAAAACTGCCTGGCGATGCGAAAAACCTGATCATCGGCGGCATGAACGACAACACTGTTCTGGGGGGCGTACGCGCGACGGCGAGCAATGGTTTCAGCGCGAAAAACGTTATCGGGATCGGCATCAACGGCACCGATGCCATTGATGAGCTGAAGAAAAAAGAGAGTGGCTTCTTTGGCTCCATGCTGCCAAGCCCGGACAAGGAAGGCTACAACACCGCGCTGTATATGTATAAGTGGGTCACCGAGGGCGTTGAACCGCCTAAATATACCGCTATGGACGATGTGACACTGATCACCCGCGCCAACTTCCAGGAAGTATTGACCAAGATCGGTCTGTGGAAGTGAGTTGACTGGGGGGCCTGATTTTCAGGCCCCTCACACGTGCGAGGAGGTTGGTTTCATGCAACAGGCTATCGAGCAAACATCCATAAACGGTGCCTTGCGCTTCAATGGCATCGGCAAGGTCTTCCCCGGCGTAAAGGCGCTTTCGGACATCAGCTTCGAAGCGCGCCCCGGCAGTGTTCACGCCTTGATGGGCGAGAACGGTGCCGGTAAATCCACGCTGCTGAAAATCCTCGGCGGCTCTTATCAGCCCAATAGCGGCACCTTGCAGATCGGTGAGCAGAGCTACCAGTTCAAATCCACCGCCGAGAGTATTGCGGCGGGTGTGGCGGTGATTCACCAGGAATTGCATCTGGTGCCGGAAATGACCGTCGCCGAGAACCTGCTGCTTGGGCACATGCCCAATCGTTTCGGTTTGATCAATCGTGGCGCGATGTACCGTCGGGCAGGTGAGCTGCTCAAAGGCCTGGCTGACGAAATCGACCCGCGCACTCGCCTGGGTGATCTTTCACTGGGCCAGCGGCAATTGGTGGAGATCGCCAAGGCCATGTCACGCAATGCGCACGTCATCGCCTTTGACGAACCCACCAGCAGCCTGTCGGCACGTGAAATTGACCGGTTGATGGCGATTATCGTGCGGCTGCGCGACGAGGGGCGGGTGATTCTCTACGTGTCTCATCGCATGGAAGAAATCTTCCGTGTCTGTGATGCCGTAACAGTGTTCAAGGACGGTCGTTTTGTAAAAACCTTTGAGCAGATGGCTGATCTGGATCATGACCGGCTGGTGACCTGCATGGTCGGCCGGGATATTCAGAACATCTACAATTATCGTCCGCGCCAGCATCAAGGGCCTAGCCTGCGAGTGACCGGGTTACTGGGGCCGGGGCTGCACGAACCCGTGAGTTTTGCCGTAGAGAAAGGTGAAGTGCTGGGTTTCTTCGGGCTGGTGGGCGCCGGGCGTACCGAGCTGTTCCGTCTGCTGTCGGGGTTGACGCGCAGCACGGCAGGCACGTTGCAGTTGGACGGCAAGCCATTGACGCTCAAGTCCCCACGCGATTCGATCGAAGCAGGCATTCTGCTCTGCCCGGAGGACCGCAAGAAGGAAGGTATCGTGCCGCTGTCCAGCGTCGCGGAGAACATCAACATCGGTGCACGGCCCCGGCATGTGAATCTCGGCTGCCTGATTCAGGGCCGCTGGGAGCGCGACAACGCACGCAGCCAGATCAAGTCGATGAACGTCAAGACACCATCGCCTGAGCAACAGATCATGTTCCTCTCCGGCGGCAATCAGCAGAAGGCGATTCTCGGTCGCTGGCTGTCGATGCCGATGAAGGTCCTGTTGCTGGACGAGCCCACCCGCGGGATTGACGTCGGTGCCAAGTCCGAGATCTACGAGATCATTCACAACCTGGCCGCCGACGGGATTGCGGTCATTGTGGTGTCCAGTGACCTGATGGAAGTCATGGGTATTTCCGACCGCATTCTGGTGATGAGCGAAGGCGCGATCACTGGTGAACTCAACCGCGATGAGGCTGATGAATCGCGACTCCTGCAATTGGCTCTGCCTCGCACGCGCAGCTGATAACCGGTCCCCTGACCATGAACAATAATAAAGAGGTGCATATGTCTACCGAATCCAGCCTGCAGGCTCCCCGTCAGGGCATGAACCTGCGTCGTTTTGCCGATGACTGGGTGATGCTCCTGGCTGCCGTGGGAATCTTCCTGCTGTGCGCCGTGTTCATCGACAACTTCATGTCACCGCTGAACATGCGGGGGCTAGGCCTTGCGATTTCCACCGTGGGCATTGCTGCCTGCACCATGCTCTTTTGTCTGGCGTCCGGGCACTTCGACCTTTCGGTCGGTTCGGTGCTGGCCTGTTCCGGGGTCATCGCCGGGATTGTTATCCGCGACACCGACAGCGTGTTTCTCGGTGTTTCTGCCGCGCTGGCGCTGGGGCTGGTGGTTGGTCTCATCAATGGCATCGTGATTGCCAAGCTGCGCATCAATGCCCTGATCACGACCCTGGCGACCATGCAGATCGTGCGCGGCCTTGCGTATATCTTCTCCAACGGCAAGGCCGTCGGCGTCTCCAACGAGGATTTCTTCATCTTCGGCAATGGCCAGATATATGGCGTGCCGGTGCCGATCCTGATCACCATCGCCTGTTTCATATTCTTCGGCTGGTTGCTCAACTACACCACCTACGGGCGCAACACCATGGCCATCGGTGGCAACCAGGAAGCTGCATTGCTGGCGGGTGTGCATGTCGATCGCACCAAGATCATCATCTTCGCGGTTCACGGGCTTGTCGGGGCACTGGCTGGCGTGGTGCTGGCTTCGCGTATGACCTCCGGGCAGCCAATGATCGGTCAGGGCTTCGAGCTGACCATTATCTCGGCTTGCGTACTGGGCGGTGTTTCGCTGAGCGGCGGCATCGGCATGATCCGCCATGTAATCGCTGGTGTGCTTATTCTGGCGATCATCGAGAATGCGATGAACCTGAAGAATATCGATACGTTCTACCAATACGTGATTCGCGGCACGATTCTGTTGCTGGCGGTGATCATCGACCGACTGAAACGTCGCTGAACCTGTTGGCCGCTGTTATGGCATTGCTGTTTAGTCGCGAGGGCATGAGCGACATGGATGGAGATGCAAGTAGCGGCTGAGTTCAGGGGGCTGATCACTTGCAGAGTGGACAGGTAACAACGCTATTGTTCTATAACAGTGCAGCCGCAAAGTGACTACTTTGCGGCTGTTTTTAACCGGTGCTTTTAGCCGCGAGGAGGGCAAGGGAGGCCGGTATCGTCACAGGCGTTGTTGATACTGAAGCCGTTTTTCAGCCTTGTCGCTACTTGCAGTGGTGCAGATGTGGTGCGGGTGGCTTCAGTCTTGCCGGCCTCTTGCACGAGCGCATGTTTGCCATCGACAGCTGGTGCGGTTTGTATACCGGTGGCGGCAAATGCCGTGCCCTGCAGGCCGATGATTGCAATGGTTGTCACAACGAGAGCTTTCAATGCGGACTTTGCTGTTACTCGGTTCATGATGTTTTCTCTGCGTGGCTTAATGATGGGGTGGCTATAAATAACTGCATTAAAGTTGCTGAATAGCAGGTTATTGGCCACGTGAATAATGTATATTTTTTTTATGACGGTAAGGCTGTTTTTTGGCCTGTGAAAAAAATTTAACTTAGCGTGCTTATTAATAGTGTCGCACCGTTAATCTCATGATGTTTCTCATGCCATTCATGACGCTGAAGTTATAGAGGCTTGCTGTCGAATTTACCGGTACTGCACTAGCCGAGTCCGGAAATCCAGCTCCGCTCTGGTGCCTAGCGTCGGCATCGACTCCAGGGTCAGCGTCCACCGAAATCGTTCGCAGATGCGCCGCACCAGAAAAAGCCCCAGGCCTTTCCCGGTGCCCGCTCTGGTCGAGTTTCTCAGCAGAGACAGGTAATGGAGGGACGCCTGCGCAGTGTCGAAGCCTTCGCCCGAGTCGGTCACGCTCAATACACCGTCCTTGAGGCGCACGGTGATTGTTCCGTCATAGGTGTTTTCGGCAGCGTTACGCAACAGGTTGCCGATGGCAATGCGTAACATCGCCTCGGGCACTTGCAGGCAAAGCGTCTGGTGGATGTGCACCGAAAACTGCACGGGTTTGCCGTCCAGAAGGTGTTGGTGGTCCTTGACCAGGCCTGGCAACAGGCGGTCCAGCTCGACGGGGTCGTCCGGCGCTGAGGACATGGGCTCGCGCGACAAATACAGCAGCGCGACCATGATCTCGGTCAGGTTATCCACGGTTGCCCGCATGCGTTGAATCGGTGGCGCTGCACACGCGGGTAGCGCTTGCCTGGCCAGCACATCCAGCGCGCCGCTGATCACCGCGATCGGCGTACGAAACTCATGACTGGCCTGATCGAGAAGGGCGCGTTCCCGGGCCATGAATTGCTCGACCCGTTCCAGATGTGCGTTTATACCGCAGGCAATGTCTTTGAGTTCTTCCTGGTCGTATTGCACTGGCAGGCGTTGCGAAAGGCTTTCCGGATCGAGTTGCTTCATGCCTAGCGCAAGCGCCTGAACCGGGCGGTGCAGGCGCACGTATAGCCAGGCGATTACGGCAATGATCAGTATCAGGTTCATGATCAGAAAAATGCCACCGATCAGCGCGATGAGGTTCTGCTCCTGCTCCAGATCACTGATGTCGATTGCTGCTACCAAGCGTTCATTGCCCAGCGACGTCACCAGCACGGCATAGTCGGGATCGGTGAAACTCGAAGCCCTTCGATCCATATCGCCCTCGTTGTAGAAGCCTGGGGCGAGTGAAGCCAGTAAGGGCGGCATGCCGGGCGCGGGCGTTTCGCCCGACAGTCTCCAGACCTGAATCCTTCCGGCTTTCTGTGGCGCTGGCTGCAGCGAGTTTTCGAGAGCATTGTTTGTCGCAGTTTCAAGCAGCTCTTTCCAGATCGGGTGATCGACGAGTTCCTGGCTCATGAACGCCTGAGTGGTCAGGCCGATGGTCATCAACAGCCCGAAGCCGAGCAGAATTGCACTGATCAGGCGATGCAGGCTGCCTCGACGACCGGGAAGATTGATCATGGGCACACGCACAGGCGAAAACCGACGCCCGGCACCGTGTGGAGTAGCTTTTGCCGGTTGACCCGGTCGCCATCGATGGTCTTTCTGAGTAAATGCATGTGCGAGCGCAGCAGGTCGCCGTCGGGCACGCTGTCGCCCCAGATGAGCGACTCCAACTGTGCGCGCGTCACGACGTTTGGAGAGTTGCGCATCAGAACTTCCAGCAGGGTTCGTCTTATCGGCGAGAAGGGTAACGGGACGCCGCCACGCATGATGGTTTGGGTGCTCAGGTCGAAGCACAGATCGGCGACTTCCAGCACCTGCCGTACATCCGAGCGCTTGTGGCTGCGTGCGGCCAGCACCCGCAAACGAATTTCCAGTTCAGGCAGAGCCAGTGGTTTGACGATGTAATCGTCCGCGCCCGATTCAAAGCCTTGCAGCTTGTCGTCCAGTTGATCCTTGGCGGTCAGCAACATCACCGGCACCGGATTGCGCAGTTCAGTGCGCAGATGACGCAGGAGACTGATGCCGTCCATACGCGGCATCATCCAGTCCAGCACAATGACGTCGTAATGGTTTTCGGTAATCAGGCGCATCGCGGACTTGCCGTCGGGTGCGGCATCCAGAGTGTGTCCGCATGCTTCCAGGTAGTCGAACATGTTGGCGGCCAGCGCCAGGTTGTCTTCGACGATTAATACACTCAGTGACCGTTCGATCATAATGGGCTCACAGTGAGTCAACTCCAGGCGCTGCACAGACAGTTTTCGGCATCAGAACTTTCTCGAAATACCGATGAACATCGAGGTAGAGCTGTCGGTATCATGCTCTACCAGCGGGCTGTCGCTCAGTTCATCCGGCAGGGCGCTGTAGCGCAGGTTACCCGAGACTTCCCACTGTTTGCCCAAGGGTTGGGAAAAACCCAGACCGACATAGGAAACCGTAGCGCTGCCAGGACGGTATCGGGCAATCCCGCGTTGCTCTTCTTCTTTCAGCGTGCCGTAATAGTAATCCACCAGGTTGCCGGACATATGGGTAACACCGATGTTGGGTTTGAAGCGCGTTTGGCCCCAGTTGAAGGGGTACGCATATTCGAGGTTCATCGAGTAGCCGTCGCTCGCACCGCTGATGTCGTTTCTGGCGACCGCTTCAAGCTGCCCTGCAGTGCCACGCAGTTTGGCTACCAGCCCTGCGTCGATACCATTGTCGCGGTCTTCCAGCAGATCGCTGTTGATGCCGTTTCTGGCCAGTTCGCGGCGACCAAAGTCGTCACGGTCAATGCCGTCCATCTGCAAGGCGAGAATGGCATCCAGGGAGAACGATCCGGTGTTGATCAGGTGGTAACCCGCGGTTACACCTTTCACGTAAAAGCGCTCGCCTTCATAGTTGATCAACGGGATCGGATTGACCTGTGTACCGACACCGGCATAAGGGCTTTTGCTGATTGCAGCGCCCAGGCCCAGGCTGAAATCACCCGGCTCGGCATGGGCGAACTGCAACGACAGGGCAGGCAAGGCAACAACGGTCAGCGCGGGAAGGAAAAGCGGTTTCATGGCGGCGGCTCTCTGAGTGATCTTTCTGACGTGCATCAGTGTGCGATGGCGTGTGTCGTCTGCATGTCGCTGTCGGTGATCTGGCCACGTGTAACGCTCATCCTGCTCAGACAGCTCTCTATTGCCGCACCTTTGCTTTAGCCGGGCAGGCGCTGAAAAATGCTGGCTATGCGTCGAAAGCTGGTATTCATTCCTGCCATCATCTATCAGTTGGCGCGGCCCACTTCCTTGCAATCAGGCCTGAAAAGATAGTTTTCAAGCAAAGTCACTACCTCTTGAACGAATCCTGGTTGTGCGAGGAGCTTCGGCCGATCAGCTGTGACAGTGTGGATAATTGCGTGTACAGCGATACCCATCAGATAGATCGAGAGATCCGGATCAGGAACATTCTTCATAAATGGCCTTAGCACCTGAGCAAACTGGTGTTGTAGAGCATCCTTATCGTCCTCCAGCTGCCGGATCGTACGTGGCAATTCCTCATGAATAGCCTTGTGCAGGGCCGGCGCAACACGATGCTCAGCGACAATCATCTCGATGATCATGGTCAGTGCCTCTCGAAGCGACGGCTGATCAGGCAGAACCTGTAACGCGTTGAGCAGATCTGTGCGCGTGTCGGCGGCGTGCCGTCTCTGTAATTCAGCGATGACTGCTTCTTTGTTCGGGAAAAACTGGTACAGCGAGCCGATGTTCACGCCTGCGCGTTCAGCAATCGCGTTGGTCGTCAGTCCCTCCCAGCCGACCTTGGTCAAAATGTAAGTCGCCGCTTGAATAATTGCGTCAACTGTCGCGCGAGAACGCGCCTGAGCCGGGATTTTCCTGGGGTTGACGGGTGTTCGGCTTTTACTCACGGGCAGCTCCAGAACATGAGTTTTTAAAATATAAGCTTTAACTTACGATTTGAATTGTGACAACACAACGTTGATCACGAATCGAGAACTCATGACCATGAACACACAGGAATATTTACTTCCCTGGGATGGCTTTCAGGCAGCCAATCGCTTTCGCCGGGCCATACGCAAATTCAACTCGAACCCCATTGTCCCTGGCGACATTCAGTTGCTGCTTGCAGAAGCAGCCTATGCCCCCTCCAGCGGGAACATGCAGCCTTATCAACTGCACTGGGTCCGCGATCCTGGGCTCAAAGCGAATTTGGCGGTCGCTTGCAACGGCCAGAAAGCTGCAGCATCAGCGGCCGAGCTCATCGTGATCGTGGCGAGTCCTGCGCTGGGGCTGCGTACAGCCAACGCACAACTTGACCACGTTGAAGGTTCGTCTGTGTTGGGAACAGATTCGAAGGCCTACTACCGCAAACAGATAGGTATGTTTCAGAAGGTTCTCGGAGTGGGATCTTCTGTCTTGTGGTCGCCGATTGTTGCGCTTGCAGCGCTGATCCGACCGACCCTCTCGCTACTCCCCATCGGCCATATCGGCGGTCGGCAATGGGCGGCACGCAATGCCATCTTCGCAGCTCAAACCATCATGCTTGGCGCAGCCGCGAAGGGCATCGATACGTGCCCGATGGAAGGATTTTCAGGCGCGAAAGTTGCCAAACTTCTCCAGCTGCCACGTGGTGCCGTCATACCGCTGGTTATCGCTCTTGGCTATCGAGCAGACGATGCAAGAATCGAAGAGCGGTGGCGCAATCCGATTTCAGACATCGTCGTTACACACTGAAGTAAAGCCTGACTCACGCGCGTGGCATGCATCACAAATGCCGTTCAGCGCGGGTGTGAAACCAGCACTGAACTGCCTAATCGGGTCAGTCCATAAAGCGCGGCTCCGACAGCGAGCATCATGCCGGCACGCAACCAGGTTTCAGGGCCTTGCTGGGTCAGCAAAAGCAGGCAGGAAAGAATCGCCAATACCGGAATGACCCAGTGAACCTGAAAATGGCCGGCTTCGACCTTGTCACGCTTGAGCACCAGAACCGCGATATTGACGCTGAGAAACACGAACAGCAGCAATAACACCACGGTTTCAGCGAGCGTGGTGAGGGTGCTGGTAAAGGACAGCGCGATGGCAACCACTGTGGTTGCGAAAATGGCCACGCCGGGTGTGCGCCGTTGAGGCAGAACCGAACCCATCACCGCGGGCAACAGTCCTTCACGAGCCATCCCGAAGGTCAGTCTGCTGGCCATGATCATGGTCAGCAGTGCGCCATTGGCAACTGCAATCAGCGCGATCACCGCGAACCATGGGGCAGGTATCCCCAACCCTGAAGCACTGACGACATCCATCAGCGGGGCCTGCGAAGCTTTCAACTGTTCGACGGGCAGCACCATGGCCGCGCCCACGCCGACCAGCATGTAAACCACGCCTGCAATGAGCAGTGCACCGAATAGCGCCCGTGGATAAACCCTGCGCACATCCTTGATCTCTTCGGCCAGGTTGGCAGACGTTTCAAAGCCCACAAATGAATAAAATGCCAGTAGCGATGCGGCAAGAATCGCGGTGGCGGGTGAGGTAGTGTCCAGTTCGAATACACGTTGCGGCACACCATTGCCCTGACTGACAAACCAGACTGCGGCCGCAATCACCATTGCCAGCCCGCTCAGCTCAATCAGGGTCATTACCAGATTGGCCGACAACGACTCCTTGATGCCACGCGCATTCAACAGCGCGACAATCACCAGAAAGCCCACACATACCCACTGTGCGGGCCAGCTTACCAACGCCTGGAAGTAGTCGCCGGCAAACGCGACCGCCAGCCCGGCAGCACTGGTGACACCTGCCGCCACCATGGAAAAGCCGACCAGAAACGACAGCAGTGGCTTGCCAAAGGCTTTTTCGGCGTACACCGCCGCACCGCCCGCACGAGGGTATTTAGTCACCAGTTCCGCGTAGGATGCAGCGGTCAGCAAGGCGAAGCACAGGGCAATCAGCAGGGGTGCCCAGATGGCTCCGCCGACACGTCCGGCGATGGTGCCTGCCAATGCATAGACGCCAGCACCCAGCACGTCACCGAGGATGAACAGTGTCAGCATCGGTGCCGTGATTGCCCGGCGCAGCGACGGAGTTTCGGGAGGAGTGGCCATGGTGAAAGAATCCTTTCTCGGCAGTTACAGGAGGTCTGTAAGGAAGATCGTGATGGTCCGGGTAAATTCAACGTGATCGCGAGAGGCCCGGATCAGCGGTGCTTTTTGCCGGAACAGGCATTTGAATAACCACTGCACCTGAACATGCAGCATGAACCAAGAGGCTTTTTCAGGGTCCTATTCGGGCCTTGAAATTCATGGCGTGCCTTTTCCTTTTCGAGTCTGTGTTCATGCCTGAATCGCACCGTTATTTCTGGCGCATGTGCGTGTACCTCGTGCCTCTGCTGCCCATGTACGCCAGCCATGCCAGTGCCAGTGACGAGCGACAACTGGTCCAGGCCATTAACGATTTTCGGGGGCAACCTCAGCGCTGCGAAGCACGGATGACAAAAATCTCCAGGGCGCTGACGCTCAACACCAGCGTAGCGTTGCCGATCAATTTCGCTGGCAGTTCACGTGATGCGCTCAAGGCATCCGGTTACCAGGCGGTCACCGTCCGGACCATACGACTTGCGGGTGCGCAGAGCGCTGGTGAGGCGTTCGGCATGCTCGAAAAACGCTATTGCGGCGCTTTGCTTGACCCGCAATACGCCGACATCGGTATCACTCGCGAGCGTGGCGACTGGCGTGTGGTATTGGCGAAACCGTTGATCGACGAAAGCCTGGAAGATGCACGCTCGGCTGGCCGCATACTTCTGGCGCAGGTCAATGCCGCGCGAGCCAAGCCGCGCATGTGTGGCAAGCAGCCGTTTCCTTCGGCCAGACCGTTGAGCTGGAACACGACCCTGGAAATGGCTGCACAGGGGCACAGCCAGTCGATGGCCAGCGAGAATTACTTCACGCATCGCGGCTTTGATAACGACTCACCGGCAGATCGCGCCCGTGCGGCAGGTTACGGCGGACGGCAGATCGGTGAAAACATCGCAGCAGGGCAGAGCACCGTCAGCAAGGCAATGGCCAGCTGGCTGGCCAGCCCGGGACATTGCGCCAACCTGATGAACCCGATGTTTACCGAGGTCGGCGCGGCCTATGCGACGGCTACCAACGCCGATTACGGTGTGTACTGGACCATGCTGTTTGGCGCTCCCTGATCAACCGAAAAGCCGCCTGAACGGCGGCTTGTCGAACATGCATGAATGGCTCAGACCTTCGAGCCGCTCCAGCGCGGTGCTTCTCTCAATTCGTCACGCTTCTGTTGATCCGGCGATTTGTGTGGCTCGCCGTATTCCACGTGTAACGTGTCATCAAGGCGGTTGGTGGAAGAGCCGCCTTCCTGCGGCGTTTCGTCGAAATGCTTCCACTCGGCACTCTGGAAGCGGAACAGGCTGTCGTCTTCAGGCGCTTCGCGTTCGCGATAGTGGTGGATCGAGTAGTGTGCATATTCGACCTTGTCGCCCCAGTCGGACTGCAGCAAACCGTCTGCCGCCAGATCGCGATACCAGTCGTTTTCCTTTTCGGATGCTTTCTGCTTTTTGTTATGGTCGACGAAATAGCCAATGATCCCGCCAACGACAGCAATCACAACGCCGACGAGGAAGAATGGCCCGGCCAGCGCGGTGGCCGCCGCGCCGCCTGCACCCACCAGCGCCGCGGTTCCCAGTACGCCGGCTGACGCGCCGAAGGCACCGCCGGCAATCTGCAGGCCGCCTGCGGCCTGAGCGAGCTTGTCACCTGACTTCACGCCGTCCTTGATGGTGAATGCACCCAGTACGATATCGGCAAAACCACCAGCCAGATCCGTTGCAGGCCCCAGCACTTTGACGACCGAGCCCGCGATTTTATTGGCAGTTCCAGAGGGCAGTTTGGCCCCTGAAGCCTGCACGGCGTCATCCAGCCGCTGGGTGATGCCGCCCATGGCCTGGCGTTCCGCTTCTGCACCGCCAGCCATGTCGCCCAGCGTCGAATTGAGCCGATATTCATCAGTCGCATCCAGTGCGGTGCGGATCTCGCTCAGGTTGCTTGCGGAAATGCCGCTGACCCTGACTTCCTTGGCCTTGCCAAAGCTTTCCTTGCCCCAGATCTCCGGTAACGTCTTGTCCAGCCCCAGCATGTCCACCAGGCCGCCTTTGCCCATCAGGTCGCCAACCTGATCAGCCAGACGTACAAAATGGCTGGCACCGCCGGCAAAGCTCAGAAAGTCCTTGGCAATGCCCAGGCGCTGAATCGGTGTCTCGCCTAGCTTGCCGCCGTTGCCGACCAGTTGATAAATCGCCGAGAACAGCGACACGCCTGCCGCAACGGAGCCCATGACGCCTTTGCTATTGAGCGTATTGAAGATTTCGCCCAGTTTGCCGCGATCAGCGACCGGTATGTAGGGTTTGGAAAGGGCTGTCTTGATGTCTGCTTCGCTGACCGTGCCGTTTTTCTGATAGGCATCACCGACCTCCTTGAGCGCTTTGGCGATGTCTGCGGGCTTGGCGTTGCCCACGACACCTTCCTGAAGGAATTTTTCGAAGGTGGGCTGCAGGAAGCGCGGCATATCGACCAGAAAGCCCTTGAGCTCTGCCTTGAGCAGGCCGAACAGGTCCTTGGTGGCGAGGGCGTTATTCTCGTCGCTGATCTTCGACGGATCGGCGACCAGATCGTTGAGATCGCTGGTCAAACCGTCGGCCTGAATAGACTGTGCCGCCTTGCTGGCGCCTTCTGGATCGACCAGTGCAAGTGAGGACAAGGTGTCGCTCAGGTCTTTCTGCGCCTCTTGGCCAAGGCCCTGCTTTTTCAGGTCCTTGAGGTAAAGTACGTAATCGGGATTGGCGGTAAGGTCGAGCAGCTTCTGCTTGATTTCGTCCTTGCTGGGCACTTTGCCCAGTGCATCGGTCATCTTGCTCTGGTAGTCCTGCTGCACGGTAGGATCAGAGAACAGTGTGGTCAGTTGTTCTTGCAGCTTGCCGCCATCAATGATGTCGTGCATGTCGGCCGAACTGAGTTGGGTCTGTTTGCTGTCGAATTCGCGCCAGGTGCCGCCGAAAGCGCCTTTGGCCTCTTCATAACCGGTCAGGCCGCGACCGTTGTCATAAGCAGCCTGCGCCTCGATTGCCCTGACCAGTTTTGCGCGAGGGTCATCCTTGGCAATATCCCCTTTGTTCACACCGTCGCGGTATTGGTCGAGCAGTTCCTTGGTCGCCAGTTCGCCGACGTTCAGCTCTTCGGAATTCTCGTCATCCTTGTCGGCTTTCACGCCGGTTTTCTGCCCCATCAGATCCAGCTCGGCCACGGGCGGCAAGTTATGCCGACTGCGGGTTTCACCGATATTGCCGGTGCCCAGCTCATTCCATTTTTCCACCACGTCATCGTACAACTGCGGGCTGGAATCCTTGGAGACGATGAACTTGCCATCGCCGTTCTCGAAACGAATCAGACCCGCGCCTAATTCGTCCGGTGAACCGATGGTTATGTCCTGATTCTTCAAAAAGTCATGAGGCTCTGCCAACGTGTAACCTTCTTCCCGGCTGCTGTTGATCTTGTTCCAGGCGTCATGGAGGGTGGTTACTTTGTCGAATAGTTCAGGGGTCAATGCTTCAGTGACGACAATCCGCTCACCGCTCTGATTCTGATAGCTGATCTGGCTTCCTTCCTGGCCAGACACCCAAGTGAACTGTGTAATGTCGTTCAAGCTGGGAATTGGGGTGTTGCGGTCAGCAAGAATCTGCCCTTCGTTGACTGCTGTTTCCATCGCAGCTCTTTTTTGCGGGTCCGACACTATGGTTTGCAGCGCTGCCAGATAATCGAACAACTTCGGATTGTCGTCACGGGTGACCACGACCTTCTCTCCGTTGTGCTCGTAACGGATAGTGTCCGGGCCGACCTCATTCAACGGGCCGACGGTGGTGCCGAATACGGGTGGCCATACTTCGTTGTCACCCGCCCTGCGATAACCTTGCGCTTCGCTCGTGTTCAGCCCGGTCAGGGTATTGAAAGCGTCTTTGGCCGCGCTGTACAGCTCAGGATTGTCGCTCTTGGCCACGACAATTTTATTGCCGTCACGGTCGACATAACGCATCACGCCCGGCCCGACTTCATCCACCGGGCCGACCACTGCAAAGCCTGCAATGTTTTCCGGCGGCTTTTCGTCCGCGCCTGCCACCCTGTAGCCTTCGCGCTGACTGCTGCCTACGCCGGATAGCGATTTGAAATCCGATGCCACCTGTTTGAAGAGTTCCGGGTTCTGTTGCTGCGAAACGATGACCTTGCTGCCATCGGCGGCTTCATAGCGAATCAGCCCCGGCCCCATTTCGTCCGGTGCTCCGATACGGGCATAGCCGCTCAGCGTCGCTGGCGCGGCAGCATCAGCCTTGGCTGGGGAGTAGCCAGCAGCCACACTGGCCCTGAAACCTGCCACTCGGGGTTGGTCTTCGACGACCT
Organism: Pseudomonas syringae group sp. 243L2; assembly: GCF_032587875.1. Taxonomy (NCBI): domain Bacteria; kingdom Pseudomonadati; phylum Pseudomonadota; class Gammaproteobacteria; order Pseudomonadales; family Pseudomonadaceae; genus Pseudomonas; species Pseudomonas syringae group sp. 243L2. Next base: position 68,700 of record NZ_JAWHPL010000013.1, read on the forward strand.
GACGATAGAGCTCCGGGCTGGTGGATTTGCTTACCAGTACATGATCGCCTTCCTGGGTGACGTAGCGCACTGTGTCAGCCGCCACAGTGCCGGGCTTTTCTATCGATGCGTAACTGCCCAGCGCAGGTGCCTTTTCGTCTGCGCCCGCTGGCCGGTATTGGCCGCCATTGCGGTTGCTGGTCTGCAGCACCTGATTGAATCGCGTTCGGGCATTCGCGCCCGGTGCGGGGGGCGGAAGAGGGCCAGGCGCCGGGCTGATCGTGGACGTCGACATAGCATATAACTCCTGTTGTTAACCGCTGGACGTGGAGCAGGCGACTCAATAATTGAGTGCCGCGAGGCGAACGAAACCCTGTGTTCAATGACGAACTCTTTATTCGTGTGAATAGTTTGAACGGCGTCTCGTTTTCAAATCAAAAGAACAGGGCTTATGGGCCGACACTATCATTCCGACAAGTGAAGTGGCGGATCGCTAATCTCTTTTCACAACAATTCACACGCGTCGATAAATAATAACGGCTCTGGCGAACACCCCGTAAACGTTGGAGCCCCGTCTCGTGGTACATAAAAAATTAATATCACCAGAAATAAACCAGAAATAAATATCACTTTGATATCACCTTGGATTTACGGTATTAATTCGTTGTGAAATCTGATTTCACAACGTTTCACAGCATCGAACAAGTTTCGCTGATTACTATTAATTGGCAGCGCGGCAATTAGCTTAGTGTCTCTGCACCGTGTTGTGTAATGGCACATTGACCTGCTCTTGAGCCGGTTGTTAATCAGCAGATAGATCCCTACTCGAAGCAAGGAGAAACAACATGAGTTCGACTCCACCCGTAAGCTCCGGCAATTCAGACGCAGCAATCGATAAAATGTCGGCGACCTTTGATATGGCTATCGAGAAATCGGCCAAGATCACTGAAATCTCCACTGCCAAGAAAGCAGAGCTGGATGCTACCAAGCAACGTCCACAGAACTGACGTTGTCATGCAGGCAGCGCTACAGCTGCCTGCATTCACTGCGCATCGAAATTCTTCCGATCGACAGTTTTGCCCGGCTTTGACATGCCGTTTCCGGTAGATCACACGGTGGTGACTCGATCATGACAGCCTTGATCTCATTGAGCGGAACGCCCGACGCTGCTGTGCAGGAAAGCGGCGTAGCCCGGCTCGAAATTCTTCATGGTTTGCATCAGGGCGTTTCGCTGCTCCTGGACAACCCTGTCTATGTGATTGGCAGTGCTGTTCCGGCCGACCTTGTGCTGGGCGATGCTGATGTGGCCGAGCAACATGTTCGTCTGCGATTCTCCGTCGAACACGTCGCAATAGAAGCCTTGGGCGACGATGTGACGGTTTTCGACAGCCTTGGCCAACGTCGGGTTGTCAACGTCGGCCATGGTCAACGCATCTCCTTGCCTGTCGAGTTGCTGGTCGGACAGAGCAGGCTGTGCTTGCGCAGCACACGAAGTGCCCGACCCATCCCCGCTGTGTCCCGCCGCCTGGCGCTGCTTAAATGGCCAGCACTGGCTGCACTTTTGTTGCTGGTGACATGTGCCACTGCATTTGCCTTTCGTGCACCTGCCGAGTCGGTCCGGCACTCCATTGCAGATTCCGTCCCTGGTTCGTCAGTGCCCGGCAAGAACGCCCCTACACTTAGCCAGGCCCGAAGCTGGCTTGAGGGTGCGCTACAGGACGCCAGGCTCACGCAATTGCGGGTTGAGGAACGGGGCGGGCAGCTCAATGTTGAGGGCGCTTTTCCCGCTGCCCAAAAAAGCAGTTGGCTGCAGATTCAACAGGCCTTTGACACTCGGTTTGGCCAGCATATTGTCTTGACGCCCAACGTGCAGGCAAGCACGGCGCTTGCGGCACCTCGCGTGCGTTTTCAGGCGGTGTGGTTCGGTCGCAATCCCTACGTGATCGATGAGCATGGCAAGCGTGTCTACCCCGGCGCACTGTTACCAGACAACTGGAGGCTGGAGAGTATTGAGGGCAATCAGGTCCGTCTTGTACGCGGTGATGAACGGTTTGCCTTCACCTTATGAAAGTCGATCTGCGGCCCGTAGCGCCGCCTTCAGCCGACTCTTTGCCCGCTGTCGAGCGTGTTGCTCCGGCGCAGCCGCGTCAGGGAACCCGTTTCGAAGCGCTGCTTGATCAGCGCGAGCGCAAGGTTCGTCGGTCGTTGCGCGGCGAGCTGGAGCAGACCGGGCAGGCTTCTGGTGTCAATGCGCAGCTTTTTGGCACAGCGCGTTCGCTACAAGTACTGCGCTATGTGCTGGACGAAGTGTTACCGGCACTGGACGCCGAACCGGAGATCCGCGAACTCGCCGAAGACGTGATTCGTGAAGAGATCGACATGCGGCTGCTATTGGAACAGCAACGCGCCGAGGTGCAGTCATGAGCATCAGTCAGGATCGCGAATGCATAGAGTTGCTCCACGGTATGGGTGATCTGTACCGGCGCAGTGGCCAGCCACAACGTGCACTGGTGATGTTGCTGATTGCGATACAGCTGGCACCGACGAACAGCGCGCTGCTGCACAGCCTGGTGCTGGCGTTCACCGACAGCGGAGACACCGACCGGGCCATTGCGGCACTGGACAGGCTGGTCGAGCAGCAAGGCGAGAGCGCCGCGCTGCTTCTGTTGCGTAGCCGCGCGTTGTGGAAGGCCGGCCGCAAGGACGACGCGCGGCAATGCTTCAGACGCTACCTGGAAGCCCGGAGGGCTGCGCAATGACCCTCATGAATGCTCTGAATCGCCTGGCGGTAACTGCGTCTAAACGCACCGATGTGATCATCGTTGCGTTCATGCTGATGGCTATCGCGATGATGATCATTCCGATGCCGACCTATTTGGTGGACGCGCTGATCGGAGTCAACATCGCCCTGAGCCTGCTGATTCTCATCGTCGCGTTCTACATCAACCACTCGGTGGAGTTTTCCGCGCTGCCGCCGCTGATCCTGCTCAGCACGCTGTTTCGTTTGTCGCTCTCGATCACCACCACTCGCCTGATTCTGCTGGACGGCAATGCTGGTCATATCGTCAAGGCGTTCGGTGATTTCGTGATTGCCGGTCAGGTCGTTGTGGGGCTGGTCGTATTTCTGATCATTACGGTTGCCCAGTTCGTGGTCATTACCAAGGGCGCTGAGCGGGTCGCCGAAGTCGCTGCGCGTTTCACCCTGGATGCGATGCCCGGCAAGCAGATGAGCATTGATAACGACTTGCGCAACGGTGACATCGACCAGTTCGAGGCCAGACGTCGTCGTTCACGCCTGGAGCGTGAAAGCCAGATGTTCGGAGCTATGGACGGCGCCATGAAGTTCGTCAAGGGTGATGCCATTGCCGGGTTGGTGATTCTGTTCGTCAACTTGCTGGGCGGCATGATGATCGGCATGGTCCAGCGCGGTATGCCGTTCGCCGAAGCCGCGCATGTCTATTCGTTACTGACGGTCGGTGACGGCCTCATCGCGCAGATCCCGGCACTGTTGATTTCCGTAGCCGCAGGGACCGTGGTGACCCGCGTCAACAGCGACGGCGAAGAGCGTGACCTGGGCACCGAGATTGTCAGGCAGCTGAGCGCCAGCCATCGTGCGCTGGGTCTGACTGCGCTGATTCTGCTGGGCGTAGGCATGCTGCCGGGGTTTCCGTTGCTGGTGTTTGTCGGTCTGGCCGCCGTGCTGGGCGGCAGCGCGTTTATGCTCTGGCGCCGGGATCGTCGTGCCGCCCGGTCACTGGTCAAGGACGAGCTGCAAGAGCATGAAACGATGGCCGAGCCCGGGGCATCCTCTGGCGCTTCCAGGGCTTCGAACGATGCCGCGGAAGATGCCTTGGAAAGCGCCGAGCGGCCACGCGACAGCCAGGTGCTGCTGAGTATCGGAACCGGACTGGCCGAGGCCGCCCCGTTGCAGCCCCTGCGTCAGCGTATCGAAGCGTTGTGTCACGACATTCGTATCAATCTGGGTGTCGAGGTGCCGCTGCCCGAGGTTTATCTGGACCGCAGCCTGCCAGCCGATCGTTTCCAGGTCGAGCTTGAAGGTGTACCCGTCAGTGAGGGCGAATTCAGCGGCATGGCGCTTTTGCTGCAGGACGATCCGGTGCATGCACAACTGGTTTCTGTCGAAACCTTTGAAGCGCCTTCGCCGATCGGTTCCCGTCCCGGCCGCTGGGCAGGGCGCGAGCATGCGGAACGTTTGCAGGATGCCGGTATTGGTTTTCTGTTCGCCGATGAAGTGTTGCGCGAAGTACTGGACCGTACGTTGCGCCGTTATGCCGCCGACTTTCTGGGTATTCAGGAAACCCGCCTGATGCTGGAACAGCTTGAGGGTAAGTACGGTGAGCTGATCAAGGAAGTGCTGCGCATTCTGCCGCTGCAGCGTATCGCAGAGGCCTTGCGTTTGCTGGTCTCTGAAGGGGTATCGATACGCAATCGTCGCGGCCTGCTGGAGTCGATGGTGGAGTGGGGCAGTATTGAATCTGACGCGGGCAGACTGACCGAGCATCTGCGCGCAGGACTTGCGCGGCAGATCAGTCATCAGTATGCCGATCGCAACCGGGTGATCAGCGCCTTTGTACTGGCACCTGCGCTTGAAGAACAACTGCGCGCCACGCTGGCTCGCCAGGAAAAGAGCCGTGATTCGCTGCCCGATGACATCGGCCGGACCGTACTGGTACAGCTGCGTCGCCTGTGCGACATGCTGCCGGAACATGATTTGACGGTATTGCTTGTGCATTCGGAGCTGCGTCGGTGTATGCGCCGTCTCATCGTGCGCGGCGAGCTGCAACTGGCGGTTCTGTCCTTTCGTGAACTGGCCAGTGAATACAACCTTCAAGCGGTCGGCACTGTCAGCCTGACCGATGTCCTTGCACGCCCGGCATCCAGGGCCGGTGCTGTCACTCCTCTGGCGACTGCCTCATGACCTCAGTAAGCGTAATCCGGATGTTTCTCGTGGGTGTGGGCGCGTTGCTCATTGGCACAGGTTCATTTGCCGAAAACATTGCCAAAGGGGCCAAAGGCACAGTCGATCTGGCCATCGGTGAAGGCCGCGTTCTGCATTTTTCAGCCCCCGTGGACTCGGTGATGGTGGCCGAGCCGGGTATTGCCGACTTGCAGGTGGTGTCACCCGGCGTGATCTACGTGTTCGGCAAGGCCGCAGGGCAGACCAGTCTGATTGCCCTGGACAGCGAGGGCCGTGAGACCGCTGCGTTGAGTCTGGCGGTAAGCAGCGGCACTGCTGCTGTGACACGCCCGCTCAAGGCGTTGCACCCGCATAGTCAGGCGCGGATCAATGCCTCCGGCAGCCGGGTGATTGCCAGTGGCTCCGTGCAGGATGTCGGTGAAGCAACCGATCTTAATGCCTTGCTGAGCACCGAGGGGCAGAACTTTCAGTCGACGGTAAACAGTGCCACTTACGCAGGGTCGGCCCAGGTGAATATCCGCGTGCGTTTCGCCGAAGTCTCGCGCTCCGAGCTGTTGCGCTATGGCGTGAACTGGAATGCCTTGTTCAATAACGGCACTTTTTCATTCGGCTTGCTGACGGGGGGCGCTTTGGCCGCCGATGCAGCGGGCGGCGCATCGAACGTAATCAGCGCCGGGCTAGCGTCGGGCAATGTCAACATCGACGCGATGCTGGAGGCGCTGCAAAGCAACGGTGTGCTCGAAGTTCTGGCCGAGCCGAACATTACCGCCATGACCGGGCAGACTGCGAGCTTTCTGGCTGGCGGTGAAGTGGCGGTGCCGGTGCCGGTCAACCGCGAAGTCGTCGGTATCGAATACAAGCCTTACGGCGTGTCGTTGCTGTTCAGCCCGACGCTGCTGCCCAACGGGCGCATTGCGTTGCAGGTGCGTCCCGAGGTCAGCAGCCTGATGAGTACCACCACACTGGACGTTAACGGCTATCAGGTGCCGTCGTTCAGGGTGCGACGTGCCGACACTCGTGTGGAAGTCGGCAGTGGTCAGACGTTTGCCATTGCCGGGCTGTTCCAGCGTGAAAGCAGCCAGGACATGGACAAGGTGCCGATGCTGGGCGACATGCCGATTCTGGGCAATCTGTTCCGCTCCAAGCGCTTTCAGCGCAACGAAACCGAACTGGTGATTCTGATCACTCCGTATCTGGTCGAGCCGGTCAAGGATCGCGTGGTGGCGACGCCGCTGGACAAACAGCGCGCCGCCAGCACCGCGTCGGCAGGTCCGCGCAGTGGTGGCGCATTCGGCTTTTACATGAACTGAAAGGGAATGGCCATGAACCTTATCTGCGCTATGTCACGCCCGCCGGTTCTGATGCTTTTATGTCTGCTGGCAGGCTGCAAGACCCACCTCGACCCAGTGAGCTATTCACCGGATTATGCGGGGATCACCCGTGCCGATGGCCGTGTGGAGCTGGTGCCCCAGGCCTGTGTGCAATCGGCTGCACAGGACGAGATCGGTGTAGGTGAGGATTTTCAGCCATTGTTGCCGCCGGGCTGTGCCAGCAACCTGATTCTGCTGCAAATGGTCGAGCAGCGCGTAGATGTCATGCACGGCCGTGACACCGGGCCTGTCATGGCTGCACCGGTCGGGCGCGCCGCGCAGGTTTACATCGACGGGTATGACCGCGAAGAGCTGCGTCGGCGTCAGGCAGAGCAACAGGCCAGTACTGACACGCAGGAGGCCCGATGACCTCAGTTAGCGTCAATCAGCCCCAGTTCACGAGCCTGCTCGGCGCGGTCCGGTATGGCCTTGACACGCCGGGCTTCGGCGATCAGCTTGCCGCGTTCGGCCTTGGTGATATCGTCGAAGGTCATGTTTTTGAGATCTTTCTCTTTTCCGGCCAGGACCATGACCAGCAGCTGGTTGCGTTGATGCCGCGGTTGCGCAAGGGGCGACTGGCTGACGCTGCGGATGGTCTCCAGGGCCTTCTGGTCGTCATCGCCCAGGGCGTATGCCAAGGCCAGATTGCATCGGGTGTCGAGGTCGTTCGGGGCCAGTCGCAGGCTGGTGCCGAAGGCGCTTTGAGCAGCGTCGGCCTGGCCACTCAGAATGTGCGCGATGCCCAGACGGTTCCAGGCCTGTGGCTGCTGCAACGCGTCGGCGGCCTGGGTCAGCGCAGTGATGGCGCGTTCCAGCTTACCCTGACGCAACTGCGCAGTACCCAGGCCCAGCAGCGCATCCGAGTCGTCGGCTTTCAGCTCAAGCGCCCGCTGATAAGCGCGCTCTGCGCCACGCGTGTCGTTGCTGACGAGCAGGGCTGCACCGAGTTTGCGCCACGCCTCGACACCCGCTTCGGGCTGCTGCGTGGCGCGCTGGTAGAACGACGCTGCCGTCGTCGAGTCGCCGCGTTTCTCCAGGTCGGCGGCCAGTTGCATGAAGCGCTCGTAGCTGGCGTCGGATTTGGGCTGAGTCGAACACGCCGCCAGACTCAGGCAGCCGAGCAACAACAACGTGGGGACGGAACGAGGTGGCATGGGCAAGGCTCTTGTGAAAGGGGGCGGGGCGAGGCGTATCAGCCGTCGACAGCCTTTGAGGGCGAGCGCCATTTTATAGCCCCTGCGCTGAATAGCGACCGTTTTCTGAAGCCTGTCTGCCAGCGGCCGTCGCATTGTCACGGAGGGCGCCATGAAGCACTTCAGGGCTGACCCGCCAGTTTCAAAATTGCTGATGCTGATCCTGCTGTGCCTGTTATCCGGCGTGCTTAAGGCCGCCTCGGAGCGCCAGCCCGACTGGTTCTCAGAGCCTTACGCCTACGTGTTGGTTGATCAGGATATTCGCGGTGCGCTGACTGAGTTCGGTCAACACCTTGGCCTGATCGTGGTGTTTTCCGAGAAGGTCCGGGGCAACGCACGAGGCACGGTACGTGGCGAGGATGCCGGTGAGTTTCTCACCCGCTTGTGCGATGCGAATCAACTGAGCTGGTACTTCGACGGCAACGTACTGCACATCGCCGGTGCCGATGAGGTCGCCACCCGTGTGTTCGACCTGCAAGGGCCGCGGCTTGAAGAGTTGCAGCGTTATATGGCGCGGCTGGAAGTGTCCGGCCAGCCGATGTCCAGCCGCGTCAGCCCCGACAGCGACAGCCTTTTTGTTTCAGGGCCGCCAGCCTGGCTGGCGCAGATTCAGCACCATGTGGATCGTCAACCTGCCGCCGAGGTCGCGCCTGTAGTGCGTGAACGCGGCGTGCGGGTGTTTCGTGGCGGTGTCGTCACTCAAGTCGCTACCGACCGTCAGTAAACCGAAGAAGGAGCACTACCCATGTCCATCAACGCCGTAGACAGCAATGTAGACATCAATGTTTCCAGTCAGGAATCGCGCTTCAACGCCGCCGTCGAAAACGCCGAGCAGGCTGCCAGCGACAGTGAGTTCAACGATGCCCTGATTACCCAGGCGGTCACCATTGGCGGGCAGTTCATTATCATGCCGCGCGCTCAGGAAATGCTCAACGAAGCCCAATCTGACGACGACTCTGAATAGGTTCCGACCATGACCGTCAATCCAGCTGCATCACCGGCGGCGGCTGCCTTGCCTTCGCCGGGAGGAGGCGGGGTTCCGCAGGCTTCCCAGAACCTCTTCGAACACATGGCCGAGACTTCCAAAGGCATGCCGCAGGGTGCCAGCCCGCATCAGATCGGTAGCAACCTGATGGAGCGACTGGATGGTTTTATTGACCGCTCGCGGCAGTTCTCAGAGCGGGCCGATGCGCTGACTCAGGGTAATGCATTGCAGTCCGCCAATCATGCTCCGAGCCCAGCCACCAGCGCTGCCCAGGCGCCGGGCAAGGTAGGTGAGCCGCAGGTCGATCGCATCGTCCAGTCGCTTGGACGGATGTTCGATTACTCCATCGAAACCCAGATGGTGGTACGCGGGGCAACCCAGATATCCGGCTCTGCCAACACCCTTCTAAAAGGTCAATGAACCATGCCCAAACGCCGCCGTGTCTTGCGCCTGTTGATAGTGGCGACGCTTGCAAGCCTGTTGCAGGCCTGCGATATCGATCTTTACACCAACCTCGGCGAGCGTGAGGCCAACGCCATGCTGGCGGTGCTGTTGCGTGATGGCATCCCGGCCTCGCGCAAGGTTCAGGACAACGGTCAGCTCAAGGTGATGGTCGACGAAAAGCGCTTTGTCCAGGCGATGGCGGCTTTGGACGACGCAGGCCTGCCAGGGCAGAGCTTTTCCAATATGGGAGAGATTTTCAAAGGCAATGGCCTGGTGTCCTCGCCAGTGCAGGAGCGCGCGCAGATGGTGTATGCGCTGAGTGAGGAGCTGTCCCATACCGTTTCGCAGATAGATGGCATTCTGTCCGCGCGTGTGCATGTGGTGCTGCCTGACAATGATTTACTCAAACGGGTGATTTCGCCGTCCTCGGCATCGGTGCTGGTCCGTTTTGACCCGCGAACCGACATCAATGTGCTGATCCCGCAGATCAAGACGCTGGTTGCCAACGGCATCTCCGGTCTGGGCTACGACGGTGTTTCAGTCACGGCGATCAAGGCAGTCATTCCCGACAAGGCCAGTGCCCAGCCGCAGTTGGGCAGTTTCCTGGGCCTGTGGATGCTTGAAGATGACCTGCCAGCGGCACGCTGGCTGTTTGGCACTCTGCTGCTGGTTGCGCTGGTGCTTGCCGGACTGCTGGGCCGACAGTTCTGGCAGCGACGCCGGGGCGAGGGCTCATACGTGTTGAGTGAAGCGTCATGAATAAGGCGCTGACCAGCCAGTGGCATGCACTGGCCGAACGTCCCTTGGTCTTTGTCCGCGAGCGCTGTCTGGCCGAATGCCTTGAACGTGACGTTGATGCGGCCCGACTTGCAGCGTTACGCGATTCACCGCGCTTTACCGCGCGCCTTGAACAATTGCTGACCGGACATTTCAAGCTACAGCCGCTGGCGCAGCTGGACCTGCCTGTGGAACAGGATCTGGCTGTACTGCTGCTGAGCGAAAGCGATTTTTCGCATTTGACACGCCTGTGTGGTGCGGTCTGGCACGCGGCAACGCTGAGTCGGGAAATTCGTGGCGAAGTGGTCAGTGAGTACCGTCGCCTGCTGGGTAACGACACATTCTCGCTGGCCCTCTCTCATCGGCATCTGGCCGGTGCGGCCGATCTATTGCGTACACCTGCCGAGTTGCTCCAGGCCATCGATCGCGATGGTGCTGCCTGTGTGGCCGCCTGGCTACAGTCCTGTCCTGCACAGCTGCAGGCCTGGCTGCGGCTGCGTCTGGCTGAACCTGTGCACGCTGCATCGGATGATGCGAAACAGGTGACGGTGGTGCAAACCGTTGCTCAACATCTCACGGAGATCAGCAGCCATGAGTGATCTGCCAACACGACCAGGCTCCCGGGTGTTGCGTGCTGCCGACGCCGCTCGCTGGATCGACGGATTTGCCTTCATCGAAGCCGCGCATGAAGAGGCACGTTGCGTGCGGGAAAACAGCGCGCGATGGCTCGAACAGGCTCGCGCCGAAGGCTTCGAGCATGCCAGACAGGAGGGCGCCGAACGGGCCGCTGCATTGCTGGCACAGACCAGCGCCGAGGTCGACCGCTACCTTGCCGGCCTGGAAACTTCGTTGGCTGAACTGGCACTGGGTATCGCCCGACAGGTACTGGGAGAGATTGACGAGCGCGAGCGGCTGTTACGTTGTGCTGCGCAGGCGTTGGCAGCGTTTCGTCAGGATCAGGCGTTGACTCTGCATGTACCCGGCGCTGAAGTCGAAGGTCTGCGCCAGCACCTGGCCCATGCGCCGCTGCCCCTGCATTCGCTGAGTATCGAAGGCGATGACCAGCTCGAAGCAGGGCAGGCGCGGTTGGGTGGCCCGGCGGGGTCCGTGGAACTCGGGCTGGAGGCCCAGCTGGATAATCTGCGCCGTGCGTTGTTGCCGCTGGCAGAAGGTGATACGCGATGACTGAGGCCCTGACGACGCTGCTGCCCAACCTCGGGTTGCGCTTGCAATTCGCCCAGCCCAGGCCCATGCGTGGGACGCTGCGCAGTATTCGTGGCGTGTTGCTGCGCGCCAGCGTCGCCGGCGTAGGCATCGGAGAGTTATGTGTGCTGCGCGATCCGGGTAACGGCCGAGAGCTGTCGGCGGAAGTTATCGGCTTCGATGAAGATGACGCGATCCTGTCGCCTATCGGCTCGATGGAGGGCCTTTCGACGCGTACCCAGATCATCGCCACAGGCCAGGCGCTCGGCGTGCAGGTTGGCGATGCCTTGCTGGGTCGTGTGATCAGCCCTATGGGCGAGTTTCTCGACGGGCCTGCGCCGACTGCCACGCTCGGGATGCAGCATTATCCGTTGCATGCAGAACCTCCGGCGCCCTTCAGCCGCCAGCGAATCGTCAAGCCACTGTCATTGGGCATACGAGCTATCGACAGCCTGTTGACCCTTGGCCAGGGGCAACGCATGGGTATTTTCGGCGAGCCGGGGGTGGGCAAGTCTTCCTTGTTGGCGAGTATCGTTCGCAATAGCGATGCCGACGTGATCGTCATCGGGCTTATCGGCGAGCGTGGCCGTGAAGTACGCGAACTGCTTGAAGGGCAACTCGACGCCACGGCCCGGGCACGTACCGTGGCGGTGGTTGCCACCTCTGACCGGCCCGCCGCCGAGCGGGTCAGGGCGGCTTACGTAGCGACCACTCTGGCTGAGTATCACCGTGATCAGGGGCGCAATGTGCTCTTGTTGATGGACAGCCTGACCCGTTTTGCCCGTGCCCAGCGCGAAATTGGTCTGGCAGTGGGGGAACCGCCGACCCGGCGCGGTTATCCGCCTTCTTTTTTCTCGGCATTGCCGCGCCTGCTGGAGCGCGCCGGCCCTGGCCCGCAGGGCAGCATCACGGCGCTTTACACCGTATTGACCGAAGGTGATGCGGCCATGGACCCGGTGGCCGAGGAGACTCGCTCAATCCTTGATGGCCATATCGTGCTGAGCGCCGAACTGGCGCAGCGCGATCACTTTCCGGCAATCGATGTTTTACGCAGTCGCAGCCGCTTGATGGACCACATTGCGACTGCCGAACACAGGCACCTGGCATCACGGCTGCGTGAGTTGATTGCCCGCCGTCAGGAAATCGAACTGTTGATTCAGGTGGGTGAGTACGCGGCTGGCAGTGACCCGATAGCCGACGAGGCAATTGCCCGCCATTCGCCGATTGAGGCATTTCTGCGTCAGCCGCCCTCCGAACATGACAGCCTTGCGCAAACTCTGGCCCGCCTGCGCAAGGTGCTGGCATGAGCCCGTTTTTCGATTCGGCTCCTGATTCACTCTACGACTCGACGCCGATGGGTCTTTGCTATGGAAAAAAACGATGAAGAAGGCCGACCTGTACAGCCTGCAAGCCTTGCGTCTGTTGCGTGAGCAGCGCGCTGCCGCTCATCTTGGCACTCAACGGGAGCGCTGCCGTGATAGCCACACCGAGCTGGATCAGGCACGGGAAAAGTTACGCCTGCACCGGGAACAACTGGCTCAGGAGGCCGAGCAGGCGGTCGGCCAGCTCAGCGAGGGCCTGTCGGTCAGCGAGTGGAAGGTCGTTCAGGAGCGCTTGAAGCAACTGCATGACGAACGCAAGGCATTGCAGGCCGATGCCGATAATGCGGTGTTGAACCTTGAGACTGAAGAGCAGGCACGCAAGCGGCTCAGGCAGGCGCACCTTGAACAGTTGAAAAAGTCCCGAGCCTGGCAGAACCTCGTCGAACAGCGCATGCGCAACGATGCGCGGACCAGTGAGCAGCGCGATGAGGCCGATCAGGCAGACCTGCCCGTCAAAGGGTCCCAGCCTGGAGACGAGCGATGACGGTGTGCGTACAGCCAATGCCTTCGCCTCCAGGCATTGGTTCGGTCCGAAGCCGGCTTGCCCGGTTCGATGCTGATCTGCTGAGTTTGCATAACCTGTTGCATCGCCAGACAGCACCGTGGCGGATCGTTCTTGGGCAGCGCTCCATGCACGTGAGCTTGGCCAGCGCAGGTGGCGAGTGTCGCCGACCGGTGAGGGTGGCCATCAGGTTCGGACAGGCCTACCTCGAACTTGTCGTTCCGTCGCGTCTTTTCGAGCTGTCAGGGCTGGGCTGGCTGCCAGGTGCGTCAGTCGATACCCAGACCGACACCTTGTTACTGGAGCAGGCCTGGCTTAGCTGGATCGAGCCTCTGGAAACATTATCGGGCGAGCCTGTTCAGGTGCTCTCGTGGCCTGCACATCCGCTCGAAAATCCACTCAGGCTCGCGTTGGAAGTGCGGCCTGATGAGGGGCAGGCACAGACGCTGGAAATACATTTGAATGCTGACAGCGCCCGGCACGTCATCGCGCTGCTCGACCGTAACGCTGTTACAAGACCGCTGCCGCTTGATGCATTGGTACTCACGCTGAGTGTCGAGGCCGGGCAGGCACCATTAACCACCGCAGAGCTGCACAGTCTGGTGCCGGGCGATGTGGTCATGCTCGACACCCTTGCCGACACGCAGGTGCTGCTGCGACTGGGCAAGCGCTACCAGACGGTTGCCAGGCACCAGGGTGAAACCCTCGAATGGCTGGGTCCTCTGCGCACCGTCAGTCCCCATTATGTCTCCCACACTTTCAACAGGAACGATTCGATGAGTGAAATGACCGACGGTTCCGATCTGGATACTTCGCTGGATGAGCTGCCGCTTACGCTGGTCTGCCAACTGGGCAGCGTTGAACTGACGCTGGCGCAACTGCGCGAGATGGCGCCGGGCAGCCTGTTGCCGCTGGCCGGTTCGAGGCACGATGAGGTGGACCTGATGGTCAATGGCCGCCGTATAGGCCGTGGCGAGTTGGTGAGTATCGGCGACGGTCTGGGTGTGCGACTGCTGGGTTTCACTGCCTCATGAACGGTTACCAGCCGAACCTGATCGAAATCATTCTGGTCGTCGCTACTATCGGTTTGATTCCACTGGCCGTCGTGACGCTGACAGGATTCATGAAGATATCCGTGGTGCTGTTTCTGATCCGCAATGCGCTGGGCGTGCAGCAGACGCCGCCCAATCTGGTGCTTTACGGCATTGCGCTGATTCTGTCGGTATACGTGACCACGCCGCTGATCGGTGACATGTACCGGGAGGTGCAAGGCCGCGATCTGAGCCTGCAGAATGTCCAGCAACTGGAGGAACTCGGCAGCGCCTTGCGCCCGCCATTACAGGCGCACCTTTCGAAGTTCGCCAATGAAAGCGAACGCGGTTTTTTCGTCCAGGCCACTGAAACCATATGGTCGCCCGAAGCGCGAGCCGATCTGCGCGATGACGATCTTGTCGTGCTGATTCCGGCGTTCGTCAGCTCTGAACTGACCCGTGCCTTCGAGATCGGTTTTCTGCTCTATATCCCGTTTCTGGTCGTCGATCTGTTGGTCTCCAATGTGCTCATGGCGATGGGCATGTCGATGGTCTCGCCCACCTTGATTTCAATTCCGTTGAAGATTTTTCTGTTTGTGGCGCTCAGTGGCTGGTCACGACTGATGCACGGTCTGATCCTGAGCTACGGAGGCTGACGCTGTGGGCCAGGATGTTTTTCTCTCGCTGATGAACAAGGCGCTGATGACTGTCTTGCTGCTCTCCGCTCCGGCATTGGTCGTGGCCATTGTCGTCGGCCTTAGTGTGGGACTGTTACAGGCGCTGACCCAGATTCAGGACCAGACACTGCCGCAAGTGGTCAAGCTGGTAGCGGTATTGCTGGTGATCGTGTTTGTCGGGCCGTTGCTGGCCGGGCAGGTGGCAGAGCTGGGCAATCAGGTGCTGGACAACTTTCCCTTGTGGACCCGATGAGTCGTAATGGGCGCTGATCTGACCAATGCGTTCATCGAAATCGCTTATCCGGTGATCAGTTCCGCATCGCTGGCAGCTTCGCGGGCGATGGGTGTGGTGATCATTACCCCGGCATTCAATCGTCTGGGCCTGACCGGCATGATCCGTGGCTGCGTGGCAGTGGCGATCTCGGTGCCGATGATCTTGCCGGTGTTCTCGGCGTTCACTTCTATGCCCGAGCACAGCGGTTTTTTCCTCGCGGGGCTGATGATCAAGGAGTTGCTGATCGGGCTGCTGATCGGCCTGTTGTTCGGCATACCGTTCTGGGCTGCCGAGGTGGCTGGCGAACTGATCGACCTGCAACGGGGTTCGACCATGGAGCAGCTGGTCGACCCTTTGGGGCAGGGGGAAGCGAGCGTGATGGCCACGCTGCTGACCGTCATGCTCATTACACTGTTTTTCATGTCGGGCGGCTTTATTCTGATGGTCGACGGTTACTACCACAGCTATCAGCTCTGGCCAGTCACCGAGTTCACGCCGTTGTTCAGCAGCGCTGCCCTGACCTCCATTCTGGCCATTCTCGACCAGGTGATGCGCATTGGTGTGCTGATGGTCGCGCCCTTGCTGATTGCGATGCTGATCACTGATCTGATGCTCGCGTACCTGTCGCGCATGGCACCCAGTCTGCATATTTTTGACCTTTCACTGCCGGTCAAGAACCTGTTTTTTGCGGTGTTGATGGTGGTTTATATCGGGTTTCTGATTCCGGTCATGATTGACCAACTGGCGCAATTTCGAGGAACGGTCGAGGTTCTGAAAACGCTGGCCAGCGAGGGCTCGGGATGAGTGAGTCGAGCGAGGAAAAAAGCCAGCCGGCCTCGGACAAGAAGCTACGCGATGCACGCAAGAAGGGGCAGGTTGCCAAGAGCCAGGACCTGGTGTCGGGCATGGTCATCCTGATGTGTACCTTGTGCATCTCGGTGCTGCTGCCCAAGGCACGTGCGCAGGTCGAGGCACTGATAGATCTGACCGCACTGATCTATATCGAGCCGTTTGCAGAGGTCTGGCCACGGCTGCTCGATCACGCCGAGCAGATTGTCATCGGCATTACAGTGCCTGTGGTGGCTGTGACTGTCGGCGCGGTGATCCTGACCAACATCGTAACCATGCGCGGTGTAGTGTTTTCGATCGAGCCGATTCAGCCGGATATCAAACGTATCAACCCTACCGAGGGATTCAAGCGCATTTTCGCGATGCGCAACCTGATCGAATTTCTGAAGGGGCTGGTCAAGGTTGTGTTACTGGCGCTGGCATTCTATGTCGTCGGCCGCCAGGCGCTGCAGGCCCTGATGGAGTCATCGCGATGCGGCGAAGGCTGCATCGAGTCGACGTTCTATCTGGTCCTCAAACCACTGGTATTCACCGTGCTTGCAGCGTTTCTGCTGGTCGGCGCGGTAGACGTGCTGATGCAACGCTGGCTGTTTGGCCGTGAAATGAAAATGAGCCATAGCGAGCAGAAACGCGAACGCAAGGACATTGATGGCGACCCCATGATCAAGCGCGAACGCCAGCGTCAGCGTCGCGAAATGCAGGCACTGGCCACAAAGCTTGGGTTGGGGCGCGCCTCCTTGGTGATTGGCGACAGCGGAGGCTGGGTGGTGGGCGTACGCTATGTGCGCGGTGAGACACCGGTGCCGATAGTGGTCTGTCGTGCCTCCTCACAGGATTCGAGCACCTTGCTGGCAGAGGCCTTGTCGCTGGGCATTGCCCGCTGGCCCGACGCAAGTCTCGCCGAAATGATCGCCCGGCGCAGCGTAGCTGGTGATCCGGTGCCGGAAAATACGTTTCAGGCAGTGGCCGATGCGCTGGTGGCGCAGCGGCTGATCTGACGCCTGAAGCAGTGTTTCAATGCACCGCCGGGCAATGGCGATGGGCTGGTGTGCCGGGGGCGATTTTCAGCCGGTTGAGGTCAGCGTTGATGCGCCACGCCCAGAAATGTGTACCGTCCTGCCGAGCGATGTCCAGTGCCTGGGTCAGCATCTTGCGTACTTCTTCCAGCGCATGAATGTGCGGTTGACTGAGCATCAGCTGTGCCTTGACTCTCATGATCTCCGGCAAATACCAACGATCATGGTGTTCAACAGCGTTGGTGTGAATTTCATCCAGCGTTTCCAGCGCAAGGGGTTCAAGCCGCAGCGCGGCCAGACCTGATACGTACTCGGTATGCAGCATTGAACACAGCGGCGTTTCCACATGGTTGCGCAGCTGTTGAAGCGCTTCTCCCAGCAATGGCACGCCTGCTGCCGGGTCGCCTTCACGAATCAGCAGGATACTCTCATAGCAACTGGTCAACTGACGCCAGATATGCAGCGGTTGCCGTTCGCTGCTTTTTTTAAGCACATCCAGAAAGTGACGTGTCTTGTGCAACGTGCCTGCAATCAGCGTTGCGGGGATCGCACTGATGGCCAGGGTATACCAGAGCGTCGCGGGGTGACTCAGGGCAATGGCCTGCTTCACGTTGGTGTCCAGGGCAACCATCGCCTGGCCGGTATTGCCAACCAGCAACTGTACCTGGGCACGCAATGATTGTGCGGCAATTCGCTGGTCGAAATGCATGTCGATGATATGTGACGAAGCAGACCTTGAAGCGCCCAGAGCTTCTTCGATCGCCTGCCCGGCGGTTTTCATATCGCCCATGTAAAACGCGCTGGTGGCGCGCATTCGCCTGCCCAGCAACTGGCAGTCGGCGATTCTGTAATCCTTGCCCAGCGCGAGGAACCGCAAGGCTACTTCCTTACCCTTGCTGTGCCTGTTGCTGCAGGTGTGGTCGTTCCACTGGCCCCACAAAGCGCGCAGGCGGTATTCGGAGTCGTTAAGCTCTTCTGCATCCTCACTGACCTGTTGCCAGACCTCGCGCATTTTCTGCCCGGCACCGTAGGTAAGCATCAAAATACTGCCGGACATGGTCAACAAGCGCATACGCTGACGACGATCCATCTGTGCCTTTTCTTCGACGTGGCGCGGCGTACCGAGGCTGACCCAGTCCTGGTACTCGCGCACCAGCGACAGCCTGAGCCACAGGGGCGAGCTGCTCAGGGTCAGTTCTACACCAAGTTGTCGATCACCCTCGGCTGAAAAGGCCCAGGTCAGTGCTGCGCGAATGGTGTCGATCTCTGCGGCGTAGCGCTGGGTCCAGACGTCTTGTGTCAACTGATCGAGATCGAGTCTGGCCTGGTTGAGCAGGCGCAGTGCCCACTGGGCGTGGGCGCGGCACAAACGCGGCACATCATCGAGCTGAACGAGCTTGTCATGAGCATATAGACGCGTGGTTTCCAACAGCCGAAAGCGCTTGCCCTGGCTGTGGTCAAAGGTTCCGAGAAGAGATTTGTCGAGCAGGCTTTCCAGCATCGGTAGCGTCATGCGTACATCCGGCAAGCCGATATTGACGATTGCCATGACGCCATCAAGCGTGAATGAGCCGTTGAAAATGGACAGTTGACGCAGGAGTGCCTGCTCGTGCCCGGTGAGCATGCCGTAGGTCCAGTCCAGCGTGGCGCTTAGCGAACGCTGACGCGGTAACGCGGTGCGCAGCCCGGTCATCTGCAAGCGAAAACTGCCGTCCAGCAGCCCGACCAGATCGGCAATGCCGAATGTCCTGACGCGTGCAGCGGCCAGCTCGATTGCCAACGGATTGCCGTCCAGTTTGCGGCAGATGGCTGAGACCGCTTCGGTATCGTTGTCAGTCAACACAAATGCGGGGTCCTGCTCTCGGGCACGTGTGACAAACAGTTCCACACCCGAGTAGGCAATGGCAGTCTCGGCGCTGACAGTCTGGTTTTCGTCCGGTACTTGCAGGGGGCTGAGTTCATGCACCCATTCGCCTTGTACGCGTAATGGCTCACGGCTGGTGACCACTACGCAGCACAGTGGGGCATTGGCCAATAATGCTTCTACGGCAGAGGCGGTTTCATCAAGTACATGCTCGCAGTTGTCCAGTACCAGCAATTGCGGCCGCTTTGCCAGTGAGGACGGGATGTCACGCAGCGGCTGTTCGTTTTCAGTGCTTAAACCCAGGGCGAAGGCAATGCTGCCCACGACAGGCTGAGCGCAGGTGACCGGCGTCAGGTCAACGAACGCCGTGCTCAACGAGGCATGTGCAGCCAGGCTATCTGCCAGCGCCAGCGCCACAGTGGTCTTGCCCACGCCGCCAGGACCGGTCAAGGTCAGCAAGCGACGCTTCAGCGTCAGTTCATGCAACTGCCGGACCAGCGCGTCACGGCCAAGCACCTGGCGCTTTATCGCCGGTGCCGCAGCAAATGTGTCTTTTGCAGGTGCAGGTGCAGGTAGCACAGGAGCGGTTGCTGGTTGAACGCTCACCGGGGCGCTGAATCGATAACCCCTGCCTGGCACGGTGACGATATAAGTGAAATCGTCCTGCTCTTCCAGCGCTCTGCGCAACGTCACGATCTGCGCGCGCAGGTTGCATTCTTCCACCACCGCCTTGGGCCAGGCCAGTGTCAGCAATTCGGCCTTTTCCAGCAGTTCGCCGGGGCGTGTTGCGAATGCCACCAGCAGAGACATGGCGCGACTGCCCAGCGGTACCGGCTGCGAGTGCCTGAACAACAGCTGCTGTTGCGGGTGCAGCACAAAAGAGCCGAAGCGGATAGCTTCCTGCCCCTGGAGAGCGTCACGTGTTCTGATATCGACCATTGTACCCGGGCCGCCTGTTTCAAAATCCATGCTTAGACCTGTATCAGAAGTAACAACTGTGCTACCGCACCTTGCAGGAGCATGAAGTATTGATCTTTAAACGGTTTTTTTGATCTGCTTACATCCCGTAACGTCAGCTCGATGAGCTTGACGCGGCTGTTCGGCTGGGACGCTGAATCTTAATTAGCTGATGTGACCGTTTAGTTAGCTATGCATAAACCACGCCCGTAGTAATGGACACCATTTGCCGGTCAACCCGAGTACCGTCTGTCGACTGAGCGATAATTTTCTACAACCCTCATAAAGCGTCTCGGTGAGTTCGACGACTTCGGGCCCTGGACCGTTGGGATATTCATGCGAAAAACCGGCAATGTGCTGTATTTACCGTGCCTTCAAGGCTGTATGACTTGTCAGCGTGTCATCAGAAGTAAACCGTCTTGTTACCCGTAACGCGCTGCGTAATGAGGGCGCTGAGACAGCTGTTCGAGGTAACTTTCCGGTCTGTGTCATCCCTTCTTAACGCAAGTCCGATTTAATCGAGTGTGATCGCGGATGCCTGGTCTTTGATCAGGTCCCGTGCCTCTGCCTTTTAGTCAGGCCCAGCTCGCACCAGTCTGACTCATGGCGCAGCTCGTTCTTTTGCGCGGGCAGCAGTTGTCGCTGTGATTTTTCTGGTGACCAATGGAAGGATAAAGACAATGACCTCCGTCAGCAAAATCACCACTGAAAAGCCAAAAGACCCGTTAGACGCCAAGGCCTGGGAGCAGGCCGTGCAGCAGTCCAGGGATGCCGGTATCCAGTGGGAGTTACCTTCAGATGACAAGCGCTCTGCACAGGAAATCATTGACGACAACCCGTTGCTCAAAAGTCTGGGCGGACGAGGCGACCGTGGCGAAGCCAAACAGAACCTGATCGCTCAGGTAGGGGATTACACCAAGGATTCGAGCGCCGCATTCCGAGCTGTGCAACTGCTTGAACACATTGAGACCTTTGACGCCAATGGTAACCGTCTGGCCAGTAACGACATCGGCAATAATCGCATCGACGGGTATACCAGCAGCAGCGACGCGAAGCATGGCAGCGAAGCGGGTCGTTTGAAGGATTTCGGCAAGTTCGGTTTTTCCAGTCTGAAAGGCAAACTGCATGAGGTGCGATCCCCGGCTGACGACCCTGCCATCCGTGAGCAGGCCGAGAAACTGGGCATTCAGTGGGAGCGACCGAAAGGTGACGAGCGCGACGCGAAGGCCATAATCGACAGTGACCCGTTGTTGAAAAATCTGGGTAACCAGAGTGACGTCAAGGACATGCTCAAGGAGCAGGTCGGCGATTTCGAGCGCGATGCCGACGCAGCCTATCGCGCGACCCAGGTGCTGGCTCACATCGAACAGTTCGATGGCAACGGCGTGCGGATTGTCGGTAGCGATGTAGCGAACGGTAGCATTAACGGTTTCACCAAGAGTGGCGAGGCGAAGAACGGTACTGAAGCCGGTCGCCTGCAGGACTTTGGCAAGGACGGGTTTGCAAGCCTCAAGGGCGAGATGACCAACGTGTCGTCAGTGGGTGACAACAAGGAAGCACGTGAACAGGCCGAGAAACTCGGTTTTTTGTGGGAGTTGCCCAAGGATGACAAGCGTTCGGCCGAAGAGATCATCGACGCTAATCCGTTGTTGAAGAATCTGGGAAATCAGAGCGGCGTCAAGGACATGCTCAAGGAGCGGGTCGGCGATTTCGAAAAAGATGCCAATGCCGCGTTTCGTGCGGCTCAGGTGCTTGACCGGGTGACCCTGTACAACGAGAAGGGCGAGGTTCAGTCGGGTGGCCAGGTGTTCAACAGCAGCATTGATGGCTTCACCAAGGGCGCCGAGGCAAAGCATGGCACCGAGGCCGGACGGTTGCAGGATTTTGGCAAACTGGGCTTCGCCGCGCTGCCCGAGCTGAAAAAGACCGAAGACATCGGTAGTTACAAGGATTTTCTCAAGGCCAACCCTGACGCCGATGAGGCTTCAAGGCAGATCGCCAGATATGCGGCGATCATCGACGAAAATTACGACGCGATCAAAGGCAAGACCGGCTCTTCGGATTTCAACGCTGAAGCACTGACAGCCTACAAAGAGAAAAACCCTCAGTTGAGTGATGAGGTCAAGGAAGCGTTGGACTTCTGGTCGCAACCCGGTGCCTTTGCGTTGCTCGACAATGCGAAGAGCCCCCTGGAGCAGGGCACAGATGGCAAGGCCAGCCGCGGTGACATTCAGGCCTTCATCAAGACGGCTTCGCCGAAGGACGTCGGGGCGGTAGGTACATTGCTGGAAGCCGTTGCCGAAGGCAATCTGCTGGACAAGGTCAACACCGACCCGCTCAACAAGGATGTGTTCGATAACCCGCAAAATTACAGCGCAGAGCAGAAGGCTGCCGTACTTCAGGAACTCAAGGCTGCACAGAGTCTGATCGTGCAGGGCAGCGGTGCCGGGATGTGGAAGGACGACAAATCCAAGGTCCAGATCGCCAACAATGTACGCAGTCATCCCGATGCGCAGAAGCTCCTCGATGATGTCAACAAACATGTAGCGATGCTTGAAAAGGATGCCGCAGTAGTCAAGTTCTATAACGAGAATGCCACCAGCGAGGCAAGCAAGGTGCTGGAGGGCAGCGACGGGCTCAAGCGCGCGCTGCAAAGTACTTACGACAACGATATCAAGACCGGTGCTGCGCTGGACAAGCTGTGGGACGCCAATACCAAGGATGGCAAGACCGACCAGCAGACAGCGCTTGCTCAGTTCTACAGCTCGGCGCAAAGCGTTCAGGGCGCGCTGGGTTTCAGCAAACCGGGCGAAATTCAGGAAGCAGTGCAGAAATCCTCGCATAACAAGGATTTCGAGGCTTTCTATGAAAAATCGCTGGTGTCCGGTGAGCGCCTCAAAGAGCTGTTGAAAACTGAAAGCTTTGAAGTGGCGACCAGCCAGTTCAGCATGGAAGTGGCGATGTACAACGCCGCGCTGAACCCAGAGTTCACGGGTAAATACGACGACAAGCTGACAGAGAACTACACCGCGATTGCTCAGGAGAACGTCTTTAACGATGCCAGCTTCGAGGACCTGAAAAAAGCGTTCGGCAAGGAAGGCAGTGAAGCGCTGGATGAGGAGAAGGTCAAGGCACTGATCGATGAGATCAGCAAGAGCAACCCCGAACTGCTGATGAATGCCGATGGCAAACCCGCTACGTCTGACCAGATTCTTGGCGTTTTCAGAGGCAATTGGGATTTGCTGCGTCAGGGCACCAAGTCCATTTCCGAGCTGGGCCTGTTCAGCGATAACTCGTCGATAAAGGCCGCTTCCGGTGCCGGAGTCCTGCATGGCGTCAGCGGCCTCTTCATGGCCGGTATCACCATTGCTAAAGGCGCAAATGGCGCGGGGGCCCTGACTGATCGGCAAATCGTCGACATCACTACCGGTTCGGTACAAAGCGCAACGTTGCTGGTCGAGGGCGGCATCAAGAACGTCACGACCATGTTCAAGGACATCAAGGACGTACTGGAGCCGGACGTTTACAAAGACATCACGACTAACCTGTCGAAATTGGAAAACGCCGCGAAGGGGCTCGGTGGACTTGCCGGTGTGGCTGCGGGTGCTTACGGCATCTTTGATGGAGTGAAGTCGATCAGAAGAGGCGAGCTGGTTGCCGGTGGCATGAGCATCACTGCCGGATCTCTTGGCGCTATGGCAGGTCTGGCATCTGCAGCTGAAGGCGCTGCGGGCGTTCTGCAACTGACGGGCAGCGTGGTCCGTGCTTTGCCGCTGCTCGCTGGCAGCCTTGGTATTGCCGCAGCCGGCGTGGGCGCTCTGGCGTTGCTGATTCCCGGTCTGATCGAGGAAGGCAAGCAGGAAACGCGCGTTGACCGCTTCTCCGATCACCTCAGGGACTACCTGACCCAGTACGAGATCGACGGCGTCGAGAACGGCGACATCTATGATGTGCCGGACAGCGAGTGGCCGGGCCCAGAGGAAACCACGATCGCTTCGTGATGTGAGCAGGCTGGGGTAACCCGGCCTGTTTTTTTATGCGAATCCCTGCCTGCTTCAATCAGTTTTTCATTTCGGCCTCACACATTTCAAACATCTGGAGCCTGATCATGGCGACATTCGCGCTCTGCGAAACACGCCTTTATTGATCATCCAGGTAGACACAATGAACAAGCTGCCCCAGATAACCCTGGCCTTCTGGATCATGAAGATCTGCGCGACCACACTTGGTGAAACAGCGGGCGACTTATTGTCGATGACGCTTGATGTCGGGTATGCGATCAGCTCTCTGATACTGATAAGCCTGTTTGTAGCCACGCTCGTGACACAGCTCGCCGCAAAACGTTATCACCCGATGCTTTACTGGTTGGTCATTCTTTCCACCAGTACCGCAGGCACCACGATGTCGGACTTCATGGACCGGACACTCGGGCTTGGCTACGCAACGGGTTCTGCAATTCTGATTACCCTGCTGATGGTCATTTTTTGCGCGTGGTATGTCAGCGAGAAATCGTTGTCGGTAGACAGAGTCTCAACGCTGAAAGGTGAGCTTTTTTACTGGTTCGCGATTCTCATCTCCAACACGCTGGGCACAGCGCTCGGCGATTATCTGGCCGACGACTCGGGGCTCGGTTTTGCCGGGGGGGCAGTGCTGATCGGTGCTGCGATAGCGTTGGTCGTCGTCCTGCATTTCACTACCAGACTGTCCTCGATCATGCTTTTCTGGATAGCCTTTGTGTTGACGAGGCCATTCGGGGCAACGCTGGGTGATGTGCTGACCAAGCCCTACGAGAAGGGCGGGCTGGATTTCGGCACGATAGGGTCGTCCGCAGTGCTGCTCGCGGTGTTGCTGGTGCTGGTGGTGGTGGCGACTTACCGTGAGCGTAAACCTTCGCCAGCCGATAACAGGCTGATTGAGAGCTGACCCGGTCAGGCCTGAAGCAGTTCGCTCAAGGCCTCATTCAACTGCTCTGCACTGAACGGTTTGGCGACGCAGCGCCGGTCAACCCATACCTCGGGGATGCCCAGTCGCCCATACCCGGAGCAAAACATGAAGGGTATGCCGCGATGGGCAATGGCCGCTGCTATCGGGAACGAGTTACCGCCGATGATATTGATATCCAGAATGGCCAGGTCATAGTCGCCGTTGCGAGCATATTCAATGCCTTCGCCAAGCGAACTGGCGTGGTAGGCGGTAGCGAACCCCAGGTCCTCAAGCATCATCTCCATCAGCATTGCGAGCATTGTCTCGTCCTCGACCAGCAGCACTTTGGGGAGCGAGGTATGGTCGTCTGATTCTGAACTCATAAGCTGCCTTCCGGTTTGTCTGGCCAAGGGATCAGCATCGACCAGATAATGCCTGTGCTGGCGAACTGAATGTCAGCCTTGCCTTTGAGTTCTCTTTCGATACTGCGGCGTATCAAGCGAAAGCCAAAGCCTTTTACCGTGCTTGCGGCAATCGGCGGGCCGCCTGTTTCACTCCATTCGATCTTCAGCGTGGGAGGATTGTGCCCGGCGTCCAGGGTGGAGATCACCGTCACCTGGCCTGCTGCTGATGAAAGTGCACCATGCTGCACCGCGTTAGCCATCAGTTCGTGCAGAACCATTGAGAGCGTCAATGACACGCGCGGCTCCAGAGTTACCGGATTGCCTGTGAAGCTGATCTTGTGCGCCCCCGCGTTTACCGCTTGAAGCTGCTCGATCAGGTCGACCAGTTCAGTGGATATCCACTCTGCCCGGGCCAGGGCATCATGCGCCTGGCTCAGTGCAAACAGACGTGCATCGAAGCTTTTGCGAAAGGACTCCAGTGAGGCAGAGCTGTTGACCGTGAGAGAGGCGATGGCCTGAACGGTTGCCAGGGTGTTTTTGACCCGATGGTTCAGTTCGTTCTGCAGCCCCGCGCGGGTCAGGCGATCTTCCAGTTGCTGGCGCTCCAGTTTGCTGGAGATCGATTGCGCCAGTCGATGAGTCGTGCCGCTCTGTTTTAAAAACGTCGCCTCGCCAATGACATCCTGCCCCTGATGCATAGGCAGCGTGAAGGAAAATACACTTCCCGAATCGAGTGAGCTTTCGGTCCACAAGCGTCCACCGTGGGCGGTGATAATACCCTGGCATATATAAAGACCCAGGCCGTTGCCTCGCGGGTTGCCTTCCTTGACAGACCAGTAACGCTGGAAAATATAGGGCAAGTGTTCCGCCGGGATACCTATCCCGTCATCACTGACCTTGAACAGGACTTCATTTTCACTGGCGACCGCATTGATGTTGATTCGGCCACCTTTGGGGGTGAACTTAATGGCGTTACCCACTAGGTTGGAAAGCACCTGAAAGATTCGCTCCGGATCCGCATTGATGACCAGACCCTGCGCGGCTGTGCAATTGAGTTCGATATTCTTTTCAGTGGTCAGCATGACCAGAAGGCTGCATGCCTCTTCAAGCAGACTGGTGACACCCAGCGGCAAGCGTGAGAGCTGATAACGGCCTGCTTCAATCTGTGCGGTATCGAGCAAGTCTTCAAGAAGACTGTTCATGCGGGTTGTCGCTTTCTCGATGGTGCCCAGTGCGCGCCGGATGTTGCGGTTTTCAGAGTGTGTATCGCCGATTGCCCATCGCTGCATCATGCCGCACTGCATGATGATGATCGACATCGGGTTGCGCAGGTCATGGGACACCACCGCGACCAGCTCATCGCGCAAACGCACCGCCTCCTGCTCGCGCTGAACCTGGCGCTCCAGGTCGTTCTCCAGCGCTGAGCGGCGTATGTCTTCAGCACCATAAAGATCGCCCCGCGACCAGGGGCTGGCGATGCCTGTGACCTGCTGTTCCCACGCGTCGAAAGACTGTCTCGGGCGCAAGCGGTGGCGTGCGGAGCCTTCCGGGCTGGTACT
The DNA here is from genome assembly GCF_032587875.1 of Pseudomonas syringae group sp. 243L2. NCBI lineage: Bacteria > Pseudomonadati > Pseudomonadota > Gammaproteobacteria > Pseudomonadales > Pseudomonadaceae > Pseudomonas > Pseudomonas syringae group sp. 243L2. Next base: position 95,028 of record NZ_JAWHPL010000013.1, read on the forward strand.
CACATGGTGGGCCGGGTTTCCGCTCCAGTTCATTGTCGAGGTGAGCTGAGCACGAAACCACATGACCGCGTTATCAATCGGCTTGGGCAATGTAAAGGCAATGACGCCGCTCGCGACATCTCTGTAGGCCGCGCTTTCGGGATACTACTTGTGCATGGAGTGGGTATGAAAAACACCCAGACCCTGCAAGCCTGTCGTTCGCTGCGTCGACCGCTGGCGTGCCAGCCCTGTGTCCCGAATCCAGAGGTACAGCGCTTGCACCTGCTCGGTCGTAGGGCATACGCCGAACAGGTGAACCCGGTCGTCAATCAGAACCGCGACGCCGTCCGCCAGTGTCAAGGACTGAAGCAGTTCGGGTCGGCTCACCAGGCCGTCGAGGATTTCATGGTCGGCGCGACTCATTGCGTCTGCCAGTTGCCCGAGCAGGACAACTTTCTCTTCCCGTTCGCGCTGAATATCAGTTGCAACAATTGCGGAAATTTTTACCGACAACAGTTGCCCGATCATTGCACAGGCATCGCGCAGCTCTCTGGACACCAGCAGCGGTTCAGGATGCCCACAGGCGATAAGACCCCAAAGTTCGCCGCCGTCCAGCAGCGAGATGCTCATTGATGAGCGCACGCCCATGTTCTTGAGGTATTCGCAGTGAACAGGGGACACGCTACGCAGCGTCGAGAAGCCCAGATCGAGTGGCTGGCCTGTTGCAGGTCGCAGTGTCGGTATCAGGGGGACGGGAACGTAGGTTGCGTCCGGAATCACCCGAATCCAGTTCAAACGATACAGCTCTCGCGCCTGGGCAGGAATATCCGAGCCTGGGAAGTTCAAACCACTGTAACTGGGTAATAGCCCGGTCAACGCCTGGGCAACGACTTTGCCATGCCCCTCGGGCTCGAACCGGTAAATCATCACCCGGTCGTAGCCGGTAAGTGCCTGAATCTCGTGAACACTGATATCGAACAGCGTTTCCAGCGTGGTCGCTGCCTGCAGGTTGCGCAACACACGGGTAATGATTCTGGACTGTTCGTGGCCGGCTTCGACGAAGGGTTCCAGTTCAATAATCAGCACGTCATCGGTACGGTGCAGCGAAGCACTGTAGTGAGCGCTTCTCAGCGTCAGTCGTATCGGATCAATGTGTGGAGCAGCAGGGTGGTGGTACGCATTTTCGATAATCGTCGCCTGCTCGGGCGATAACAGCAATGACAGGGGCCTGCCCAGCAACGCGTCGCTGTCCAGCCCAAGCTCATTTGCGCAATTGGCGCTGACTTGTTCGATACAAAGCGGGTTGCCTGCAACGCTCAGCAACACGCCATGAGGCTGGATTGCGCCGGGCACCCGAATCGGTTCACGGGCACACTCGGCAAGCGCGGCTTCAAGCGCTGCATCTGGGCCTGTAGCCAGCATGGGCTCGATCATTTGCGTGAACTCCATAGGGTATTTCAACCGGAAACAGCCTGCCGCTGCCTTGGTACGACATGCAGTCGTTAAGCACAAAGAGCGATTCGGATAGTTTTTGTCAGCCGCGACAAAACTTTGAGCGACTAACAGCCCGGATGGACAGCGCAAGAAAATGCGAGGTTGCCGCGAAGGTGCGGCGTGGAGACCTGGATAATACAGCTCTGCTGATGCAAGCCAGAGAGTGAAGGAGGTGTGCCACCATAACAGGTGCCAAGAGGACGCGTGGCTTTAACTGTTTTTTCGGCCAGAAGGCGCCAATTACAAAAAAGCCCCGCCAGACATTGTCTGGCGGGGCTTTGCTTCAAGCTGTGAAAGCCTTAGAGCGCCATGTCACTGGCTGGATTGCTTTTCGCTGGCTGTGCAGCAGGTGCAGGTGTTGGAGCATTACCTGTCTTGTTCACCGGCGGCGGCGGAGTCAGTTGCAGGACTTCGGCTGTGTAAGCCCATTCCTCGGCAACGCGATCCGGGTTGTTGTTCAGCTTGGTGCCGTAGCTAGGCACGATCTGGCGCAGTTTTGCCTGCCATTCCGGAGTCGCTACCTTGTCCTTGAAGACTTTCTCAAGCACGCCCAGCATGATCGGCGCTGCAGTCGAAGCACCTGGCGATGCGCCCAGCAGACCGGCGATGGAGCCGTCCTTGGAAGCAACGATTTCGGTACCCAGCTTCAGAACGCCGCCTTTTTCTTCGTCACGCTTGATGATCTGTACGCGCTGACCGGCTTGCATCAGGCGCCAGTCTTCTTTCTTGGCGTTCGGGAAGTACTGCTGCAGAGCAGCGAAGCGATCGTCGTCAGACATCATTACCTGACCTGCCAGGTATTCGATCAGCGGGTACTGTTCGATACCAACGCGAGTCATCGGCCACACGTTATGCGTGGTGGTGCTGGTCAGCAGGTCGAAGTAGGAGCCGTTTTTCAGGAACTTGGTCGAGAAGGTCGCGAACGGGCCAAACAGGATCACGCGCTTGCCATCCAGAACACGGGTGTCAAGGTGCGGAACCGACATGGGTGGCGCGCCAGTCGACGCGATACCGTAGGCTTTGCCCATATGCTGCATGGCCAGAGTCTGGTTGTCGGTGACAAGCCACGAACCGCCGACCGGGAAGCCGCCGTATTCCTTGGCTTCAGGAATACCGGATTCCTGCAGAAGGTGCAGGGCAGCACCGCCAGCGCCGATGAACAGGAACTTGGTGTCGGTCTCGGTGACAGTACCGTCTTTCAGGTTCTTGTACTTGACGCGCCAGGTGCCGTCGTCGTTGTGATTGATGTCTTCGACTTCGCTCGACAACTGCAGATTGAAATTCTGCTTGGCTTTCAGATTGGCGACGAACTGGCGGGTGATCTCGCCGAAGTTGACGTCGGTGCCAATCGGGCTCCAGGTCACGGCCAGCTTCTGCGCCGGGTCACGACCTTCCATCATCAATGGAACCCACTTCTTGATCTGCTCGTGGTCTTCGGAGTACTGCATGCCGCTGAACAGCGGGCTGGCCTGCAATGCTGCGTAACGCTTGCGCAGGAACTGGATGTTGTTGTCGCCCCACACGAAGCTCATGTGCGGCGTGGAGTTGATGAACGAACGCGGGTTCTTCAGAACGCCGGTCTTGACCTGCCACGACCAGAACTGACGGGAAATCTGGAACGCTTCGTTGATCTCGATGGCCTTGGAGATATCAACGTTGCCGTTCTTGTCTTCCGGGGTGTAGTTCAGCTCGGCCAGGGCCGAGTGGCCGGTACCGGCGTTGTTCCAGCCGTTGGAGCTTTCTTCGGCCACGCCATCGAGGCGCTCGACCATTTCCATCGACCAGCTCGGCTCCAGCTCGTTGAGCCAGACCGCAAGCGTTGCACTCATGATGCCGCCGCCGACGAGCAATACGTCGACTTTCTTGGTTTCAGCCGCCTGCACGGGCATCAGGCCCATGGAAATGGCCAGACCCAGCAGGGCCGTGTTCACTTTTTTAAACATTCTGTCATCCATCTGATAAACGCCATCCGCCGACTACTCCTGAAGAAACGGCCTGTCACATGCATCGAAGCCTGCGACAAACGCTCGCACCCACAGGGACTAGAGGTGGACATACAAGGCCAATATAATACCGCTCGAGACCTCAATTTATGTCCTGCTGCGCTGACTTCTTATCATCATTGGATTCAGCGTCATGAGTGACATTTGCTCTGTTGGTGTGCGGCGACGCCCGGGAATATCACCCCTCGGCATCCTCCAGAAAACACACCTGGTCAGCCTGTTCACGGAGTCTGAGACGCCGCATCGGGGCATGGAGGCACGCCTGATGTGCAATTTAATGCACGCGTGCTGCGACATTCCCACGGTGGCATACCGGCAAAGACGCGGCATTTTCGCATAATGTGCACCTCGGTTGCGAGATGCCATCATCAAATCGGGCGCGAATGCCTTGATTTAGACGCTTCACAGCCTGCCCCCCATCTATATCGTCGTTTATGCGCGGGTCTTTAGCCGCTTGCCAGAATGTGGCAATCCGCCGGACCCCGTCGCCCGCGCACATTTTTAACTGCCGCACGGCATTCATGAGCCAGTTTCACAAGGGTGTTTGGATTTGCCTGGCTAATCAGCATCCCGACCACCTGCTAGTGTCAATACACGACTGTGGTGTGTGGTGGCTGCAATCTCCGGATACAGACGCCCGTCAAACAGTTGGAACTTTACCAGCGCTGGCCAGTTAAACACTTAACCGGTGATAGCGTTTTGGCTCTGATCACCCATGAAAGCCCGATGAAAGATCAAGGCAGCACGCCGTTGAGCAGGAGTACGCCCAGGCGGCTGACCACACAATAACGCCCGGCGCTTTACAGCAGCGTCGGCTATTACCGAGTGACCCTGATGAGTGAACCCAAAAAGCACAAGGATTCTGCTGTGGACAGCAGTGCCGTGCAGCCTTCGCGCCGAAACTTTTTGAAGTTCGGTGCTTCCGGCATTGCTGCGGCCACGCTGTCTACCTGGATACCCTCCGACGGCATGCTGCAGGCAGCCCCGGCGGCTCCTGTAATCGAAGACAGTGACGCGCCTGCAGCGGGCGAGCAGCGCATCCAGTTGAAGGTCAATGGCCAGGTTCATACCCTGAACGTGCCGGCCAACGCCGTTCTGCTCGACGTGCTGCGTGACCGCCTGCAACTGACGGGCACCAAAAAAGGCTGCGACCATGGCCAGTGCGGTGCTTGCACGCTGCTGGTCAATGGCGTGGCGATCAATTCCTGCCTTTCCATTGCCGTCCAGCATCAGGGCGACAGCATCACCACCATCGAAGGCCTGGCCGAGAACGGCAAGCTGCACCCGGTACAGGAAGCCTTCTGGGAGCACGATGCCTATCAATGCGGTTATTGCACGTCTGGACAGATAATGAGCGCGGTCGCGATTCTCCAGGACCCGAACATCCCTTCCGATGACGCCAGCGTCAGAGAAGCCATGAGCGGCAATATCTGCCGCTGCGGCGCCTACAAGAACATTCTCTCGGCCGTGCAGTCTGCGCGTTCGAAAATGGGAGGAGCTGCCTGATGCGAACGTTCGATTACGCTCGGGCTGCATCGCCCGCGCAGGCATTCAGCACTGCGTCGGGTGAGGGGCAGCGCTTCTATCTGGCAGGCGGCACCACGTTGCTTGATCTGGTCAAGCTGGATGTGATGCAACCGCAGCAACTGGTGGACATCAATCATCTGGCGTTGAAACAGGTCGAGTCGCTGCCCGATGGGCGTCTGCGCATCGGCGCGCTGGTGAGCAACACTGATCTGGCCAGGCATCCACTGGTGCAGCAGCGATATCCGGTGTTGTCTGAAGCGATTCTGGCAGGTGCTTCGACCCAGTTGCGCAATAAGGCCACCACCGCTGGCAATGTCATGCAGCGGGTGCGCTGCCCGTATTTCCGCGATGGTATTTCAGCCTGCAACAAGCGCCAGCCGGGCTCCGGTTGTGCAGCTATCGGCGGCATGAACCGCAGTGTGCATGCGGTGCTGGGCACCAGCGATCACTGCATTGCAACGCATCCTTCGGACATGTGCGTCGGCATGGCGGCCATCGGCGGGCAGGTAACCGTTCAGGGGGCCAATGGCTCGCGAGATATTCCTTTTGCCGACTTTCATCTGCTGCCCGGTGATACGCCGCAGCGTGAAACTGCGCTGGCGGCTCACGAGCTGATCACCCACGTGACGCTGGATGCACCGCTGGCAGGTGGTCGTTCTTCTTATCTCAAGCTGCGCGACCGTACCTCTTACCAGTTTGCCCTGGCGTCCAGTGCAGTGATTCTGGTGATGGACGGCAAGCGAATCACCGATGCGCGTATCGCGCTGGGTGGCGTGGGTACCAAGCCGTGGCGGGCCGTGGAGGCTGAACGTGCACTGATCGGTCAGCGTGCTGACATGGACACCTTTGCGCGGGTCGCAGCGCTGGCGATGAAGGGCTCCCGGGCCTATGAACATAACGCCTTCAAGATCCCGCTGGGTCAGCAGGTCATTGTCCGCAATCTTCGTGACCTCACGGCTTAGGAATCTCTCATGAGCGAAAACATCATTGGTGTGCCGCAGCGTCGTATCGACGGCGGCAAGAAAGTCAGTGGTCAGGCGCGCTATGCCGCAGACCATCCGATGGGCAAGATGCTGTATGCCTATGGCGTCTACAGCACCATCGCCAACGGGCGCGTGGTTGCCGTAAAGGATCAGCAGGCCAAGGCGATGCCTGGCGTTGTCGATATCTTCCATCATGGCAATTTTCCTGCTTTGCACCGTACTCCGAACACCAAGCTGAGCTTCGCCAAGATGCTTTCGGCCAGCAAGGCGGACGAGCATCGCCTGCCGTTCGAGGATGACCGGGTCTATTACCCTGGCCAGTTTGTCGCTCTGGTGGTGGCCGAAAGCTTCGAGCAGGCGAGGGCGGCTGCCCACCGCGTGACGGTCGAGTATGACGAGCGCCCGGCGGTCAAGGACCTTGACGAAGGCATGCGGGTCAATGGTGCCCGTGATGGCGGTGCCGGGCACAACCGGGGTAAGCCGGACAGCGCGTTTGACAGTGCAAAAGTCAAAGTCGATCAGACTTACACCACGCCGGTTGAAGTGCATAACCCGATGGAGATGCACGCCAGCACGGCGTGGTGGCAGGACGGTAAGCTGTTTGTTTACGAAAGCACTCAGGGCGTGGTCAACCACCGCAACCTGCTGGCCAACGTTTTCGACCTTTCGCCCGACCGCGTTGAAGTGCGCGCACCGTTCATAGGCTCGGGCTTTGGCGGCAAGCTGTGGCCATGGCCGCACTCCGTGGCAGCCTGCGCCGCGGCCAGGGTTACCGGTCGCCCGGTGCAACTGGTGTTGCCACGCGCGCAGATGTTTACCACCGTGGGCCATCGTCCGGAGACCCGCCAGCGCTTGCGTCTGGCCACCGATGCCAGCGGCAAGCTGGTGTCGATCCGTCACGAGTCGTTCAACAACACGTCGATGCTGGATGATTACACCGAAAACTGCGGTGGCGTGACCAAAAGCCTGTATGCCTGCGACAACGTGCTGGTCAGCCACAAGATCAGCTCTATCAACCGGGGTACGCCGACTTCCATGCGCGCGCCGGGTGCGGCACCAGGACTGTTTGCGTTGGAGTCGGCCATTGATGAGATGGCGTTGGCCAGTGGCATGGACCCGCTGGCATTTCGCAAGCTGAACCTGGCCGACAAGGATCAGAGCGTCGGCTTGCCGTGGTCCAGCAATCACCTGCCGGAAGCTATCGACAAAGCCGCCGAGCGATTCGGCTGGCACGCGCGCAAGGCCGACATTGGCTCAATGCGCGAAGGCGATGAAATCATTGGTTACGGCATGGGCGCCTGCAACTGGGAAGCCTATCAGGTGCCCACCGATGCGCGAGTCATTCTGCGTTCTGACGGTACGGCGCTGGCCCAGTGTGGCTTGCAGGACATCGGCACCGGCACATACACCATCGTGGCGCAGACTGTCAGCCAGTTGACCGGCACTCCCGTTGAGCGTGTTGAAGTAGAGCTGGGCAGTTCGTCCTTCCCGGCCGGTCCCGTTTCCGGTGGTTCATGGGTGACCGCCAGCGTAATGCCGGCGATTGCCGGGGCCACGCGTGAAGCGTTGCAGAAGCTGCGCCAGTACGCTGTCAGCAAGGATGCGGTGTTCGCCGGGCAGGACGCCGAGTCGATCAAGGTCGAAAACGGGCAACTGGTGATCGGCGAACAGCGCGCCAGCTTTGTCGACGTGCTGAAGGGGCAGCGCCTGTCGCGCGCTGAGGGTAATTTTCAAAGTGGCATGCCGGAGGCGGGCAAGTATTCCTTCCGCTCGTTCGGTGTGCATTTCGTCGAAGTGCGCTGGGATCCGGGCATTTCCAGCCTGCGCGTGTCTCGGGTGGTCAGTGCCATTGACGTGGGCAAGGTGGTCAACCCGCTGGCAGCGCGCAATCAGGTGGAAGGCGCAATCGTGATGGGTATCGGCATGGCGTTGTTCGAAGCCGGTGAATATGACCCGCGCAGTGGCATGCCGGTCAATAACAACTATGCCGAGTACGTAGTGCCGGTGCATGCGGATCAGCCGGATATCGACGTCTTGCTGCTCGATTATCCGGACTACAACCTGGGTGAGTTCGGTGCGCGGGGTATCGGCGAAATCGGTGTGACCGGGCTTGCAGCTGCCGTGGCCAATGCGGTGTATCACGCGACCGGCAAACGGGTGCGCAGCCTGCCGATCAGCAAGGAAAAACTGATGGCGGGGTTGTAGCAATGAAACAGCTCGATTTGCAGGTGGTGCAACAGGCTCGTGACTGGCTGGCTGGCGGCAAAGCCGTCTGGCTATGCACGGTTCTCTCTACGTTCGGCTCGGCCCCACGCGGGCCCGGGGCAATGCTGGTGGCGCTGAGCAGCGGTGAGCATCGCGGTTCCCTGTCTGGCGGCTGTGTGGAGGAGGACTTTCTCGAACGGGTCGCTGCAGGGCAGTTTCAGCCGGTCAATCAGGTCGTTCGCTACGGCGACGGCGGCTTCGCACCGACGCGGGCCTTGCCGTGCGGTGGTGTGCTGGACGTATTGATCGAGTTCATTGCACCGAGTCCGCAATCGGATGCACATCTGGGGGCTATCGAGCAGGCGCTTGCCGGACGCGAGCTGGTCAGCAGGCACGTGCAATTGGGCGGTGGGCAGAGAGAAATCGGACCTGCAACGATGGGCGAGGCGCGGGTGCAGGTGGACGGCGAACGCATCAGCATTCGTATGGGGGCGGTGTATCGCGTGCTGCTTGCCGGGCTATCGCCGGTGGCGGAGTTCTGCGCCAGTTTCGCCGTCGCGATGGGCTATGAAGTCATCGTCTGTGACCCGCGTGTCGAGGTCACCTCAGGGTTTTCGATGCCGGGTGTCGAGGTGCGCGGTGTATTGCCTGCGGTGTTCATTGCCGAAGGTGGCTGTCACAGTTCGACGGCGGTACTGGCGTTGACCCATGATCCGAAACTGGACGATCTGAGCATGCTTGAAGCCGTACGCACTGAGGCGTTCTACATAGGCGCGATGGGTTCGATGCGCACCAGCAGCAAACGTCTGGAGCGTCTGGGCCGGATTGGCGGGCTGGATGCCAGGGTGCTGGAGAGAATCCATGCCCCCATCGGCCTGAACCTGGGCAGCAAGACGCCTTCCGAAATCGCCATTGCGGTGATGGCTGACATCCTGCGCGTGGCCAACGGTGTCAGTCGTGCCGAGGTTTAAGGTATTGCGCACAGGCTTGCGCCAGCGCTGACGGAGTGTCGGCGTCGCGCAGAATGCCTGGGTCATCGCAATTCAGTACGTCACACACCTCCGGGTTGTTCATGATCAGGGCTTTAGCGCCCTGATCGCCTTCCAGCGTCAGCAGTGTCGGCCAGAACTGCCGACCAATGATCACCGGATGGCCGCGCTGGCCGCCATGCATTGGCACGGCAATGCGTTGAGGATTGGCCATTGCGGCCAGGTCACGCAGGGTCTGCGGCTTTATCCAGGGCATATCTGCAAGCAGAATGGCTACGGCCTCGGCAGCGGATTCCATTAAGGCGGCAATGCCGCTGGCGAGACTGTGGCCCATCCCCAGGTCGGCATGTTCGCTGCGGATGATTGTTACGTGTGCGGGAATACCCAGTGCTTCAGCGTCATCGTCCGTACGCAGTACCAGCCCCACATTGCAGAATTCGTTTCTAGCGTTTTCAAGACTTGCGGTCAGCAAGGTACGTCCACAGGGCAATGCTGCCTGTCGTTTATCGCCACCAAAACGCCTGCTTCGGCCTGCCGCCAGTACCAGGGCGAACACTTTGGGGTTCTGGCTGTCTATGCTGCTCAATCCGATGCCTTATGAGTCGTGAGAGGGTTCGCGTGCAACCACACCATGCAGTACGGCTGGTGTACGCAGAATGCCTTATTTCGCTGCTCTGCCGGTAGCGGTACGAATCATGTTTTCGAGGGTTTCAAGTGGACAATCACATTCGTCCTGTCGAGCTGGAAAAAGCCTACCGTCTGCTCAATCACGGCCCGACTGTGCTGGTGTCCTCCAGTCATGAAGGCACTCACAACGTCATGTCTGCAGCATGGGCCTGCGCGCTGGATTTCTCGCCGCCCAAGGTGACCCTGGTGATCGACAAGATGACCAAAACCCGCGGGCTGGTGGAGAAGAGCGGTTATTTTGCGTTGCAGGTGCCCAATCTGGATCAATTGCAGATGACCTTCGACGTCGGCACCCAGAGCAAGGTCTTCACCCCGGACAAGCTTGATAAAGCCAATGTCGACCTGTTTCTGATTGAAGATCATGTCACGCCGCTGGTTGTCGGTTGCTCTGCCTGGCTGATCTGCAAGGTCATCCCGGAGCCGCACAATCAACAGACCTACGACCTGTTCATTGGCGAAGTCATCGGCGCCTGGGCTGACACCCGTGTGTTCAACGACGGGCACTGGGAATTCGAAAAGGCCGACCCGAAATGGCGCAGCCTTCATTACGTGGCGGGCGGGCATTTCTATACGATTGGTGAGCCTGCGGTGGTGGAAACGGGCGAGGAGTAATCGCCCTGGACGCTTGGAAGACTGGACGCAGAGCGTCCGGAACGGCATGTCGACGCAGAGCGTCGCACGATAGTTGAAGTTCACGCACCCAGAGGTTCTTGTGGGAGCGAGCTTGCTCGCGAAGAGACCCGCATGACCGCCAAAGATTTATGCTGATGTGAGTCCGCCTTCGCGAGCAAGCTCGCTCCCACTGGGACATGTGTACTGGTGTTTCCCAACCCTCAGTGCCGATCGCGCCATACGGTCTGTGCATTGCAGAACTCGCGTACACCGAAGTGCGAGAGTTCACGGCCAAAGCCGCTTTTTTTCACGCCGCCAAACGTCACGCGCGGGTCTGAAGCGCTGTAGCCGTTGATGAACACACCACCGGTTTCCAGTTCTTCGGTCATGCGCTCTGCCAGTTGCAGATCACGTGTGTAGACCGTCGCGGTCAGGCCGAATTCGCTGTCATTGGCCAGCTCCAGAGCGTGCTGCGCGTCGCGGGCGGTAATGATTGATGCTACCGGGCCGAACAGCTCCTGCCTGAAGGAAGTCATCTGGTCGGTCACGTCGCCCAGTACGGTCGGCTCGTAGTAGTTGCCTTGGCCATCAGCCTTCTTGCCGCCCAGCAACAGTTTCGCGCCTTCGGCAAGGGTGTCCTGAACCTGAGCATCCAGTTCATCGCGCAGATCGAAGCGTGCCATCGGACCAATGTAGGTCTCGCCGGACAACGGATCGCCGATCACCAACTGGCGAGTCTGCTCAACGAACCTGCGCGTGAACTCCTCGACCACACCTTGTTCGATGATCAAACGCTTGGCCGCGGCACAGACCTGCCCAGTGTTCTGGAAACGACCGATGACAGCCGCTTTCACAGCCTGATCCAGGTCTGCGTCATTGAGCACGATGAACGGGTCGGAACCGCCCAGCTCCAGCACGCACTTCTTGAGCGCCGCACCGGCCTGAGCACCAATGGCCTGGCCAGCGCGAACACTGCCGGTCAGCGTGACGGCCGCAATGCGTGGGTCGGCAATGGCCTTCGAGACGCCCTCGGCGGTCACGTTGATGACTTCAAACACGCCCTCCGGAAAACCGGCACGCTTGAAAGCTTCCAGCATCAGGTAAGCGCAACCCATAACGTTGGGTGCATGCTTGAGCACGTAGGTATTGCCTGCCAGCAATGTCGGAATTGCGCCGCGCAATACTTGCCAGATCGGGAAATTCCACGGCATCACCGCAAGAACAGGGCCCAGCGGACGGTACTCGATGCGTGCCTTGTCATGCTCGACCTGAGTCGCCTCGGCCATCAGCATTGCCGGGCCTTGCGCTGCATACCAATCGCATAACTGCGCGCATTTCTCGACTTCGCCTCTGGCCTGCGTCACAGGCTTGCCCATTTCCCGGCTGATCATCTGGGCAATGTTTTCGGCGTCGTCGCGCAGGGCCTGGCCCATGGCGATGATCAGTTGCGCACGTTGCTGGACAGGCGTGCGCTTCCAGCCTGCAAAGCCGGCCGTCGCACGCGACAGGCTGCGATCCAGCATGGCGTCGGATTCGAAGGCGTAGTGGCCGATCTGTTCGCCTGAGGCGGGGTTGATCGAGATTGCGTGGGTGTTGCTGGTGACAGTAGTCATTGCGCCATCCTGTTGAGGTGGGAAGTGGGACCAGAATATAGGCGTGCAATGCTTTCTAAAACTGAATAATAATGATCGCATCGTTCATGATTGGAGAATGAAATGGATCTGGTTCAGCTGGAGATGTTCAAGGCGGTGGCTGAACACGGCAGCATCAGTGCCGCCGCGCAGCACATCCACCGGGTGCCCTCGAACCTGACCACGCGCATCAAGCAGCTGGAGCAGGATCTGGGCGTCGACCTGTTCATTCGCGAGAAGCACCGCTTGCGCCTGTCTCCCGCAGGCTGGAATTTTCTCGACTACACGCGACGCATCCTGGATCTGGTGCAGGAAGCGCGGCTGGCGGTTTCTGGCGAAGAACCACAAGGGCCTTTTTCACTTGGCTCGCTGGAAAGCACGGCGGCCGTGAGGATTCCGGCGTTGCTGGCGGTCTACAACCAGCAAAACGCCAAGGTCGAACTGGACCTGTCCACCGGGCCGTCCGGCACCATGATCGACGGTGTGCTTGCCGGGCGCCTGGTTGCCGCGTTTGTCGACGGGCCGGTGCTGCATCCATCACTCGAGGGTGTGCCGGTATTCGAAGAGGAAATGGTCATCATCGCGCCACTCAACCACGCGCCGGTCAAGCGCGGGCGGGATGTGAGCGGTGAAAGCATCTACGCGTTTCGTGCCAACTGCTCGTACCGGCACCACTTCGAACGCTGGTTTACCGAGGACGCCGCAGTACCGGGCAAGATCCACGAAATGGAGTCTTACCACGGCATGCTGGCCTGCGTCAGCGCCGGTGCCGGGTTGGCGCTGATGCCACGCAGCATGCTGGAAAGCATGCCCGGTTGTGCCATAGTCAGTGTCTGGCCCTTGTCCGAAAAGTTTCGTTACCTGCACACCTGGCTGATCTGGCGTCGAGGCACCGTATCGCGCAGCCTGACCCGCTTCGTGGAGTTGCTGGAAGAACAGGCCAGACCGCCGCAAGCCGGATGAGGTAACGTCAGCACTACTGCGCGGCAGATACCCGTCCGGCAATCGCTGCACCCACTTCCTGGGTCGAACGCATGCCGCCCAGGTCCGGTGTGACGTCGCCACTGGCAATCACTTGCTCGATAGCAGTGATGATCTCGTCATGAGCCGCTGTGAAGCGTTCATCGCCCTGGCCGAGGAATTCCAGCATCAGCGCGCCTGACCAGATCATCGCAATCGGGTTGGCGATGTTCTTGCCGAAGATGTCGGGCGCCGAGCCGTGCACCGGTTCGAACAGCGAGGGGAAATTACGCTCCGGGTTGAGGTTGGCCGACGGCGCAATGCCGATGGTGCCGGCACACGCCGGGCCGAGGTCGCTGAGGATGTCGCCGAACAGGTTGGATGCCACCACCACGTCGAAGCGCTCGGGTTGCAGCACGAAGCGCGCGCACAGAATATCGATGTGTTGCTTGTCCCAGCTGATGTCCGGGTACTGACTGGCCATCGCCTCGGTACGCTTGTCCCAATAGGGCATGCTGATCGCCATGCCGTTGGATTTGGTCGCGGACGTCACATGCTTGCGCTCGCGTTTGCTGGCCATCTCGAAAGCGAACTTGAGAATACGGTCGACACCGCGACGGGTGAACACAGATTCCTGCAACACGAACTCGTTTTCGGTGTTTTCAAACATGATCCCGCCCAGCGACGAGTATTCACCTTCGGTGTTTTCCCGCACCACGATGAAATCAATGTCGCCCGGTTCGCGATTGGCCAGCGGGCAGGGCACGCCGGGAAACAGGCGCACCGGACGGATGTTGGCGTACTGATCGAACTCGCGGCGAAACTTGAGCAATGAGCCCCAGAGAGAGATGTGGTCTGGCACTTTTTCCGGCCAGCCCACGGCACCGAAAAAGATCGAGTCGAAGCCTTTGAGCTGTTCAAACCAGTCGTCCGGCATCATCTTGCCGTGCTTCAGGTAGTAATCGCAGCTGGCCCATTCGAAGTATTCGAACTCCAGCTCCAGACCGTGCTTCGCGGCGGCAGCCTGAACCACGCGTACGCCTTCGGGCAGTACTTCAAGGCCGATGCCGTCACCGGCGATGGCAGCAATACGCAGCTTCTTGTTGTTCATGTCGGGCACTCTTGTCGGGCGGCTTGTCAGGGATGAGTCACACAGGCCATCCATGCTATAAGCACACGATATAAAGATAATCAGTCGATTAATGGATTGAGAAAATACGAATCGTGAATTATCCAAACCTTGATGACCTGAACGTGTTCGTCCACGTTGCTCGACGCTCAAGCTTCGTAGGTGCTGCCAATGAGCTGGGCATGTCCGCTGCTTATGTCAGCAAGCGGGTCAAACTGCTGGAGCAGAATATGAGCGTGGTGTTGTTGCACCGCTCAACGCGGCAAGTGTCGATTACCGAAGACGGCGAGCGAGTCTATGAGTGGGCTAAAGGCATTCTGGAGTCGGTGCAGCAGATGGGCGACGAAGTTGCCGCGCTGCACGGCGAGCCCAGTGGCTTGCTGCGAGTGGTCAGCAGCCAGGGCTTCGGTCGCCGTTTCGTAGCGCCTGCCTTGTCGGAGCTGGCGGCGCTTTATCCGAAGCTGGATATACGTCTGGATATTCAGGACCGGCTGGTCGACCTGATCGAGGAGGGCGTCGACCTGGACATCCGCGTCGGCAACGAAATTGCCCCGCACCTGCGTGCAAGACACCTGGCCAGCAACTGGCGCGTGTTGTGCGCGAGCCCCGCTTACCTGAAAGATCATGGGGTGCCACTGAGTATCGGTGAGCTGGCCAACCACGATTGCCTGGTGATCAAGGAGCGCGACCGTCCGTTCGGCATATGGCATCTCAATGGGCCGCAAGGCGCTGAAACCGTCAAGGTAACCGGCAGCCTGTCCACCAACCACGGCGAAATCGCCCGCCAGTGGTGCCTGGACGGGCGCGGTGTGTTGCTGCGTTCGCTCTGGGATGTGCGCACTGACCTGGCCGAGGGTCGGCTGGTTCAGATGCTGCCGGAATACCGTCAGGATGCAGACATCTGGGCGGTGCATACCTCGCCGCTGATGAGTTCGGCCAAGGTCCGCGTCACGGTGGAGTTTCTGCGTGACTACCTCGCCTTGCATCCCTCACCGGCAAACCGCTGACCCGTGCAGACCGGCGTCAGTGCGCTCCCGCTGCCTTGTTCAGGTCGCTGTCCGTCCATTCAGTGTAGATACACGCGTCGGCAGCGGCCCAGCGTACCCGCACCGGTTCGCCAGCTCTGAGCAGCATGCCGGTCGCTGAAAGCGCTTTGACAGTCATGGCAGTACCGCCTGTGGTGACCACCGAGCAGGTCTGGCTCTCGCCGAGAAAAAGCACCTCATTGACCTTGGCACTCACTTCGTTCCAGCCTGCTTCCAGTGGTGTGCCAGCAGCCTGTTCAACGCTCAGCGCCTGGGCTTTCTCCGGGCGAACCATCAGCAGAACGTCCTGATCGGTCTTCAGGCCCGGGGTCAGGCGAATCGCCAGCGCAAGGCCTTCAAACGTAGCTACGGCGTTGCCCTGTGCTTTGAGCCTGAGGAAGTTCGAGTTGCCGAGAAACGACGCAACGAAGGCATTTGGCGGGTCCTGATACAGGTCATAACCCGAGCCCAGGCCGACGATTTTACCGTGGCTGAAAATCGCGATGCGCTGGGACAGGCGCATGGCTTCTTCCTGATCGTGGGTCACATAGACGATGGTGATGCCCAGCCGACGATGCAACTGACGCAGTTCGTCCTGCAGGTCTTCACGCAGCTTCTTGTCCAGTGCGCCCAGCGGCTCGTCCATCAGCAGGATGCGTGGCTCGTAGACCAGCGCCCTGGCAATGGCGACTCGTTGCTGCTGGCCACCGGACAGTTGCGAAGGGCGGCGGTGAGCAAACTCTTCCAGCTGGACGAGCTTGAGCATCGCATCGACTTTCTTTTCGCGTTCGGCCGCAGGCAACTTGCGGATCGCCAGCGGGAAAGCAATGTTGTCGCGTACCGACAGGTGCGGGAATAGCGAGTAGCGCTGAAACACCATGCCGATGTCGCGCTTGTGCGGCGGCACATTGACCAGCGATTTGCCACTGACCAGAATCTCGCCCGAACTGGGCGTCTCGAAACCGGCGAGCATTGACAGCGTGGTGCTTTTACCCGAGCCACTGGAACCGAGAAAGGTCAGGAATTCGCCGTCCTGAATATCCAGGGAAATGTTGTCGACGGCGGCGAAATCACCGTAGTGCTTGTTCAGGTTGCACAGGCTGACCAGCGTTTTCTGATCCTGATGGGCGGGGTCTTTGATCACGGCACTCATGAAGTACTCCTGGCTTCGTTGCGGCGACGCAGGGTCGCGGCGATGAACATGATCAGCACCGACAGGGCGATCAGCAGCGTTGAGGCAACAGCGATGACCGGCGTCAGGTCCTGACGCAGGGTGGTCCACATTTTTACGGGAAGGGTTTGCAGGGTCGGGCTGGCCATCATCACGCTCAGCACCACTTCGTCCCACGAGACCAGAAACGCGAACAGTGCGCCAGCCATCATGCCCGGACGGATGCCGGGAAAGGTAACTTTGTAGATCGCCTGCAGGCGTGACGCGCCACAGATTACCGCGGCATCTTCAATGGACTGATCGAACAGTTTCAGCGAGTTGATGATCGAGATGATGGTGAACGGCAAGGCGACGATCACATGGCTGACGACGAAGGAAAACAATGTGCCGGTGTAACCGAGTTTGAGAAACAGGGCGTACACGGCAACAGCGATAATCACCAGCGGCACAATCATCGGCAAGGTGAAGACGCCGTACAGAAAATCGCGCCCGGGGAAACGGCCGCGCACCAGCGCGAAAGCGGTGGGCAGGCCCAGCGCCACCGAGGCAATGGTGGTCAGAATCGCGACCTTGAGGCTGGACATGGCGGCGGCCATCCAGTCCGGGTTGGAGAAAAACTGCTGATACCACTTCAGTGTCCAGCCGGGTGGCGGAAATACCATCCACTGTGATGAACCGAATGACAGCAGGACGATGAACAGGATCGGCAGCAACAGAAACAGCGCGATCAGGCCAGTGGTCAGGTACAGACCCGTACGCAGGCCTGGGCTCATGGCATTGGGTGTCAGGAGCATGGCGGTTTACCTCGCGTTACTGGCACCGACCGGCGATTCCGGCTGGAGCTTCAGGTAGAAGTAGAACAGCACCAGCGTAATCAGCACCAGCAACGCAGCGGCGGCACTGGCCAGCCCCCAGTTGAGGAACGACTGCACCTGCTGGACGATGAATTCGGGCAGCATCATGTTCTGCGCGCCACCCAGCAGCGCCGGGGTAACGTAGTAACCGAGCGACATGACAAACACCATCAGCCCCCCGGAAAACAGTCCCGGACGGCACAGCGGCAGGAATACCCTAAAGAAGTTGGTCCATGGGCTGGCACCGCAGATCGAGCCGGCCTGCAACACCATCGGATCGATGGCTTGCATGGTCGCCTGCAACGGCAGGACAATGAACGGAATCATGATGTAGCTCATGCCGATCACCACACCGGTCAGGTTGTGCACCATCTCCAGTGGCTGATCGATGATGCCCATCGCCATCAGCGCCTTGTTGACCACCCCGGACGCCTGCAACAGCACCAGCCACGAGTAGGTGCGCGCCAGCAGGCTGGTCCACATCGACAACAGCACAATGTTCAGAATCCAGCGTCCCCAGCCACGCGGTACCAGGGTGATGACCCAGGCCAGCGGGAAGCCCAGCAGCAGGCTGAACAAGGTCACCAGACCAGCGACGGAAAAGGTATTGAGCAGCACCCGCGAGTAAGCCGAGTTGGCGAACAGTTGTTCGTAGTTGCCAAGGCCCGGCACCGGCTCAAGCACACCGCGCAGCAGCAGGCCGATCAACGGGGCGAAGAAAAACAGTCCGAGAAAGATCAGCGCCGGAAGCAGATTGCGGCTGCCACGCCAGCGCTGAGCGAGGGAAGGGGATCGCTGCATGCTCGTCGCCTTGTCGTGTGCCGCACCGGCGGTGCGCGGAGCACCACCGGCCGGGATGGGTTGACGAGGAGCGACCGCTGTCATTTTTACTTGACCAGCCATTCGTTCCACCGTGTCGCAATGTCTGCGCCATTCTTGGCCCAGTATGCGAAGTCGAGAGTGATTTGATCGGCAACATGGGCGGTCGGCAGGTTAGGTGCCAGTGTTGAGTCCAGGCGCGCAACGCTCTGAGTGTTTACCGGGGCATAGGCACTGAGGTTGGAGAAGTCTGCCTGGCCTTTGGCGCTGGTTGCATTGGCGATGAACTTCATCGCGGCATCCTTGTTTTTTGCGCCTTTTGGCACGACCAGAAAATCAGCCATGACCAGATTTTGTTTCCAGCTCACACCCACCGGTGCGCCGTCCTGTTGCAGGGCATAGACCCGGCCGTTCCACATCTGGCCCATCGACACTTCGCCAGAGGCCAGCAGTTGTTGAGACTGTGCGCCGCCGCCCCACCAGACGATGTCCTTCTTGATGGTGTCGAGTTTCTTGAAGGCGCGGTCGAGGTCCAGCGGGTAGAGCTTGTCAGGTGCTACACCGTCGGCCAGCAGAGCCAGTTCAAGCACGCCAGGGCTTGGCCACTTATACAGCGAGCGTTTGCCGGGGTAGGTTTTGGTGTCGAACATGGCGGCCCAGTCGACGGGTGGTTTGGCACCCACTTTGCTTTCGTTGTAGCCAAGCACGAAGGAGAAGAAGAACGAACCGGCACCGTGGTCGGTGACAAAGCGCTTGTCGATCTCGTCGCGTTTGATGGTGTTGAAGTCCAGAGGCTCCAGCAGGCCTTCGCTGGCGGCACGCAGGGCAAAGTCGGCTTCGACATCGACAACGTCCCACTGCACGTTACCGCTTTCGACCATGGCCTTGAGTTTGCCGTAGTCAGTGGGACCGTCCTGTACGACCGTGATCCCGCTGGCCTTGCTGAACGGAGCTGCCCAGGCTTCTTTCTGGAAGTCCTGGGTGGAACCGCCCCAGCTCACGAAGTTGACGCTCTCGGCGGCGCTCGCGGCGACACTCGAGAGAGCCAGCACGCCGGCCGCCAGAACTGCTGCTGCACGTTTGTTCAACACCATTTTCACGCCCTCATTTGTTGTGTTTTGAGCGGGCTTTTCTTGCCCGCGTAATCGGGAGCAGTAGGTCCAATGGGCCTTGAAACCTGGTACAGGTCAGGAAGCTGTTATTAGTGCTGTCCCTTGGCGGGTGCGCCTGACTAAATCGTGTTTTTATGGAATGTCATATTATGGTATTCCAAACTTTCTGCAAGCGTTTTGCCCTGTCAAAATGCCTTCATCGAGTGTTTTTGCGGTAAACCCATGCGGTTGCCGAGCGGAGGCCGTGGGGTGTGCCCGTGGTACTTTTGCCGGTCAGCCGGGAAACGGAATATTTTCAATCACTTCCAGATCGTAGCCGGTCAAACCTGCGTATTTCAGTGGCGGGCCGAGGTGGCGCAGTTTGCCGACACCCAGATCCTGCAAGATCTGAGCGCCAGTACCGACCTCGGAATAGATACGCGATTGCGAGCGAGTGTATTGGCGCGGCGGCTGGGTAAGTTGCGGAATTCGCTCCAGCAACGCTTGTGAGGATTCGTGATTGGCCAGCACCACGACCACGCCGCGACCTTCTTGCGCCACCCGTTGCAGCGCGGCCCAGAGCGTCCAGTTCGACGGGCCGGTGTATTTGGCACCGACCAGGTCGCGCAACGGGTCGACCACATGCACGCGCACCAGAGTAGGGTCGTCGCGGCGGATATCACCCATCACCATGGCCATGTGTACGCCACCTTCGATGCGGTCTTCGTAGCTGAACAGGCGGAAGGTGCCGTGTACGGTGGGCAGGTCGCGCTCCCCAATCCTGACGATGGTGTGCTCGGTGCTAAGCCGGTAATGGATCAGGTCGGCGATGGTACCGATACGTATTCCGTGTTTCTCGGCGAACAGTTCCAGATCAGGGCGACGCGCCATTGTGCCGTCGTCATTCATGACCTCGACAATCACCGAGGCGGGGGAAAAACCAGCCATACGTGCCAGATCGCAGCCCGCTTCAGTGTGCCCGGCGCGGGTCAGAACACCGCCGTCACGCGCGCGTAACGGGAAGATATGACCCGGCTGCACCAGGTCTTCCCGTACTGCGTGCGGGTTGACGGCGGCCTGAACGGTACGCGCACGATCTGCCGCGCTGATGCCGGTGGTCACGCCCGTTGTCGCTTCGATGGACACCGTGAACGCGGTGGCGAAGACACTGCCGTTGCTCGGCACCATTTGCTCCAGGCCAAGACGCTGGCAGTGCTCATCGGTCAGCGTCAGGCAGATCAGCCCGCGTGCTTCGCGAGCCATGAAGCTGATTGCCTGTGCTGAACAGCAATCAGCGGCAAGCAGCAGATCGCCTTCGTTTTCCCGGTCTTCGTCATCAACCAGCAAAACCATTTTGCCCAGGCGGTAGTCTTCAATGATGTCTTCGATGCGGTCGAATGCCATGTTCAGTATCCCGGTTTTATGGGTAAACGAATCGTGGTATACCATAAGACAGAATATTTCACAGATTCCCCATCATTGAAACAGTGAGATCACGATGAAGGCTTATTGGATTGCACACGTCGATGTAACTGACCCTCAGCAGTACACTGAATACACCCAGCGTGCCCCCGCAGCGTTCGTGCTGTTTGGTGGCAAATTTCTGGCGAGGGGCGGGCGTTCCGAAGCGCTGGAAGGGCGTGCGACGCCACAACGTACGGTGATTATCGAATTTGAGTCCTACGAGCAGGCAGTTGCCTGCTATCACTCGCCGCAATACCAGAACGCCATGAGCCATCGACAGGGCGCAGCCAAGGCCGAAATCGTGATAGTCGAGGGGCAGCCTTGAGCAGCAGGCAAAATCCAGGTGCGGCCCGGACTGCTTCGCCTGGAGCTGCACTTAACGAATAAAATGGACCTTGCCGGTGTCGTCGTTGCCGATGTAGATGCCATACACCCCCGCCTGACGCTCTTCGATATAGCGTTCCAGTATCTGGCGGATGGCGGGGTAATAGATGCTGTCCCACGGGATGTCTTCAGGGGCGAAGAATTGGTAGTCCAGGGTTTCCGGGCCGAACTGGCCGGTGACTTCCAGGGCGATGGCACGGAACACGATGTAGACTTCGCTGATCCGCGGCACGCTGAAGATGGAATAGGGCGAGACGATTTCGGCACGCACTCCGGTTTCTTCCCAGACCTCACGCAGCGCCGCCTGCTCGGTGGTTTCGCCGCTTTCCATGAACCCGGCAGGCAGTGTCCAAGTGCCGGGGCGCGGCGGTATGGCGCGTTGGCACAGCAGATATTTGCCTTCCTGCTCGATGATGCAGCCGGCAATGATCTTCGGGTTGACGTAATGAATGTACTGGCAGCCGCCGCATATCAACCGCGCGTGGGTATCGCCCTCGGGGACGCGCTGAGCCAGGTCAGCGCATCCGCATTGAGGGCAGAAGCGCGGTGTGACCATGTCAGCGCCCTATGCGGGGTTCTTTGAGTGCCACGGGCGCGATGATTTCGCGGACTTTGGTGTCTTCGTCCTGCTTGGATTTCAAATATTCCAGTGCCACGCGTGCGGCGTTGCGCACGTGATCGACCGAGGCCTGATGCGCGGCCATCGGGTCGCCGCTCTTGATGGCCTCGACCATCAGTTCCATTTCCTTGTTGCTCGCACCGCGGCGGTTTTCCTGGGAGACCGATGTGGCGCGTAGATAGCTGATGCGCGCCTGCAACTGACGCAGCTGTGTTGCGGCGACGTGATTACCGGAGCCTTCCAGCAGCACGTCATAGAAACCCTGAACCGAATCGATCACTTGCTGCAGCTCGCCTTCCTTGAGCGCCTGGCGATTTTCCTCCAGAGCTTTTTCCAGGGCGCGAATGTCCTTGGGCTTGGCGCGCAGGGTGAACAGCTGAACAATCAGGCCCTCCAGTACGCACCGCAGCTCGTAGATATCGCACGCGTCTGCCAGGGTGATAATGGCAACGCGCGGGCCCTTGGCATCGGCGAACTCGACCAGGCCTTCGGATTCCAAATGGCGCAGCGCCTCGCGCACTGAGGTGCGGCTGACGCCCAGACGGTCACACAGATCACGCTCGACCAGACGATCGCCCGGCAGCAGCTGAAAATTCATGATCGCGCTGCGCAGCTTGTCCAGCACAATCTCCCGCAGGGTGACGGGGTTGCGGTTGACCTTGAAGGTGTCATCGAGTGGCAGGCGTTTCATCGGGTGTGCTCGGAATGGGGCTGTCAAAGTAAAAACGTGACTGGAAACCGTGGCTGGAAACAAAGTCTCGCTCATGTCGGCAGCCCACGAACCACGCGGGCTGCTGCATGGCCCGGACGGATGAACCCGGGTCGCGGCCGAGTTTATCACGCCGATGCCTGCAACCACCAAAACCGCCCGGCGCAGCCTCAGACGATGGCTGGCAGTGCGCCCATCTTGCCGCGGTGATAAACCATTGGTGTGACTGGTACAGCGGGCAGGATCAGGTTTTTCACTGCGCCGACAATGATTGCATGATCGCCACCGTCGTATTCGCGCCACAGC
Organism: Pseudomonas syringae group sp. 243L2; assembly: GCF_032587875.1. Classification (NCBI taxonomy): domain Bacteria; kingdom Pseudomonadati; phylum Pseudomonadota; class Gammaproteobacteria; order Pseudomonadales; family Pseudomonadaceae; genus Pseudomonas; species Pseudomonas syringae group sp. 243L2. The sequence continues at coordinate 117,669 of NZ_JAWHPL010000013.1, forward strand.
TCGCATTCAATGATAGCGGTTGCCTTGCCCAGCAGCGGGTTGCCCAGCTCGCTCAAGTGCCACTCGATGCCTTTGGTCTTGTCCTTGCCCTTGCTGGCGAACGCATAGGCTTCGACCTGCTGGTCGGCAGACAGCAAGTGAATGGCGAATTTTTTGCTGTCGCGCAGCACCGGGTAAGTGTCCGATGCGTAGTTGGGGCAGAACAGCACCAGCGCCGGGTCGATGGACAGCGCACTGAACGCACTGGCGGTGATACCGACCAGATTGCCCTCGGGGTCCAGCGTGGTAACAATCGTGACGCCTGAAGGAAATGACGCCATGACTTCTTTGTAGATACTCGGTTCGATCATCGCAGCGGCCTCGTTAACGCATGACAAATGGATCAGGCATGGGCGCCTGCGAAAGGTTGATCCACACCGTTTTCAGTTCGGTGTAGGCCAGTACGGAGTCTATCCCGCTCTCGCGGCCGTAGCCGCTGTTTTTGAAACCGCCGATAGGCGCCATGGCCGACACGGCACGATAGGTGTTGACCCAGATGATACCCGAGCGAATATCCCGCGCCAGGCGATGCGCACGGCCCAGGTCACGGGTCCAGATTCCGGCAGCCAGGCCGAACTGTGAGTCGTTGGCAATGGCCAGCGCCTCCGCTTCGTCCTTGAAACGAATCACCGATGCCACCGGGCCGAACACTTCTTCCTGCATGATTTTCATCGAGTTGCGGTCGCATTCTAACAGCGTAGGTTCATAGAACCAGCCTTTGCTGTCCAGCCTCGGGCGCTTGCCGCCCAGACGCAGGCGTGCACCTTCGGCCAGCGCGTCCGCCACCAGGCCTTCTACCACGGCCAGTTGCTGGGCTGTGGCCATCGGCCCCATTTCGGTAGTTTCATCCTGCGGATTGCCGATCCGGATACGACTGGCGCGCTCGGCCAGGCGTTCAATGAACTCATCGTAGATTTCGTCCTGCACCAGCAGTCGCGAGCCGGACACACAGCTTTGCCCGGACGCTGCATAGATGCCTGCGACCGCACCATTGATGGCACTGTCCAGATCGGCGTCGGCGAAAATGATATTCGGTGATTTTCCGCCGAGTTCCAATGACAGTTTGGCGAAATTCTCGGCGCTGCTGCGCACCACGTGGCGAGCCGTGGCCGCGCCACCGGTAAAGGCAATCTTGCGCACCAGCGGGTGGCGGGTCAGTGCAGCGCCTGTTGTCGGGCCGTAACCGGTGATGACGTTGACCACGCCGGGCGGGATACCCGCTTCAAGCGCCAGCCGCGCCAGCTCAAGCACGGTGGCCGAGGCGTGTTCCGATGGCTTTAGGACGATGGTATTGCCAGCCGCCAGCGCCGGGGCCAGCTTGATGGCGGTCAGGTACAACGGGCTGTTCCACGGAATGATTCCGGCGACCACGCCCATCGGTTCATGCACGGTGTAGGCGAACAGGTCCGGCTTGTCGAGGGGCAGGGTGCCGCCCTCGAGCTTGTCAGCCAGCCCGGCGGTGTAATGAAAGAACTCCGGCAGGTAACTGACCTGACCACGGGTTTCGCGAATCAGCTTGCCATTGTCGCGGCTTTCCAGCTGCGCCAGATTCTCTTTGTTTTCGGCGATCAGGTCGCCCAGTTTGCGCAGCAGCTTGCCGCGTGCCGTGGCAGTAAGGCCTCGCCACGCTGGGCCCTCGAAGGCTTTCTGAGCAGCCTGCACAGCACGTTCGACATCGGCTTCGTCGGCGTCGGGCAGTTGCGCCCACGGTTCAGCCAGCGCCGGGTTGAGGCTGTCGAAAGTCTTGCCGGACAACGCATCGACCCATTGGCCGTCGATGCACATCTGAAAGCGGGTAAGGCTCATGCAACTATCCCCTTGATCGAGTTGTGGGCAGTCGCCAATTTGTCGAGACCGGTTTTTTCAAAGAAGTCGAGTAACACCTGGTTGACCAGGCGCGGCGACTCAACCGGCATCATATGGCGTTGATCGGGCAGTATCGCGACTTCGGCACCGCTGATGCGCATGGCCAGCTCACGGGCCATTTCCGGCGTTGATCCAGGGTCAAGTTCGCCAGTGGCAATCAGGGTCGGTGCGCGAATATCGCCCAGATCTTCGGCGCGGTACATATCCTGGGTAGCAAACAGCTTGTAGGTAGTCAGGTAGCCTTGCGGATCGTTACTGGCCAGATTCTGCCGAATGGCCGCAATCTGCGCCGGGTTGGCCGCCTGATACTCACGGCTGAACCAGCGTGACAAAGCTTCGCCTGCGTTGGCGTCCGGCCCGTGCTCGGCGGCCTGGCTGGTGCGCGCAATGACGCCTGCACGCTGTTCAGGGCTGCGGTTGAACACGCTGTTGAGAATCACCAACCCGGCGAGAAGCTGCGGAAACTCCAGCGCGAATGCCCTAGCCACCAGCCCGCCCATCGAGAAGCCGACGACCGTCGCCTGGGGCAGTTGCAAATGCTCGAGCAACTCACGAAGTTGCTCGGCATAGCCCGGAAGGCCAGTGTCCGGGTCCGGACGCGGGCTGGCACCATGGCCGAGCATGTCATAAGCGATTACCTGATAATGCGTAGCCAGGCCAACGATCTGGCCGCCCCACATTTCCTTGTTCAGGCCCACCCCGTGAATCAACACCACGGGGTGACCTTGGCCGGTAGCCAGATAGCTGGTACCCGCCGGGGTGTGTTCAGCGGTGAGCTGAATCATGGATCGCTCCTGCGCAGAGGTTGGAAGATTGATCGCAGCTTTTATGGATTACTGAGCCTTTTCGGCGGCCAGTTCTTCCAGGTCGATATAACGATTGCCGATCCGCGCGTGCAGGCGTCCGCCGTTGGCGGCACCGAGGACTACGATGATTTCGTCGGCACGGGGCGAATCTTCGATGTGCATCTCCAGCGTGATGTAGTGCGAGCGCAGGCCTTCATCATCCTTGTGCATCATCGGAATCTGGATGGACGTGCCTGGGCCACCGCGCTTATTGGTAAAGCTCAGGTAGCTCTTGGCCTTGACGGCTTCACGGTAATGATTGCCAAAGCGCAGGGTATGGATCACCGCCGAAGCGTGTTCGATTTCGCCTTCCGCCCCGACCACTGCAGCCTTGCCATAGGCCTCGATGTTCTGCGCGCCGCCAATCGCATCGGTGAGGCGCTTGACCATAAACTCGCCCAGTGCGGAGCAGTTGGCGCGAATCTCCGGTTTCAGGTCTTCGACGAAACCACGGCCCAGCCAAGGGTTCTTGATCACGGCCGCCAACCCGATCATGGTGACCGGCTTGTCGGCGGCCTTGCCGCCCTCGATAAAGGTTTCTTCGGTGTACGTGACGATCTTGCGAATTTCAAAACTCATGAACGACTCCCGGAGTAAGTGCTTTTGTATTTCGTATGATGGTATACCATAAGATTGGGTGTGCAAATGCTTTCTTTGCAGTGAATACAGGGGCCGGGACTCATTTCATATTCCCGGATCAATACGCACGAACCGCTCTGGCTCGCGCTCATCAATGACCACTCGTCAGGTATGAAGGCAATCACTTTGAACAGGCGTCTTCTGGTCGTGACAGATATTCGGTGAGCCTTAAAAAGCCCTACCGAATTTTTCACCTAAGGAGACTCAGAACATGAAAGCCATCGTCTATGGCGGTCCGCGTGACGTCAGTGTCAAAAACGTACCGGATGCGAAGATCCAGAAGCCAACAGATGCTCTTGTCCGAGTGACCTCCACCAACATCTGTGGCTCGGACCTGCACATGTACGAAGGCCGCACGTCTTTCGAGACCGGGCGCATTTTCGGCCATGAGAATCTCGGCCAGGTGATCGAAGTCGGCGCCGGCGTCGACCGCATCAAAGTGGGCGACTGGGTGTGCCTGCCGTTCAATATTGGCTGCGGCTTTTGCGAAAACTGTGAGAAAGGCCTGACCGGTTATTGCCTGACCGCCAACCCGGGCAGCGCGGGTGCGGCTTACGGCTTTGCCGACATGGGCGATCATGAAGGTGGCCAGGCCGAGCTGTTGCGCGTGCCGTATGCCGACTTCAACTGCCTGCTGTTGCCTGAAGATGCTGCCGAGCGTGAAGAAGACTACGTCATGCTCTCGGACATCTTTCCTACCGGTTGGCATGCCACCGAGCTAGCCGGCCTGCTGCCTGGCGAAAGTGTTGCCATTTACGGTGCCGGTCCGGTTGGTCTGATGGCTGCGCACTCGGCAATGATCAAGGGTGCTTCGCAAGTCTTCGTGGTCGACAACCACCCGGATCGCCTGGCACTTGCAGCGAAAATGGGCGCGACGCCGATCAATTCGCTGGAGCAGGGTGCGGTGGATCAGATTCTCAATCTGACCAATGGCAAAGGCACTGATCGTGGTTGCGAGTGCGTGGGTTATCAGTGTTGCGACCGTCATGGTCATGAGGCCAATCACGTCACCATGAACAACCTCGTGGCCTCGACCAAGGCCACTGGCGGTATCGGTGTCGTGGGTGTTTTCGTGCCACAGGACCCGGGCGCGCATAACGATCTGGCGAAGGAAGGCAAAATGGCCTTCGATTTCGGCTCGTTCTGGTTCAAAGGCCAGCAGATTCGCACCGGACAGGCCAACGTCAAAGCCTACAACCGTCGCCTGGCCGAGCTGATCCACCATGATCGGGCCAAGCCTTCGCAGATCATTTCCCATCGTCTGAAACTTGAGGAAGGTCCTGCGGCCTATCAGCATTTCGACGCGCGCGATGAAGGCTGGACCAAAGTGGTTCTCAAGCCGAGTGCCTGATTGCTGCAACTGATCAACCCCCTTGTCGCCTTTGGCCGTGCCCGGCGACAAGGGGCAGCGCTATTTTTATTCAGTCAGTTTTTATTGAGCCAGGGAGATTTATTCAGATGAACGAAGAATACCCAAAGCCACCGTTTGCCAGTCAGCCGCAAGAGGTTCCAGGGTTGCAGGGTAAGATGGACCCTTATCCGGATTGCGGCGAAAAAAGCTACAAGGGCTCCGGGCGCCTGCAGGGCAAGATTGCATTGATCACCGGTGCCGATAGCGGCATCGGTCGCGCTGTCGCCATAGCCTTTGCACGAGAAGGCGCGCAGGTTGCAATCTCGTACCTGAACGAGCATGAAGACGCGGAAGAAACCAAGCGCTGGGTCGAAGAGGCCGGTATGAAGTGTCTGCTGTTGCCGGGTGATCTGGCTCAGAAGCAACAGTGCGAAGACATCGTGAGCAAGACGGTGGCTGAATTTGGCCGTATCGATGTGCTGGTCAACAACGCCGCGTTCCAGATGAATCACGAGACGCTGGAAGAAATCTCCGACGAAGAGTGGGTCAAGACCTTCGATATCAACATCACTGCGATGTTTCGTATCTGCAAGGCCGCGGTCCCGCATATGCCGAGGGGTGGCTCGATCATCAACACCAGTTCGGTCAATTCGGACATGCCCAAACCGACGCTGCTGGCGTATGCGACCACCAAAGGCGCGATTGCCAATTTCACCGGTGGCCTGGCGCAGTTGCTGGGCGACAAGGGTATCCGCGTGAACAGCGTGGCCCCTGGCCCGATCTGGACGCCACTCATCCCGGCGACCATGACCGACGAAGACGTCAAAAGCTTCGGCAGCGAGACCCCGCTGGGCCGTCCAGGTCAGCCGGTGGAAGTTTCGCCCATCTACGTTTTGCTGGCCTCGGACGAAGCCAGTTACATTTCCGGCTCGCGCTATGCAGTGACGGGCGGCAAGCCGATTCTGTGAATACATAGAACGTTAGTGCGGTTGAAGCGGTGCCTGGAGGGTGCCGTTTCTCCCGCATCAGGCGTGATATTTCAGGCGCGATGAATGGTCGGTGCCACTGCGGATATACACCTTCCGGGTTTAATAGGCATTGAAGCCTGTCAGTAAGCTGAACGGATCCAACTGTTGCAAGAAATTTCAATGCGTTAGCGGTGTCCATGTAAGACATCCCGTGTTCAGGCAGTTGTTAATGAAGTTCTCCAGATTTTCCCAATCCCTTTCGAAATGGGCCGGCAGCCCGGCCACTTTTGCTTCAGCCGTCGTGCTTATTTGTCTCTGGGCATTCACCGGTCCGTGGTTTCACTACAACGATACCTGGCAGTTGATCATCAATACGTCGACTACCATCATTACCTTCCTTATGGTGTTCTTGATCCAGAACACGCAGAACCGTGACAACGACGTCCTGCACCTGAAAGTCGACGAGCTGTTGCGCGTGACCAAGGATGCGCAGAACTCGTTGCTGAACCTCGACGGCCTCACGCAGAAGGACCTCAGGGCCCTGCGCAAGAAATACGAAGCCATGGGCGGCGAGCACGATATCGAGGCCCCTTTGCCAATGGCTGGTGCCGAGCAGCGAGTCTGATCGCTCAGTAACGCCGTTTTTTCAATTACCTATGGAGGTTTTCATGTATCCAGACGTACAGCTTTATATCGATGGCCAATGGCGCGCGAGCCGCGATGGCCGTTCCATTCCGGTCATAGACCCTGCAACCGGCCAGTCGCTGGGCAGTGTTGCACATGCCGGTATCACCGACCTTGACGAAGCCCTGGCGGCAGCCGAGCGTGGCTTTGCCACCTGGCGCGCCACCTCGGCCTATGATCGCTACAAGCTGATGCAGAAAGCCGCGAACCTGATTCGCGAGCGTGCCGACAACATTGCCCGGATCATGACCCAGGAGCAGGGCAAGCCCTTGGCCGAGGCGCGGATGGAAACCCTTTCTGCCGCTGATGTCATCGACTGGCTGGCCGAGGAAGGGCGTCGCAGCTATGGCCGTATCGTGCCTTCGCGTGGCGTGGCCATTGAGCAGAAGGTCGTCAAGGAGCCGGTCGGTCCTGTTGCGGCGTTCACACCGTGGAATTTTCCGATCAATCAGGTAGTGCGCAAGTTGTCGTCTGCACTGGCAGCCGGGTGCTCGATCATCGTCAAGGCTCCGGAAGAAACTCCGGCGTCGCCTGCCGAGCTGATTCGGGCGTTTGCCGATGCCGGTGTTCCGGCAGGCGTGATTGGTCTGGTCTACGGCGATCCGGCTGAAATCTCTGGCTACCTGATCCCGCATCCGGTGATTCGCAAGGTCACGTTTACCGGTTCGACACCGGTCGGCAAGCAACTGGCTGCACTCGCCGGGAAACATATGAAGCGGGCAACCATGGAGCTGGGTGGTCATGCGCCGGCGCTGGTGTTCGATGACGCTGATATCGACCTCGCTGCGCGCGTGCTGGCCACCGCGAAGTTCCGCAATGCCGGCCAGGTCTGCGTATCGCCGACGCGGATTCTGGTGCAACGCAAGGTGCTGGATGCGTTCACCGAGAGATTTGTGGGCCTGACCCGCGAGATCAAGGTCGGCAACGGTCTGGAGGCGGGCACCACGATGGGGCCGGTAGCCAACGAGCGACGTATTCCTGCGCTGGTCGATCTGATCGAAGACGCTGTGCGTGGCGGTGCAACCCTGTCTGCCGGAGGTAAGGCTGTCGAGGGGCCGGGCTATTTCTTCGAGCCAACCGTATTGAGTGGCCTGACACCGCAAATGCGCATCATGAACGAAGAACCTTTCGGGCCGGTTGCGCTGCTGGTGCCGTTCGACACGGTTGAAGAGGCTATTGCCGAATCCAACCGGGTGCCGTTCGGGTTGGCGTCCTACGCGTTCACGACCTCGATGAAGACCGCTCAGGCGCTGAGTACTTACATTGAGGCGGGCATGCTGTCGATCAACCATCAGGGTATCGGCTTGCCCGAAGTCCCGTTCGGCGGGATCAAGGATTCCGGTTACGGTTCCGAAGGCGGCACCGAGGCCATTGAGGCTTACCTGAACACCAAGCTGGTCACTCAGTACAACTGAGTGCGCAACGGGTAAATAAAAACGGTCGCGATGTGCAAGCATCGCGACCGTTTTTTTGTTGCACGTACCCTTCAGTCTTTGGCTTGAATACCGGTCTGTCTCATGACCAGATTCTTTTCTTTCTTGTACTGCAGGGCAACTTCAGGTGCCGGGCCGCTCTGGCCGGTTTCCATCCACTTGCGTATACGGCTGGCGTCAGCGAAGTGGGTGTACTTGCCGAAAGCATCCAGAATAACCACGGAAACCGGACGATTGGCCATGCTGGTCAGCAGCACAAGGCAGTGGCCGGCCTGATTGGTAAAGCCGGTTTTGGTCAGTTTGATATCCCAGTTGTCCTTGCGCACCAGGTGGTCGGTGTTGCTGAAACCCAGGGTGTAGGTCGGTTTGCGGAACGTCACCGTCTTTTGCTCGGTGGTGCTCAGTTCACTGAGCATCGGGTATTTGCGTGCCGCCATCACCAGCTTGGTGAGGTCGCGTGCGGTGGATACGTTGTAAACCGACAGGCCGGTAGGTTCGACATAGGCGGTATGTTTCATGCCCAGTGCCTTGGCCTTGGCATTCATCGCCAGAATGAACGCGGGATAACCACCGGGATAGCTGTGCGCCAGGCTCGCCGCAGCGCGGTTTTCCGACGACATCAGGGTGATCAGCAACATGTCGCGGCGGTTCATTTCACTGCCGAGTTTGACCCGGGAGAAAACACCTTTCATTTCCGGGGTCTGGGAGATATTGACCGGTATGACTTCGTCCATCGATTGTTTGGCATCAAGGACTACCATCGCGGTCATCAGTTTGGTGACCGAGGCAATCGGTACAATCACGTCCGGATTACTGGAGTACAGAACCTTGTCGGTTTGCAGGTCGATGACCATTGCGCTGCCTGAGGCGAGGTGCAGATTGGAAGGATCACGATTCAGAACAGCGGATTCGTTTGCCAGCGTGGTAGTGGAAAGCGCCGGGCCGGTAAGTACAAATAATAGGCCCAGAAGAGACAGACGAATTTTCAAGAGCAAGGCTCACTCGATAAAGGTGGTAATGGAAGGGATCGCGTCAAAACGCTGCATTTTATGAGCAGACTTTGCGGTATGTCGATGGGTGTCGTAGGGCGTTTCATTAATAAATGCAGGAAACGGGATTTCGTTAAGTTGCGGTTAAGTGGCTTTTTGCTTTCAAACCTGTTTAAAACCGAACCACAATTGAATAGTCGTGGTGTGAAAGGCCTGCACCGATTAGCATTCCATGCCATTCAGGTCACCGATTCAAGGAGTCATGCAATGCTCAAGGGGTTTGTCAGCAAGGATTACGCAGTACTGGTGATCATCGCTTCGCTGGTTGTCATCCTGCTGCTGGGTGTCGGCTTTACATCGCGCCCCAGTGACTGGGCAGGCTGGATGCAGGCCATCGGCCTGATCGTAGGCTTGATGGTTGCCGTGGCTGTACCCGCCATTCAGCGCAAGCAGGAAGCGGAGCAGGCGCGCAAGCAGGTACGTGACCGCGAAGTTGGCTACGCGCGGCGCATGCAGTATCTGTGTGGCGAGCTAAGCGAATTGCAGGGCCGTATCAGTCTCAACCTGACGCACCTACGCGCCACTGACCGGCACAGCTTGAAATACACATTGCAGGACTACCTGCATCGCCTGTTCGAGTCTCACAAACAGGACCTGAACGATGATCGCGTGGTGCTGGCTCACGAGTTGCGTCAGGTTGCCAATGACCTGATCGATGAACTCGACAGTGGTCGGACCGACCGTGTGGTGTTCATGGCACTGGAAAAGCGCTTGCAGAAGCTGGCACATCGTTGTCAGGTCAATGCTGCTATGGCCGAGCGCGGCTGAGGCGGATCGTCTGCTTTCCCTGGCTCAAAAAAAGCCCGCCTTCAAAGAGGCGGGCAAGGGGATGTGCGGAGCAACGCACGAGGTTCGCAGAAAAAATCAGCTGTTGAGGGGCTGGCACTGCATTTGCCGCGACAAGGCTTCCGCCACAGGCAAAGACGCCAGAGGGCCGCTGACCGGCTCGCCATCCTGAATCAGGTACCAGCAGGCCAGCAGACCTCGCTCTCTGAGCGGCGCTGGAACTGCACTGCCGACGACGGACATGATGTGTACCTTGGTCATAACTGCCTCCTCAATCCATGCCGCTACTGTAGAGGCCGATCGGGAAAGGTAGAAATCGACACTCTCAATAGTGGTCATTGATAACAACGAGGGTCGGGCACATTGCATCGGCAGGCGATAATGTGAGCACACCAATGAAAAACCCGCCTGAAGAGGCGGGTTTTTTGTTCGGTTACCAGCGGCCGCGTGGCGGGCCGTAGTAATAGCCCGGGCCTGGTGGTGGCCCGTAGCGATGGTAGTAGCCTGGCGGTGGAGGCGGTGGGTAGCGCTCGACAACCTGGTAGACCGGGGCCGGCTGATAATAGACCGGTGGTGGTGCGTAGTAGACCGGCTGTTGTTGCACATAAACCGGCTCGCGCTCTACGTACACGGTTCTATCGCGACTTGAAGATACCGCCGCCCCGACAACGGCAGCGCCTACGATAGCACCTACCACGGCAGGGCCACCCCAGCCACGGTCAGCATTCGCCTGGCCAGCAAGGGCCAGGGCACCTACAAACAAGGCGATCTTGGGGATTTGACGAATCATGATTGTTCCTCGCTCTCAACCCGTTGTCGCGCGCCTGCATCACTCTCAAGCACTGCCACGGGATAACACTATGACATCGAAATTGTAAGAATCTGCGAAAGTGCTGAGTAAATTTTATGTAAGGTGTGCGGCGCGTGTCCTCGCATTCACTGGTGCGTAGCATACGCTTTTATCGAATATTCAAGCCATTACCGTCTGGAGGAAACCCATATGCCCATTACTGCAAACAGAGACACATTGTTGTGCATGTCCATGGCCGCCCGTCCCGGCAACTTTGGCGTGCGTTTCCACAATCATCTTTATCAGCAGTTGGGCCTTAACTTCTATTACAAGACCTTCTCACCCAATGACCTTGCCGCTGCCGTGGCGGGCATTCGGTCGCTGGGGATACGCGGCAGTGCGGTTTCGATGCCGTTCAAGGAAGCCTGCATTGAACTGGTCGACGAACTTGATGCTTCCGCCGCCGCCATCCAGTCGATCAATACCATCGTCAACACCGACGGGCATTTGAAGGCGTTCAACACGGATTACATCGCGGTTGCGCAGCTAATGGAGAGCCACGCCGTCCCTCGTAGCGCATTTGCCCTGCGCGGCAGCGGGGGCATGGCCAAGGCGGTTGCGTTCGCGTTGCGCGATGCGGGTTTCACCGATGGCCTGATCGTGGCCCGCAACGAGCAGGCCGGTCGACGCCTGGCCGAGGCGTGTGGCTTTCGCTGGCAGGCGGAGCTGGGAAGCGTGCGACCACCTTTACTGGTCAACGTTACGCCGCTAGGCATGCAAGGTGCCCAGGCTGACGAGTTGTCGTTTGACTTGCAGGCCATCGATGCGGCCGAGACGATTTTCGATGTGGTGGCTACCCCTGCCGAAACGCCGCTGATCCAGGCTGCACGTCGCCTGGGCAAGCGCGTCGTGAGCGGCGATGAAGTCGCGGCGATCCAGGCACTGGAACAATTTGTGCTGTATACCGGCGTCCGCCCGACCGATGAGCAGTATCAACAGGCTGCGGCGTTCGCCAGGGCTGTATAGCCTTAGCCTGAGCGCCGGGCCGGACGGGGAACGCCGGGCATCACTCCAGTCTGGCAAGGCGCTCTTCAAGGGCCGCGACGCGCGCTTCCAGCTCGTCAAGACGCTGGCTGGCAGCCGGGTTTGCCGCATTACGCTCAGGCGCGTGTTGACGGGCTGCAAGCAGCTCTTGCAGATCATCCGGGTCGCCCAGCAGGTGCATGTAACGATCTTCCCGTTGACCGGACTGGCGGGGTACGAGCATCGCCAGGCCTCTGGCGATGAGCCGTTCCAGTTGATGGATGAGTTGCTCGCTGTCCTCGAAATCGTGCATACGGTGACTGCGCGTGAGCAGTTCGCTGACGGTTTGCGGGCCGCGCAGCAGCAAAAGGCCGGTCAGTATCACCTGCGCGGGGACCAGCTCAACGGCCTTGTCGACCCGGTGCTCCCAGCGATCAGCGCGACTGCCCATCACCAGACGCGTCAGGCCTCGACCCTCAAGAGCGCGCAGGCTCTGACCGACCTGGCCTTGAGTCAGGTTCATGACCGGATCGCGACTGGTCTTCTGGTTGCAGGCAAGCACCAGTGCATTAAGGGTCAGCGGGTAGGTTTCCGGGTTGGTCGCCTGTTTCTCGATCAGGCAGCCCAGAACACGCACTTCAGTGCTGTTGAGTTGCAGGGTCTCGGCATTCGGGGAGGATTCGGAGGAGGGCGATTCAATGGACATGACGCTTCCCTGAGTGATGGCGGTGGATCAGCGTAGGGCGTGGCGCACATTATTGCCAGTGTCTGTTGCGCTGATCTGCAGGGTCGCTGAAAAGTGTCACGGTGTTTGCCGTCAGGTGGGTCTATAATTGCGCCTTTCTCAATCAGGATATGTCATGTCTATTTCCCTGTACGCCGCTTCCATTCCTGTCTTTCAGCAAATGCTCAATGCGCTGAGCGATGTTCTGACCAAGGCCGAAGCCTACGCGACCGAGAAGAAAATCCAGCCGCCAGCACTGCTGCAGGCGCGTCTGTTCCCGGACATGTTGCCTTTTACCCGTCAGGTGCAGATTGCCGTCGATTTTGCCAAGGGTGCTTCGGCCCGCCTGGCAGGCGTCGAGATCCCGCAATACGATGACACCGAAACCACCTTTGCCGAACTGCAGGCACTGCTTGCCAAGACGCTTGCGTTCATCGGCAGCATCACGCCCGAACAGGTCGACGGCAAGGAGGGTATCGAAATCGTCCTGCGCCCCGGCACTGAAAAGGAAAAGCGCCTGAACGGTCAGGCTTATCTGCTCAGCTACGCCTTGCCGCAGTTCTTCTTCCATGTCACCACCGCTTACGACCTGCTGCGCCATAACGGCGTTGAAATCGGCAAGCGTGACTTCATGGGCAAGTTCTGATTCTGAAACGTGCGGTGCTGAAGCCTCGCTGATGTACTCGTCCCTCGGCGTTATGCGCAAATCCAACTGACTATCATGCCAATGCTCCGCATTGGCATGCATTGGCTGACGCAGAGCGTCACGAAATGCATTACCACGCGGAGCGTGGGAGCGAGAGTTGTTGGGGTGTCAGCCCTGTTTTTCGGGCTGTAGTGTTGTTCTGGAGTATTCATGTTGTTGCCCATACTTCTGTTGTCGGCCGCCGGTTTTACCGTGCTGACCACAGAATTCGTCATTGTCGGTCTTTTGCCTGCGGTTGCCCGCGATCTGGATGTCACGGTTTCGCAAGCGGGGCTGCTGGTCACCCTGTTCGCATTCACGGTTGCAGCGTTCGGTCCTTTTCTGACCGCTTATTTCTCGCGTTTCGAGCGCAAGCGTCTGTTCATCAGCATTCTTGTGCTATTCGGCTTTTCAAATCTACTGGCAGCGCTGGCACCCAATATTGCCGTGATGGGGCTGGCGCGGCTGATTCCTGCGTTGGGGCTGCCGGTATTCTGGGCGCTGGCCAGTGAAACCGCCGTGGACATCGTCGGGCCGCAGTTCGCTGGCAGGGCGATTGCCAGAATCGGTTTCGGCATCGTTTGCGCCACTGTGTTCGGCATCCCCATAGGTACTTTGATTTCCGATGCTTTCGGCTGGCGCAGTGCGTTTCTGGTGCTCGCCGGTCTGGCATTTGCCAAGGCTCTATTGCTGGCGGTCTATCTGCCACGGGCCGCGGCGAAGAAAAACCCGGTGTCGATCCTCAACCAGTTCGGTATTTTGCGCAGCCGGATGATGCAGGGGCATGTGCTGCTGTCGGTACTGGTATTCAGCGGCATGTTCACCGCCTACACCTATCTGGCGGACATGCTGGAGCGTCTCGCCGGGTTCGATGGCAGCCTGGTGGGCTGGTGCCTGATGGGGTTTGGCGCGGTCGGCTTGCTCGGCAACTCGCTGGGCGGGCGCATGGTTGACCGGCATCCGCTGATTGCCAGCCTGGTATTCTGCGCCTTCATGGTGGTCGGCATGGTCGCTGTGGTGCCCAGCATCCACTCGGTGTTCGCCTTGCCAGTCGCGCTGGCAATATGGGGTATCACCCAGGCAGCCTTGTTTCTGGTCAGTCATGTGCGGTTGATCAAGGCCGCGCCGCAAGCACCTGCGTTCGCGGCGTCGCTTAACATCGCCGGAGCGAATCTTGGCATCGGCATTGGTGCGATGATCGGTGGCAGGGTCATTGATCACCTCGGTCTGGGTTAACGTCGGTTTCGCCGCCGCTGGCATTATCGCTCTTGCGATTGTGCTGGCAGTGCTGCTGATCAGACGTGATTCCGGCCCGCTTGCCGCCTAATTTGCGTCGGTAAACAACTGGTTTCGTGCGCTTTCGGCGATGGCGACAACGCCAGGGTGTTTGACCTTGCGCTCTACGGTGATGGCGTAGAAGGATTCGGTCACCGCATCAGTGTGGCCTATCAGTTGTACGCCATACTGGTTCTGCACCTCATCGGCGATGACGCTGGGCGCAACAAAGACACCGCTGCCGGATTTGCCAAACGCCTTCATCAGCGCACTGTCATCGAACTCGCCGATGATGCGCGGCTGGATGCTCTGTTCGGCAAACCAGCGCATCAGCCTGCCGCGAACGACGGTTTCCTGGCCTGGAATCAATAGCGGCGCACCGTGCATGCACTGCGGAAAGCCACTTCCGATACGTTCTGCCACTTCACGGGTCGCAAAAAAGCTGACCCCGCATTCTCCCAGTTTCTGGCTGTAGCCCTTGATATCCAGGTGCTGCGGCATGGGGCTGTCCGAGATCACCAGGTCCAGACGCTGAATTGCCAGGTCTGCCAGCAGCCTTTCCAGTTTATCTTCCCGGCAGGTAATGCGAATGGACTCACTGAGGTTCATGGTCGGGGCAATCAGCCGGTACACGATGGACTTGGGCACCACATCAGCGACCCCGATGCGCAACAGCAGTTGCTGTTCATCGGGCTGCGAGCGCAGCAGGTTTTCCAGATCATTGCCCAACTGAAACATCTGTTCGGCGTAGGGCAGGGCCAGGCGACCCGCTTCAGTCATTTCCAGTTGCCGGCCTACGCGCTGGAACAGATCGACACCCAGTGATGCCTCCAGCAGGCTGATCTGCCCGCTGACGGTCTGCGGGGTGAGATTCAACTGCTCGCAGGCGCGCACGATGCTGCCGGTTTTGGCTACTACCCAGAAATAGTGAAGCTGACGGTAATTGAGCATGATCTCTGCCGATTCGGTAAAACCGAAGTATAAGCCTTATAAAATCGAATTTTCCGTATGTTTCAAAATGTCTAGAATCTGCTTCCAACGCCGGGCTGAACACGCCGCCCAGCCTTGCTTAACGAGGAAGCCATGAATAAAACTCTTTACGCTGCACTGCTGGGCTGCTCGCTGCTGGTAATGTCAGGATGCGATCAGATAGAGTCATCCACCAAGCATGTGGTGAATGCAGCAGCCGACACTGCAAAACAGGCGATTGACGAAACACATCAAGCCGCAACCAAGGCCATTGATGAGGCAAAACAGGAACTTTCGGTGCAGCAGCCACCACAAAGCTCGGCTGAAACCGAAAATACGACCGATAAATAAATCTGACTTACAACTAATATTGGCTCAGGCAGGGCAGTGATCTATGGAATACCTATTGGAACTCGCAACAAGTCCGGCAGCCTGGATCGCGCTGGCAACACTGGTGGTCATGGAAGTCGTATTGGGTATCGATAACCTGATCTTCATCTCGATCATCACCAACAAGCTCCCTGAGCACCAACGAGAAAAGGCCCGCAAACTGGGTATCGGTATGGCGCTGGTGATGCGCCTTGGATTGCTCAGCACCGTGGCGTACATCGTGCAATTGACAGAGCCGGTATTCGAGGTGTTCGGCCAGGCGTTCTCGTGGAAGGACATGATTCTGATCGCTGGTGGCCTGTTCCTGGTCTGGAAAGCGACGACGGAAATTCACCACAGCATGGACGTCAAGACCGAAGAAGAGAAAGCCCTGGGTTCGGTCGTGGCATTGAGCATGAGCGCGGCCATCGTGCAGATCCTGATGCTGGATCTGGTGTTCTCCATCGACAGTATCATCACTGCCGTGGGCATGACCGAACACTTGCCGATTATGGTCATTGCTGTAATTACTGCCGTCGTCGTGATGCTTGTTGCCGCCAACCCGCTGGCGAAGTTCATCAACGATAACCCGACGGTGGTCATGCTGGCCCTGGGCTTCCTGATCATGATCGGTATGACGCTGATCGCCGAAGGCTTTGGCGCTCATGTGCCCAAGGGCTACATCTACGCTGCCATGACCTTCTCGGCAGCCATTGAAGGCCTGAACATGCTGGTACGCAGAGCAAGACGCAAAAAGGCTGCTGCTCAGGTGTCCGCGCACTGATAGCAGGCCAGGCTGAAAAAAGGTCGACCCGGGTAACCGGGTCGACCTTTTTTGCATTTCCACTGCCGACAACTTTATTCGAGCGGCACAACTAACTATCAGCTGGCCACAGCAGCAGGTACTTTGACAGCCTTAGGTACTTTGACAGCCTTTACCAGGCTCGGCCGTTTTGCCGCAGGTGACGCTGCACTGTGCGGCTGGTGATGGCGACGGGATATGCGCATTACGCCCCACAGCATTGCACTGGCTACAGCAAGCCACGAAGCGAGCAGCATCACGATTGTCAGTTCCAGGCTCATAAGTGCCTCCACATTCCTGCTTTTGTTGCGGTCTTGATAACTGACAGTCTAGTACGGGGCATGTTTCGGTTAATTGACCAGTGGCGCAGGGCTATGAACTATTTTCTCCATTCGGCCCGATGAGCCGCAGTGCCTGACTATACCCTGAACCCCCAGAGCTCTATGATCGGTGTCCAGGCCGGGTCGTGGGTTGCCCGGCATCAGTTGAAGCGAGTGAACATCTTGTCGGTCTCTTTCTATTCCGGTACTGCCGGTGCATTACGTTCATGGCTGGTTTTAGCCTTGCTCACGGGTCTTGTCGGCTGTTCTTCAATGGTCACGCCCGAGATGAAACGCCTTCCGGACCGGGTCGAACTGACGTCGGTGCCTTTCTTCCGTGGGAACGCCTACCAGAGCGGACCAATGGTGCTGGCAAGCATGCTGGCCAACCAACAGGTACAGACCACGCCCGGCTTGCTCGACAAGCCGCTGCAACTGCCAGGTGCCGAAGACCGGCTCGAACAGAATATGCAGAAGGTTGCGCGGGAATACGGGTTCATGGTCTATCCGCTTGATGGTCAATTACACGACCTGCTGACTCAAGTGTCGGCGGGCTATCCGGTCATGCTGCGCTTTTCCCAGGGCTCTGCACTGTGGAAGAGCCCACGTTATGCCGTGTTGATTGGTTACAACCGGGTAAAGGAGACGGTGTTGTTGAATGCAGGCATGGATCGTCGCTATTCAATGAGTTTCAGCCGCTTCACATCGGCGTGGAAAGAGGCCGGCAGTTGGGCGGTGCTGGTTCAGTCGCCCCGGCAGCTGCCCGCCAACGTCGATCAGCAGCGCTGGTTGCAGGCCGCTGAAGCTTTATCGAAGTCCGGACAGGAGCAGGCGGCGGGCGAGGCGAAACGAACGCTGGCACGCGGCGTTAAATGAAATAAACGCGGCACAAACAAAAACGGCACCGATAAGGTGCCGTTTTACTGTCAGCGAACTTAAAAACCCAACCTGTCACGCAGGCTGTAATACCAGGCACCCAACGCAGTAAGCGGGGTGCGCAGCATCTGCCCGCCAGGGAAAGGATAGTGGGGCAGGTCGGCGAACGCATCAAAGCGCTCTGCCTGACCGCGCAACGCCTCGGCCAGTACCTTGCCCGCCAGATGCGTATAAGTCACGCCGTGTCCGCTGCAACCCTGCGAGTAATAGATGTTGTCGCCAAGCCTGCCAACCTGAGGCAGGCGAGACAGGGTCAGCAGAAAGTTGCCGGTCCATGCGTAGTCGACCTTCACATCCTTGAGCTGTGGAAACGCCTTGAGCATCTTCGGCCGGATAATGGCTTCGATGTTGGCGGGATCTCTGGCACCGTAGACCACGCCGCCGCCGAAGATCAGGCGCTTGTCGGCGCTGAGGCGGTAGTAATCCAGCAGGTAATTGCAATCCTCGACGCAGTAATCCTGCGGCAGAAGTGTTTTGGCCAGTTCATCGCTCAGCGGCTCTGTGGTGATCACTTGAGTGCCACAAGGCATCGACTTGGCAGCCAGCTCCGGAACCAGATTGCCCAGATAGGCGTTGCCGGCCACGATGATGAATTTCGCGCGGACCTTGCCTTGCGCCGTATGGACCACAGGGCTGGCACCGCGCTCGATGCGAATGGCCGCCGACTGCTCGTGAATCGTGCCGCCCAGGGTCTCGACCGCGGCCGCTTCACCCAGCGCCAGATTGAGCGGGTGAATATGGCCGCCGGTCATGTCCAGCAGCCCGCCGATATATTGATCACAGGCAACGACTTCGTTGATCCGGCGCTTGTCCATCAGCTCAAGGCCGGTGTGGCCGTAACGCTCCCACAGTCGCTGCTGGGCTTCCAGATGCGCCAGTTGCTTCCCGGTCAGCGCTGCAAATACACCGCCATCCTTCAGGTCGCACTGGATACCGTAGCGGGAAACCCGATCACGAATGATGGATGCGCCCTCAAAGGCCATCTGCCCCAGCAACTGCGCCTGGCGTGGCCCGACGGTTCGCTCGATCACATCAATGTCACGGCTGTAACTATTGACGATCTGCCCGCCATTACGCCCCGACGCGCCAAAGCCGACTTTTGCCGCTTCCAGCACCGTGACCCGGAATCCATTCTCCAGCAGGAACAGCGCACTCGACAGGCCTGTATAGCCAGCTCCGATGACGCACACGTCGGTTTCGACTTCACCCTGCAACGCTGGACGTTCCGGGGCGGCATTGGCTGAAGCGGCGTAGTAGGACTGCGGATAGGGCGTATTTGCCATCCTGAGACTCCGTTTAATATTCTTGACGATGTGGCGATCGTACCCGAGAACCAAAAGCTCTGCCAGCAACAGGCGAAAAGTGTCATTCCCTGCCAACGGGCAAAAAACGCTGTAATTCATAGGCTTAGAGAAAAAACAGATTGACAGGTATCTGAATATCCGTAGAATGCGGACCCACAGCAGGCACGTAGCTCAGTTGGTTAGAGCACCACCTTGACATGGTGGGGGTCGTTGGTTCGAGTCCAATCGCGCCTACCAGATAAAATCCGCTCTGCTGGGCGGTAAGAAAAGGGTCAGCCGAAAGGCTGGCCCTTTTTTGTCTATGGGTGCTGAACCCCAAGGTAAAAATTTCGCGTATTCAGAGAGTTACTGCAAAAAAGAATTTGACAGGCATTCGAATATCCGTAGAATGCCGACCCACAGCAGGCACGTAGCTCAGTTGGTTAGAGCACCACCTTGACATGGTGGGGGTCGTTGGTTCGAGTCCAATCGCGCCTACCAGATAAAATCCGCTCTGCTGGGCGGTAAAAAAAGGGTCAACCGAGAGGTTGACCCTTTTTTGTTGCGTCTGTTTCACTCGAAGCCAGTGCCTGCTCTTATGCCAACGCAGAGCCTTGGCACAAGAGGGCAAGCAGCTTCAGGGAATCAGTCGGTCACGGCGCAGCTTTTCAAATACCTCGAAAAACGCATCGTCACTCGCCTGGAACGCCGTGAAGCCCAGTTTGCGACTTTTCGACATATCCGTAACCACTTCGATCGGACGGCCCAGGTCGGCGTCGGTGTGCCATGGCGAAATCAGGCGATTGATATCACCTTCCTTGAGTTGATGCTCGCGGACAATATCGGTCCAGGCAGCCTGATCATCGGCCATCTGCGTTTCCAGCGGGGCTGGCTCGCTCGGAAAATCGGCTGGCTGCAGGTCGAAGTACTCGGCGATCTGCCCCCACATCCAGCTCCAGCGGAATACGTCGCCATTGGTGATGTTGAACGCCTGATTTGCCGCAGCAGGCGTCGTGGCGGCCCACAGTTGCTGATGGGCGAGCTGACGTGCATCGGTCATGTCGGTCAGACTGTCCCACTGCACGCGTGAGCCCGGAAACACGAAAGGTCGGCCGGTTGCCTTGCAGATCGAGGCATAGACGGCGAGGGTGGTCGCCATGTTCATCGCATTGCCGACCGCGACACCTGTCACGGTGTGCGGGCGATGGACGCTCCAGGTAAAACCGTCTTTCTCGGCGGCAGCGAAGACTTCATCTTCCTGCGCGTAATAGAAGTTCTCGATATCCAGGCGCGCTTGCGTCTCCCTGAACGGCGTTTGTGGCAGCGTGCCCTTACCGTAGGCTTCGAACGGGCCAAGGTAGTGTTTGAGCCCGGTGACCAGCGCAACGTGTTTCACACTGCCAGCGGGCCGTACAGCATCCAGCACATTGCGCACCATCGCAGCATTGACGCGGATGTTCTCTGCTTCAGTGGCCTGACGCGACCATGTGGTGATGAAAACGTGGGTGGGCTTCAAATCAGCCAGGGCCGCACTGACGGACTCCGGGTTCTGCAGGTCTGCAGCCACTGGAATTACGCCGGGCCGCGCTGACGGACTACGGGAGAGGGCGGCAACCTGCCAATCGTTTTCCAGTAACAACTGTGTGATTGCACTGCCGACAATGCCACTTGCGCCAACAACCAGGGCGGTCTGAGTCATAGGGGATCTCCTGAGACGGGGATGAAGGTAATGAACCGTCTGCTCTCTCAGAACAGCTTCAGGCCTGACCGTTCAACCCGATCTGGCTGATCACCCTTTGGCGTTGCGCCAGATGCTCGAAATGCTCTCAGGCCCGCTGGGCATATGACTTGACGATGGTCTTGGTCGCACTGCTGGCCTTCAAGTCTGCGAGTTTCTTCGGAGCCAGCCATTTGCAAGCGGCAATCTCATTCTGTGGCGAAGGCTCGCTTGAGGCCGGGACCTGCGTAGTGAACACGTAGTGAGTAACCTGATCTTTCTCATAAACCTCGAGATAGAGCAGATCAAGATTTTTCAGGCCTGTTTCCTCGCACAATTCACGCATGGCGGCCTGAGCAGGCGTTTCACCAGCCTCGATCTTGCCACCAGGCAATGCCCAGCGCGATTTTGGTTTGCGCACGTAGAGGACCTGGCCGTCGCGTTTGCAGATGACTGTCGCTCGTTGTTTCATGATTTGTTCACCTGTTAAAACGTCCGTTGACATGAGTATCTGCAAGGACTTCGTGAACTTGAGACCCAAAGGCAGTCAATGATAGTCACTAAAATGTAATAAATAGTTCATTTTTCTGGCCAGGACAAGCTCATGCCAGCATGAAGCAGGGTGGGCCAGGCGCAAGTGCGGGCTTCAAGCCGTTACCGACACTTACAGTGAGTATGAGTATCAGTGGGTTATTGTCTGTAGTCAGTTCATGCCTTGCGACGTACGGCATGTCTCGTGCGCGCAGCCATCCATGGCAGCGCTAGGCTCTTCAGGTGCATTCAGCCCGCATCATGCGGCGTTTGAGTCAGCAGGAATTTCCTGCTTGAGGCTGGCCATGTCGATGACGAAACGATATTTCACGTCGCCTTTGAGCATCCGCTCGTAAGCCTCGTTGATGTCCTGCATGGCGATCATTTCAATGTCTGAAACGATGCCGTGTTCGGCGCAGAAGTCCAGCATTTCCTGGGTTTCCTGAATGCCGCCGATCAACGAGCCTGCCAGACTGCGGCGTTTGAAGATCAAATTGAAGACTGCCGGAGACGGGTGCGGCTCTGCCGGTGCGCCGACCAGCGTCATGGTGCCGTCACGCTTGAGAAGGGACAGAAATGCATCCAGATCATGCGGTGCTGCGACTGTATTGAGGATGAAATCCAGGCTATTGGCCTGGGCTGCCATCTGCGCAGCATCTTTGGATACAACAACTTCGTCGGCACCCAGCCGCAAGCCATCTTCACGCTTGTCGGGCGATGTCGTGAACAGCACCACATGAGCGCCCATGGCGTGCGCGATCTTGACGCCCATGTGGCCGAGCCCTCCGAGCCCGACAATGCCCACTTTTTTGCCCGGGCCGACCTTCCAGTGGCGCAATGGCGAGTACGTGGTGATACCTGCGCACAACAGCGGCGCGACGGCGGCCAGATTGGCGTCGTGAGAGATGCGCAGGACGAACTTCTCCTTGACCACGATCTTGTCGGAGTAGCCCCCGAAGGTGTTCTCGCCGCCAAATACCGGGCCGTTGTAGGTGCCTGTGAAGCCGCTCTCGCAATATTGCTCGTCACCCTCTGCGCAGGGTGTACATTGCTGGCAACTGTCTACCATGCAGCCGACACCCGCGAGGTCGCCGACCTTGAAATGTTTGACGTCTGCACCGACTGCCGTTACCCGGCCAACGATTTCGTGGCCCGGAACCGAAGGATAGAGTGTGTTGTGCCACTCATTGCGTGCGGTATGCAGGTCCGAGTGACAAACGCCGCAGTAGAGAATGTCGATCTGAACGTCTTCGGCACCGGGTGAGCGGCGTTCGAACTGATACGGTTTGAGCACTTCCTGAGCAGACTGCGCTGCGTAACTGTAAGTCTTGACCATGACTGTCACCTGTTCAGTGGGGGAAGAATATGTAACGCCGCGAGCAAGCATAGCCGAGCCCTGCTCATTCACCTTGGCGGTCTCGCGACACACCTGAATCTGACCCGTATGGCAGCCGTGTAGTGCCCCATGTCACATGGATGTCATCTGACAGGCAAAGGGTCTGCCAAAAAGGTATGAACTTTGCAACAATGCAGCAGCACACTTGTTACCTTTGGTCATGGTTTTTACGGATGACCGTCGTCGGCTCATGCATCTGGTGTTTCCATGACAGTCTCACATCTGGCCACGGGTATATGCCCGAGCGTAGCGTTCAGTCCAGACACCACGTTGGCTGCCAACCATGACCGATTCGCCGGTCACGCGCCCATTGACGCACTTTTGAGCGCTGCACGGGAACAGATACCGGATATCGCCTGGGCAGCCTACGCTGCAGGCGAGCTGAAATGTCTGCTCGGGCAGGGCGACCCTGCAGTCGTCTGGCCTGCGCACATCGCTGCTGAAGACTTCGACACATACTGTGCTCAATCGCAGCTTCATTGCCGAGTCGCCGGGCAGGGCGAGGGCGTGTTGGGCTGGGTGCTGGCGCCAATGGCCGAAAAAGACCATCCCGCGCTGGTGGATCTCGCTGCCAGACTGGGTTCACTGTTGCAGACCGCTGCGTTGATCCGGGCGCAGAACACCCAGCGGGTTCTCTATGAAATCAGCCTGCTGGCCAGCTCCACGCTGGATCGTGGGGCTTTTCTGCAGGGTATTCATGAGCAGTTGAGTGCGCTGATCGATGCCGAGAACTTCTACGTCGCGCTGTATGACCAGCAAAGCCGCAAGATCACTTATCCGTATTACATCGACCGTTTCGATGACGAAGCGATGGGCCACGAGACGTTCGAATTCATCGACGCCGATCGAATGTCGCTCACCGGGTATGTCTTGAGCACCGGGCAACCCTTGTTTCTGGAAGCAGCCTGTATCGAGCGGGCAAAAGCCGAAGGTCGTTTTTTCTGGGTGGGGCGTCTGCCAGAGTTCTGGATGGGCGCGCCCCTGAAAAACGCCTCGGACGAAGTATTCGGCATGGTTGCGATGCAGGTCTATGACGTGTCCCGCGTCTACAGTGCTCAGGATCGCGCGTTGTTTTCCGTGGTGTCACGGCATGTGGCGATGGCCTTGGACCGACTGCTGCGCCGTACCGACCTGGAGCAGATTGTGGCACTGCGCACACAACAGCTTTCGGCAGCCAATGACGCCCTGCGCCAGGAAGTGCGCGACCGTGAACGCGCCGAGCACTTGCAGAGTGCTCTGTTCCAGATTGCCGAGCTTTCCAGCCAGCCGGGCGATATGAATGAGCTGTTTCGCAGCCTGCACATGATTGTCGGCGAGCTGCTGGTAGCACTCAATTTCTACATCGCCCTTTACGACAGCGCTACAGGCGAAGTGACCTTTCCTTATTACATCGACGAATTCCAGCCCACGCCGCCACGTTCACGGCGTGGGCAGCGCGGCTTTACCGAGTATGTGATAGGCCAGCGGCGACCGTGCCTGATCGATTACGACGATGCCCGCAGGCTGGAAAGCCTGGGCGAAATCGAGGTGCAAAAAAATACCGGTCGTTCTTCTTCCTGGCTGGGTATCCCGCTGTTCGATGGCGAGGAGGTGCGCGGCGTGCTGGTGGTGCAAAGCTATTCGAAGGATGTCAGCTATACCTTGCGTGATCAGGAACTGCTGACCTTTGTCTCTCGCCACATCGACACGGCACTGTCCCGGCGCAGCGCGGCAGAGGCAATCCACACCGCCAATGTGCTCCTCGAAGCCCGGGTTCGCGACCGGACCCGGGAGCTGGATCAGGCCAACGCCAGATTGCAGCATGAAAACTCCCACGACTCGTTGACCGGACTGCCTAACCGCAGTCACTTGCAACATCGCCTGAAACAGGCGTGGCAGGACTTTTGCCTGAACGGCCAGCAGCTGATTGTCATGTTCATCGATCTGGATCGTTTCAAGATGATCAATGACAGCCTTGGCCACCACTGCGGCGATATCCTCCTGGTGCAGGCCGCCGAGCGGCTGCGCAGTTGCATGCGTGAAGGGGATCTGCTGGCCAGGCTTGGAGGTGACGAATTTGCGGTGCTAAGCATCGATGCACCGTTACAGGCCGGTACGGATATAGCCCAGCGGATCCTGACCGCGTTCGAGCAACCGTTCGTGATTGACGATCACAGCGTCTTTTCTTCTTGCAGCATCGGCGTGGTGGGTGCTGACAGCCGCTTCCATCAGGAGCCGGCGGACCTCTTGCGTGATGCCGACACCGCCATGTATCGGGTCAAGAATGGTGGGCGTGACAGCTTCGCCGTGTTCAATCAGGCTCTGCGTCGGGAGGTGTCGGATCAGGTCGAGCAAGAGGGAGCGTTGCGCACGGCCCTGAAGCGTACTGAT
Source organism: Pseudomonas syringae group sp. 243L2 (assembly GCF_032587875.1). Classification (NCBI taxonomy): domain Bacteria; kingdom Pseudomonadati; phylum Pseudomonadota; class Gammaproteobacteria; order Pseudomonadales; family Pseudomonadaceae; genus Pseudomonas; species Pseudomonas syringae group sp. 243L2. The sequence continues at coordinate 142,519 of NZ_JAWHPL010000013.1, forward strand.
CAACTGATCCCCTATTTTCAGCCGGTCATCTGTGTCAGGACCGGAGAGTTACTGGCGTTCGAAGCGTTGATCCGCTGGCGCATGCCGGATGGACGGATCGTCGGGCCGGAAAGCTTTTTGCCCGCGCTGGAGGGTTTGCGCCTGATTGGTCGTCTGGATATCTACATGCTCAAATGCGTGGTGAACATCCTGGCGCAACCCGAGAACGGCCACTGGCCGCCAGTGCATGTGAACTGCTCCAGCTACAGCATCACCCGCCCGGCATTCGCTGCAGAAGTGCTGGCGATGCTTGCTGAACAGAATGTTGCGCCCTGGCGTCTGTGCCTGGAGCTTACGGAGGGGGCATTGGTGGCCGACCCTGAGCAGGCACGCCTGTCAATGAAGCAACTGGCCGAGCAGGGCATGTCGGTCATGCTGGACGATTTTGGCGCGGGGTTTTCTTCGCTCAGCTATGTGCATCAGTACCATTTCAGCGGCTTGAAAATCGACAAATCGTTTATCTTCGGACTGGCCTCCAGCATACGCAGCCGGGCCATCGTGCGGGCCATCGTACGCATGGCCGAATCCCTTGATCTGAACGTCGTCGCCGAAGGTGTCGAAGATCTGGAAACACTCGAGTTGCTGCGCGAGATCGGCGCGACCCAGGCGCAGGGTTACTACTTCTCTGAACCGTTGCCGATCGAGCTGTTGAACGTCAATACCGGTCGTGCGGCAGGCTGAAAGCAGCCTGTGTCGGCGAATGTTTGCCGCAAACGGCAGAATGTATGGGTTTTTTTGACAGTGCCGATCTTTAGCTTTTGAATTTAAGTTATAAAAATCAGTAACTTATGGATTTACTGTGCACTTGGCACTGGACTTGCTGTTGAACCTGAGCAACAGGTTCATCAGGAGGTGAAAGATGATTATTGGCACGAGTGCGCTTGAGCAGCTTGTTTCCCGGGCTGTGGTTGGGCGCAAAACCGTAGATGAGGTGTCTCAGGACGCATTCAGCTCGGTTGCCGCAGCTGGCCTGACATCAGGTTCAGCACCGGTTACCACGCCGGTCAGCAATTCAACATCGCAAGACAGCAAGCAGGACAACAGCGGTTACAACGAATCCTTCGCGCGGATGATGATCAATCTCAAGTCTGCCGGTGATTCGTCACTGTCGGAAAAGACGGCTGATCGCGACAACGGTGTCATCGGTTCAGGGGCCAGCGCCACCAGCACCACTGACACTGCGTCGACGGGTTCGGTAGAACAGAAGTTCATGGACTCTCTGAAGCAGACAGCCGAAGAGAAAGTGCGCGAGAAGCTGACGGGCGTCACCCAGAAAGACTACGACGCCATGGCACCTCAGGACCAACTGGCCATTGACCAGAAAGTCCAGGACGCGCTCAAGGACAAGCAGAACAACGTTGCAGATGACATCAACACCCGCATCAGAGGTATCAAGGCCGGCATGCTGGCTTGACCGGGCAGTGGGTTCAGTTGCTTGTTCGGCGACTGTAATGGCTCTTTCGTGAGCAAGCTCACTCCCACAAATGGAATGCTTTCCAAATGGGAGTGAATCCTGAAACTTCTCCCGCTTGGAACAGGTTCGGAATGTGGGAGTGAGCTTGCTCACGAAGACTTTAGTTCATGCGTTACATGTTGCGGATGTACCGCTGTTTTTGTTTCTCGTCGAAAACTGAATCACCCCAACTGATGCCGATACGGCAGATCCGGCCCGACCTTTGTGCAGGTCAGCGCGGCTGCGCCGACGGCAAAATTCAGCATCTCGTCCAGGGTTTCCCGTGACAGCGTCGACAAGCCTTGTGGCGTATCGAGCTGACGCTCGCTGAGGAAGGTCAGCAGCGCCGCCTGAAAAGTATCCCCGGCCCCGACGGTATCGGCGGTGACCACCGTTTTTGCCGGCACTGACCAAGTACCATGCTGCCGGGTAAAGACGCTGGCACCTTGCGTGCCGCGGGTGACGATGACCAGTTGCGTACGCTTGCCGAGCCAGCCTTCGGCGATTTTTTGTGGGTCACTGTCCGGGTACAACAGGTGCAGGTCTTCGTCACTGACCTTGATCAGGTGCGCATGTTCGGCGAACGCTGCGACCTGGCTGCGCCAGCGCTGAATGTCCGGTGCCGGGTTGAGGCGCACGTTGGGGTCCAGTGAAATCAGGCGTTTCGTACTTTCGCGGGCGACCAGCGCCAGCAGTGTGTCGGCAATCGGCTGCACCACCAGCGAAAAGGAGCCGACGTGAATGCCGCGTACCTGCGCATCGAGTTCCGGCAGATGTTCAAGGCGCAACTGCCGGTCCGCGCAGCCGTCGCCGCGAAAGCTGTAAGTCGGCGAGCCGTCGCTGCCCACGGCGACCATGGCCAGTGTCGTGGGCGCGTCGAACTCAACCAGGTGATCGGTATTGACCGTTTCCTTTTCCAGCACGGCACGCAGACGGCGGCCCAGGTAATCGGTGGACAGCCCGGCAAAGAAGCCTGCCTCCACACCCAGGCGGCGCAGTCCGATCGCAACGTTGAATGGAGAGCCGCCGGCAATCGCATCAAACCCCAATCTGTTCAGGGAACCGCTGTCATCAGCGCGGGTAAAAATATCGAACAGTGCTTCGCCACAAACCAGAAACATAAGTGCTCCATGAAAAAACGGTTCAAACCTTGCGCAGTTGCGCCTGATAACGCTGATAGACCTGCTGATAGGCGGCCACATTATGCACCACGGGGTGCGTCTCACTGCTTTGATCGAGACTTACACAGCGTTCGCACAGTTGCTGCAGGCCCTCAGCCTTACCGTTGGCGTGCGACCAGCACCATGCGGCCTGAATGGCCGCGCCCAGCGCGGCGGCTTCTGCGTGGTCGGTGCAGATCACCGGAGTATTCATGATGTCAGCTACGATCTGCCGCCATACCGCACTTTTGGAACCGCCGCCAATCAGGCGGATTTTCTCGCTTTTGATACCACTGTCGCGCAGCAGGTCCAATCCGTAGCGAAGGCCGAAGGTGGTGCCTTCGACCACGGCGCGGGACAGGTTGGCCTGGGTCAGATTGGTGCTGTCCAGGCCGACGATGCTGCCGGTGGCATCGGGCAGAGCGGGCACACGTTCGCCGTTCAGAAAAGGCAATATCAGCACGCCTTCGGCCCCTATCGGTGCCTGGGCGACGGCCTGGTTGAACCCGGCGATATCCAGAGCGAACAACTCACGAATAGCCGTGGTCGCATTGGTCAGGTTCATGGTGCAGATCAATGGCAACCAGCCACCGGAGGATGAGCAGAAGGTAGCGACCGACTCATGTTCGCTGACCCGCGCCTCATCGGCGTAGGCATAGACAGTGCCTGACGAGCCCAGGCTCATGGTGATCAGACCGGGCTGGATATTGCCCGTGCCAATGGCGCCCATCATGTTGTCGCCGCCACCACTGGACACCAGTGCGGCGGGGTTCAGGTCCAGCAGTCGGGCGATTTCAGGACGCAGCACGCCAACCGCTTCGTGTGCTTGCACCAATTGCGGCAGCGCCTTGCCCAGACGGCCGCTCGGGTCGATGTGCGCGAGCAGCGGCAGGTCCCACTCACGGGTGCGCACATTGAAATAACCGGTGCCCGATGCGTCTCCGAATTCAGTGCAGCAGCGGCCGGTCAGCCAATAGTTGAGGTAGTCGTGGGGCAGCAGCACCTTGTCTATATGCTCAAACAGCTGCGGGTACTGTTCCTTGGTCCACAGCAGTTTGGACACGGTATAGCCCGGCGCAATGACCAGACCAAGGCGTTGCAGGGAACCCTGCGCGCCGCCCAGGTAATCCAGCAAGCGCTGGTTTTCCGGGGCCGATTCAGTGTCGCACCACAGTTTGGCCGGGCGCAGCACCTCACCTTGAGCATCGAGTAGCACCAGACCATGTTGCTGGCCCGATACGCCGATGCCGAGAATCTGCTGCCCCGACACGCCAGACTGTGCCAAGGCATCGCGGGTGGCCTGTTGCAGCGCGTTCAGCCATTGCCCGACGTCCTGCTCGCGGCGGCCGTTATGGTCGCTGATCAGGCTATGCGAGGCCGAACCCTCGCCCAGCACAGTACCGCTTTCGGTATCGAGCACCAGCACCTTGGTGCCCTGGGTGCCGCAGTCAATTCCAAGAAACATGGGCGCACCTCAAAGGCGGTTGGCCAGAAGTTTTTCCAGCGTGCCACTGACGCCCAGCGTGCGCAGGTCATTGAGGTTCTGCTCGAACGCTGCGACAAACTCGGCTGATTTCGGAATGGCAACGCCAAATATTTCCTCAACCTGCAACAGCCGCTGGGTAATCAGCTCGTCGTCGGCCACCAGTGCCTGACAGAACTCGGCGCGCGGGTCGGGAATTTTGTAGGTCGTGCCGTTCTCGTCCACACCCTTCAGATACAGCGCCCACGCGGCAACGACCAGCGAGGCTCGCTCGAAATTGCCCTGATCGACGATCAGACGATTGATCGTCGGAATAGTGAACTTGGGAAATTTGGACGAACCGTCCGAACAGACCCGTTCCAGCTGATCGGCGATCGCCTGGTTGGAAAAGCGCTCGATCAGTGTGTCTTTATAGCCTTCCAGGTCGATGCCCGGCACCGACGCCAGCTGCGGCGTGACGTCCAGGTCCATGTAAGCGCGGATGTAGCGCACGAACAGCGGGTCATTCATGGTTTCGTGGACAAAACGATAACCCTTGAGGAAGCCTAGATAGGTCAGGGCAAGGTGGCTGCCGTTGAGCAGCTTGATCTTCATTTCCTCATAGGGCGTTACATCATCGGTGAACTGCACGCCGACCTTTTCCCAGGCTGGGCGACCGTTGACGAACTTGTCTTCCAGCACCCATTGCACGAACGGTTCGCAGACCACCGGCCAGGCGTCGTCGATGTGCTTCTCGTCCGCCAGCTTCAGCCGGTGAGCAGCGCTGGTCATGGGGGTGATGCGGTCGACCATCGCGTTGGGGAAGCTGACGTTGTCTTTGATCCAGTCATGCAGATCGGCATCGCGCAAGGTGGCAAACGCCAGCAACGCCTTGCGAGTGACTGCGCCATTGTGCGGCAGGTTATCGCAGGACATCAGGGTAAAGGCTGGCGTACCTTCGGCACGGCGGCGCGCCAGTGCAGCGCAGAGGAAGCCGAATACCGTCTTTGGCTGGTCCGGGTGTGCCAGGTCATGCTGGATCTGTGGCAGATGCGCCATGAACTGGCCATTGCTGTCGTCGATGCAATAGCCGCCTTCGGTGATGGTCAGCGAGACGATGCGGATGTCCGGGCTGGACAGCTTGTCGATCAACGCCTGAGTGCTGTCTTCGGCCAGCAGCATGCCGCTGATCGAGGCAATGACGCGGGTTTCGGTATCTGGCGTGTCGCCCAGTTCGTAGAGCGTGTACAGATAGTTCTGCTGCGCCAGTGCGTCACGTACGGCTTTGTCTTCAGGGCGCAGACCGACGCCGCAGATGCTCCATTCAAAGCCTTCGCCGCTGTTCATCAGTGCATCGGTGTAAAACGCCTGATGCGCCCGATGGAAGCCGCCAACGCCGATATGGGCAATGCCCTGGCGAGTGCTTTCGACGGTGTAGGCGGGCAGGGCAATGTCGGCGTCCAGTCGGGACAGATTGTTTTTGGTCAGTTTCATGAAGGGCTCTCCGGAACTCAGGCGGCGACAGTCTGCAAGGCTTTGGCAATCACCAGACCTTGAGCGTCGAACAGGTGGCATTGGGCACTGTCCAGGTGCAGGTTCAGCGTCTCGCCGTACTGGCTGGCCAGGTCGCCACGAATACGCATGGTCAGCGCCTCGCCCGAACGGGTGCGCACATGGCAATAGGTGTCGCTGCCAAGACGTTCGCTGACATCGGCAATCACCTGCAACTGGCAATCTTCGCTCTGGGCAAGGTTCAGGTGTTCCGGGCGGATGCCCAGCGTTACAGCCGCGCCAACGCTCTGTCCTGCGCCATTGACCGGCAGACTGATGCGCGTTCCGGCATCCAGCTCGACTTCACAGCCGGCGTTGTCCACTCGACTGATCTTGCCCTTGAGGAAGCCCATTTTCGGCGTGCCGAGAAAGCCTGCGACAAACAGATTGGCCGGGTGGTGATAAAGCTCCAGCGGCGAGCCGACCTGCTCGACCTTGCCGCCGTTGAGCACGACCACCTTGTCGGCCAGGGTCATGGCCTCAACCTGGTCGTGGGTCACATAAATCATCGTGGCCTGCAGCTCTTTGTGCAGGCGCGACAGCTCCAGGCGGGTTTGCACGCGCAGCGCGGCGTCGAGGTTGGACAATGGTTCATCGAAGAGAAAAATCTTCGGGTTGCGCACGATGGCTCGACCAATCGCAACACGCTGTCGTTGCCCACCGGACAACTGCTTGGGTTTGCGTTCCAGCAACGGGCCGAGTTCCAGAATGCGCGCGGCTTCATCGACCTTCTTCTTGATCTCGGCCTTGTCGCCACCCGCCAGATCCAGCGCGAATGACAGGTTCTTGCCTACCGTCATGTGCGGGTAAAGCGCGTAGGTCTGGAACACCATCGCCAGATCGCGTTTGGCCGGCGTGACCTGGGTAATGTCGCGGCCATCGAGTTCGATGGTCCCCGAGGTGACTTCCTCAAGCCCGGCGATGAGCCGCAGCAGGGTGGATTTGCCACAGCCCGAAGGCCCGACAAAGACCACGAACTCGCGGTCATTCACGTCCAGATCGATACCCTTGATGATTTGATGACCATCAAAGCCTTTTTGCAGGTTGCGGATGCTCAGGTTAGCCATGTTGGATTCCTTCTTGTTCTTTGAGGCGGGCTATTTGACAGCGCCGAACGACAGGCCGCGAACCAGCTGTTTCTGACTGATCCAGCCGAAAATCAGGATGGGCGCACACGCCAGGGTCGAGACCGCCGACAGCTTGGCCCAGAACAGCCCTTCGGGGCTGGAGTAGGAGGCGATCAGTGCCGTCAACGGTGCCGCTGCGGACGAGGTCAGGTTCAGTGACCAGAACGCTTCGTTCCAGCACAGGATCAGCGATAGCAGTGCTGTAGAGGCCAGCCCGCCCTTGCAGATCGGCATCAGCACGCGAAAGATCTCCTGGCGGGTGCTGGCTCCGTCCAGCCGTGAGGCCTCAAGGATCTCACCGGGAATATCCTTGAAATAGGTGTAGATCATCCAGACCACGATCGGCAGGTTGATCAGCGTGTAGATGATGATCAGCGCCAGCCGCGAATCCAGCAGGCCAAAGGTCTTGGCCAGCAGGTAGATCGGCATCAGCACGCCCACTGGCGGCAGCATCTTGGTCGAGAGCATCCACAGCAGGGTGCTTTTGGTGCGTTTGGTTTCGAAGAACGCCATGGAATACGCCGCAGGAATGGCGATCAGCATGGCCAGGGCGGTGGCGCTGAAGGAAATCAGCACCGAGTTCCAGGCAAAATGGAAGTAATCGCTGCGCTCCTGAATGTGCAGGTAGTTTTCCAGCGTTGGGGTAAAGAACAATTGCGGCGGCGTCGCAAAGGCGTCGATCTCGGTCTTGAAGCTGGTCAGCACCATCCAGAAGATCGGGAAGAACACCAGCGCAGCGATCAGCCAGCACAAGCTCCCGAGTAGCAGGCTTTGCAGGCGGCGTGATTGTTTGAGGGTCATCATGGCAAGGTCCTCATGACTTGTCGGTGAGGTTTTTGCCGATCATCCGGATCAGGATGATCGCCGCGATGTTGGCGATTACTACGGCGATCAGTCCGCCCGCCGAGGCCATACCGACGTCGAACTGCAGCAGCGCCTGGATGTAGATCAGGTATGCCAGGTTGGTCGAGGCAAAGCCCGGCCCGCCATTGGTGGTAGTGAATATTTCAGCGAACACCGAGAGCAGGAAGATCGTCTCGATCATGACCACCACGGCAATCGGACGTGCCAGGTGCGGCAGGGTCAGGTGCCAGAAGATCGCGATGGGGCCGGCTCCATCCAGACGCGCCGCCTCTTTCTGTTCCTGGTCCAGCGACTGCATGGCGGTCATCAGGATCAGAATCGCGAACGGCAGCCATTGCCAGGACACGATGATGATGATCGACAGCATCGGGTAATGGGCAAACCAGTCGATGGGCTGCGCACCAAAGAACTTCCACACCGCCGCGAGTACGCCGGACACCGGGTGGAAAATCAGGTTTTTCCAGATCAGCGCACTGACCGTGGGCATGATGAAGAACGGCGAGATCAACAGCACACGGACGATGCCACGACCGAAAAACTCACTGGCTTCGAGCAGCGCCGAAATCAGCACGCCGAGGATTACACTGATCGCCAGCACGCTGCCGACCAGTAGCAAGGTGTTACCGGCACCGGGCAGAAAGCCGCTGTCGGTGACGAAATACTGGAAGTTCTCCAGCCCGACGAACTCGTTTTCGCCGGGGGAGAGCAGGTTGTAGCGGATCAGCGAGAAATAAATGGTCATGCCCAGCGGCACGATCATCCACACCAGCAGAAGCGCCACTGAAGGACTGACCAGAAACCAGCCCGGCTTGAATCGACGGCTTTTGAGCGGTTGCTGTTCGCCGGACAGGTCCGTGCGTTCAGGGGAGGCTGAGGTATTCATGGGGAGCTCCGAACCGGATTGCACCAGAGTTGTTGCACAGGTGAGCGGCAGGGCGAAAGCGTTGGCCTTCACCCTGGTACAGGACGGTTACTTTTTCGGGTAACCCGCTCGTTTCATGTCACGTGCAGTCGCTGTTTGCGCATTCTGCAAGGCTTGATCCACAGTGGACTGACCTATGAGTGCTGCGGAGAACTGCTGACCGACGCTGGTGCCGATGGCCTGGAACTCGGGAATGGTGACCAGTTGAATGCCGACGTAAGGCACGGGCTTGAGGGTTGGCGACTTGGGATCGACCTTTTTCAACGACTCAAGCGTGATGTTGGCAAACGGCGCTGCCTTTTTGTACTCGTCGGTGTAGGTCGAGGCGCGGGTGCCCGGCGGTACGTTGGACACACCGTCGGTATCGGCAACCAGTTTGGCGTACTCTTTCGAGGTGGCCCACTGGGTGAACTCGGCAGCATCCTTGGTGTTCTTGGCGCTGGTCGGGATCGCCAGCGACCACGAATACAGCCACGACGAGCCCTTGTCGGTTACTTCATGCGGTGCGTAGGTGAAGCCGACGCTGTCGGCCACTTTGCTCTGCTTCTTGTCGGTCACGAACGAACCGGCAACGCTGGCGTCGACCCAGATGGCGCACTTGCCGCTGTTGAACAGCGCAAGGTTCTCGTTGAAACCGTTGCTGGAGGCGCCCGGCGGCCCGGACTGCTTCATGGTGTTGACGTAGAAGTTCAGCGCATTCTTCCACTCTGGCTGATCGAACTGTGGCGTCCACTTCTCATCGAACCAGCGTCCGCCAAAGGCGTTGGCCAGCGTGGTGATCAGCGCCATGTTCTCGCCCCAGCCAGCCTTGCCGCGCAGGCAGAGACCGTACTGTTCCTTGGATTTGTCGGTCAGTTTGCCGGCGAACTCGGCGATCTGCGTCCAGGTAGGGCGCTCTGGCATGGTCAGGCCGGCCGCCTTGAACAGGTCGGTGCGGTAGTAAGTGATCGAAGCTTCAGCATAGAACGGCAGGGCGAACAGTTTTCCGTCCACCGACAGGCCGTCACGCACGGAAGGGAACACATCGTCCAGCTCGTAACTGGCAGGCAGGTCTTTCATTTCCTGCAACCAGCCTTTCTGACCCCAGAGTGAGGCTTCGTACATGCCGATGGTCAGCACGTCGAACTGACCGCCCTTGGTGGCGATGTCGGTGGTCAGTCGTTGGCGCAGGACGTTCTCTTCCAGCACGACCCAGTTGAGCTTGATGTCGGGGTGCTTTTCTTCGAAGGTCTTGGAGAGGCGCTGCATGCGAATCATGTCGCTGTTGTTGACCGTGGCAATGGTCACGGTGCCTGCCGTGGCGCTGCCACTGAAGACGAAACAGGTACTGAGGACGGAACTGGCGAGCAGAAGTTTTGCTGAGTTCTTCATTGATCACTCCTCTTCCACGCCCAGTGAGCAGTAGAAGGATGGTTATTGTTTTTTTCTCTTCCGGAGGTGAGGAAGATGTGGATTGATTACACCGGCGTTCGGTCGGAAAGACAAATCCTGCGCCGCACTCTGACTGATACTTTTTTGCACTGATGCACGAAAGGCCGATAGAGCCGAATCGCCCATAGGCTGGCTTCGCCGCAACTGCAGCGTAGACGATAGGCGCAAGGGCAGGGTGAATCAGTACAGGTTTTGTTCGGTCAGGCGCTGCACGGCCAGGCGGCGATAATGCGAAGGCGTCATGCCCTTGAGTTGCTGGAAGCGCCGATTGAAATTGGAGATATTGTTGAACCCGGATTCAAAGCACACATCAGTGACCGGTTTGTCGCCATCAGCCAGCAATTCGCACGACTTGCTGATGCGCAGTCGATTGACGAACTCTACAAAGCATCGCCCCGTGGCCTGCTTGAACACTCTGGAAAAATAGGTTGGCTTCATGCCCAGATACTCGGCCACTTCCTCCAGCGGCAGCTCCCGGCCATAGTGGGCAAAGATGTAATCCACCGCCCGGTTGGTGCGATCGACGCTGTGCTCGTCAGCCGTATGGGCGACCGCAGTGCCAGAGAGCAACTGATAGTCGTCGCTGGCCGCCAGCAACTCGAGAAGAATGAAGAAATGACCCAGGCGGGTGATGCCACGTGAGTCGGCAATCTTCTGCATCAGCTTCATGGCCTGACGAATCGTACGTTTGCAGCGAAATTCGATGCCGTAGCGGGCGCGTTCCAGTAATGGCGTCAGGGTTTTTAGTTCGGCAAACACCTGATTGCCACTTTCCAGCAGTTCATCGGTGAAGTTGACCAGCATGTCGCGTTTGGCCACAACTTCACCCTCATCGATCTGGCTGATCCAGTTATGCGGCAGGTTGGGGCCGGTCAGAAACAGGCTGGCAGGGTTGAAATTGCCGATGTAATCGCCGACAAATACCTTGCCTGAGCTGGCCACAATCAAATGCAGCTCGTATTCCTTGTGAAAGTGCCAGCGCACCAGCGGACAGGGGAATCCGTGCTCGCGATAAATGATCGACAGCCCGTTGTGGTCGTCCATCAATTCGTAGGAAGGGTCGGCGATTCTTGTTGTTTTACTCATGGCTATGTCGTGTTCAGCAGTTGCCAGAACGATAATGTGCCTGATTTTCAGCTTCAATGCCCGGTCGCTGACAAAAATCACCTACGATCAGCCGTCTCACATGATTTGCCACAGTGGAGTGGTTATCCGATGAAACAGATCCTGCTGATTGGCATGGGGGCCGGTGATCCCGAGCAGATTACCTTGCAGGCCATTGCTGCGCTGAACCGTGCCGACGTGATCTTCATCCTCGACAAGGGCTATGTCGACGATGAGCTGCTGCGCCTGCGCAAAGCGCTTTGCCAACGGCATATCACTCATCAGGACTATCGTCTGGTACAGGTTCAGGACCCTCGGCGCGAAGGCGACCCTGATGCCTACGAGCGGGGTATCGAAAGTTGGCACGAGCAGCGCGCTGCATTGTTCGAACGGCTGTTGACCGATGAGCTTGGCGCAGATCAGGTTGGTGCATTTCTGGTCTGGGGCGATCCGTCACTGTATGACAGCTCCATGCGCATCCTTGACCGCGTATTGGCGCGCGGCAGGGAAACATTCGAATATCAGGTGATTCCCGGCATCACCAGTGTCCAGAGCCTGGTGGCGCAACACCGGATACCGCTCAATCGTATTGGTGAGTCGATTCACATCACCACAGGGCGACGCCTGGCGGCGGCAGCGCTTGAGCAACACAGCAATGTCGTGGTGATGCTGGATGCACAGTGCACATTCGAGCGTTACGTCGGGCAGGGGCTGGATATCTATTGGGGCGCTTATCTGGGCACCGCGGACGAGATACTGGTGTCTGGCAGGCTCGATGACGTGTGTGAGCAGATCAAGCTGTTGCGCGCCGAAGCGCGCGACCGCAGGGGGTGGATCATGGATACCTATCTGCTGCGCAAACCAGCTTAGACCGTATCTTCAGCCTTGTTACGGTTCTTGGCTTCGATCCACTGCGCCATGTACTTGGTGCTCTTGTGGTGATGATGGCGAAGCATGGCGCCGGTGAAGTTCGCCAGACGATGCTCGGGCAACTGGTTACGAAGGGTCTGAATGCGCTCGATCAGGCTCGCACAGTGTTGCCGATGCTGGTAACGCGCCTGCAGCATCGCCAGCCCGGCGTTCTGCGCCTCTAGCCAGCGGGTCTGGTCTTGATAGAGTCTGACCGCAGCATCAGCGATGTCTTTCGGGTTATCGGCGATGACGCCAGGCCACGGCAGCCCGCCGCTCATGGCTTCTGCGCCGATCACAGTGGTGATTGACGGAGTGCCGCAGAGCATGGCATCCATCAATTTGCCCTTGATGCCGGCACCGAAACGCAACGGCGCGAGACAAATGCGTGCTGATGACATGACCTGCAACGCATCTTCAGCCCAGTGCTTCACATGAAACCCTTGAGCGCCATTGTGCAGCGCTGTTGCCTTGGGTGGCGTGTAGGCACCGTAAATATGCAGCTGCGCTTCAGGCAATTGATGACGGATCAGCGGCCAGATTGCGGTTTTCATCCATAGCACCGCATCCCAGTTGGGGGCGTGACGGAAATTACCGATGCTGAGGAAGTGCGCGCGCTCTGCAAAAGGCCGAACGCTGTCGGGAACGCCGTCAATCATTAGCGGACACCAGTGCAGCAGCGAGGCGGGCAGCCCAAAGGAACCGGTCAGCAATGCCATTTCAACGTCGGATGTCATCAGGTTCAGGTCGCAGCGATACAACGATGCGACCTCGCGCTGCGCCAGCTCGCTGGAGGCGATCTGCTTGAAAAGCCCCGGCGTTGAAGTGTCGCAGATATCGCTCGGATCACCCGCGAAATCGCTGTTCAGCGAGTCCTTCAACATCTGATGGCGTGCATGGCGCAGGCTTTGAAAATCCGACGTTTCCAGAATGCGCAGGGCGTCGGGGCATTGTTGCTCGACGCGCCAGCCGAACTGCTCTTCGATCATGAACTGATCAAAAACAACGATATCGGGCTGCAATCTGCTGACAAAAAGGTCAAAACTGCTGTCATTGAGCGCGATTCGTACTTCCTCGATGCCCAGGCTGACCAGATCGGCCCTATGTTCACCTTCAGTGGCAGGGCTGGCAAAGGTAATCTGCCAGTTCTGCTCGAGGAAGCATTGGATCAGTTGCATCATGTGCCCGCTGGCAGCCGAAGAGCGTGGCTCGGGCCATACGTAGCCGATGATCAATACACGTGTACTGGCGTGCGTGTCGGTGTGACTGAAAGCAGCTTTGATGTCAGTCAAGGATGCTTTTTACCTTGTCACGCAACTGGTCGATCGAAAAAGGCTTGCCGATCGAATGCATGCCTGGCGGCACATCGATGTTCTCGGAGTAACCGCTGGCGAACAGTACCGGCAATTGAGGCCGCAGTTCGATGACCTTTTTAGCCAACGCGGTGCCCTTCATGTCGGGCAACCCCTGATCAGTCATCAACAGGTCGATGTGCCTGGTATCGTCAACAACGAAAGTCAGGGCTGAAGTGGCGTCCTCGGCTTCCAGTACCTTGTATTCCAGCTCTTCGAGCACGTCGACAATCAGCATGCGCACAATGGCGTCGTCTTCGACCACGAGAATGGTGCGGGCTGTGTCCGGCATTGTTGACTCCTTAAACCTGAAAAATGGTGATAGCGCAGACAGCATGGAATGCCATGCTTCCTTTTCCGGCAGCTCAGAGTAACCGAGCGCCGTCCTGTCCACTGTTGATACTGTCCCTGTATCAGTAAATAAAAACCGGGTGGAAGTTCAATCGGCGCACAAATACGGTGAATTGTGAGGGTGATTGATGGCTTTACGTCATGAACGCGATATGTGCGTGAGCTTATCACCGATTTATGTGTGAAATTTCAATCCTCTATGTCAGAAATAAGAGTGTTTTTCGTGGGTTTACGGCAAACTCTACGGTTTTGATCCACTCGTCAGGGATATTTCATGAATCGGACGTCTGTTGTCGATGAGCAACGCTTTCGAAAACTGCTGGGGCGTAACGTCGGCTTGCCATTGGGTGTGGGGGTACTGAGCGCCGTTTTCTTCATTTTGCTGATCAGTTATCTGCTCACGGCCATACAGTGGGTCGAGCACACTGACCGGGTGATCAATAACACCAACCGTTCGATGAAACTGTCGATAGACATGGAAACCGGCATGCGCGGTTTTCTGCTGACCGGCGATCAACACTTTCTCGACCCCTATGAAATCGCCAAACCGTTGCTGGTTGCCGAGCTGGACGGACTCAAGAGTCTGGTCGAAGACAACCCGACGCAACAGGACCGGTTCAGGCGTCTGTCCACGATGCAGCAGGAGTGGAATGCGTTTGCTCAGGAGATGATCAATCTGCGGCGCAACAACGGCGACTATCAAACTGCTGTGCTGGCCGGACGTGGCAAGCGAATTACTGATCAGATCCGCACCGAGTACGATCAGGCTGTCGAAATGGAACAGCAACTTCGGTTGACCCGCAACGCAGAGGTCACGCGCAGTACCATTCTTTCCGTCTGCCTGTATCTGATATTCGTGGTGATTGTCAGCGCTATCCTGGCGTATATCGGACGACGTGATTTGCTGTCGCTTTCGGCCACCTACAGCGAAAACCTCAGGCTGCAAGAAATCAATGCCGAGCGTCTGCAAAAAGTCGCCTGGTTGCGCAACGGTCAGAGCGAACTGGCCGAACAGGTACTGGGTCAGTTGACACTCGATATGCTGGGTCGAAACATCCTTCAGTTTCTGACTCAGTATCTGGGCGCGTCGGTGGCGGCGGTCTACATTCGCCAGGATCACGGCGGCTTGACGCGTGCTGCTTCCTACGGTTTTTCTCGCGAACAGGAGCAGCAGGAGCAGACCATTCATAGCGATGAAGGCATTGTGGGGCAGGCCGCACAACAGGACCGGATCATCACGCTGGATGAACTGCCCGAAAATTACTTCAAAGTGGCTTCCGGTTTGGGTGAAGGCTCGCCGCGCAGCATTGTGGCAGTGCCTACCAGCAATGACGATCAGGTCAACGGGGTGATCGAGTTGGGCTTTCTGCGCCCGCTTACCGAGCAGGATCTAGAGTTTCTTGAGCTGATCGCGGACAACATCGGCACTTCGATTGAAGCGGCCCGTTATCGCCAGCGTCTGCAAGAGGTGCTGGCCGAGACCCAGCAACTCAACGAAGAATTGCAGGTGCAGCAGGAAGAATTACGCACGGCCAACGAAGAGCTGGAAGAGCAGTCGCGTATTCTCAAGGAGTCTCAGGCACACCTGGAAACTCAGCAGGCCGAGCTGGAACAGACCAACGAGCAGCTGGCCGATCAGAGTCAGGCGCTGGCCGATCAGCGTGATGCGCTGGACCGCAACAACGAGGAACTGAGCATCGCTCAGGCCGAGTTGCAGGCGCGTGCGGACGAGCTGCAGCGCGCCAGCAAATACAAGTCCGAGTTCCTTGCCAACATGTCCCATGAGCTGCGCACGCCGCTCAACAGTTCGCTGATCCTGGCCAAGCTGCTGGCCGAAAATCCTGGCGAAAATCTGACCGCCGAACAGGTCAAGTTTGCCGAGTCGATCTATTCGGCGGGTAATGACCTGTTGAACCTGATCAACGACATTCTGGATATTTCCAAGGTTGAAGCCGGCAAGCTCGAAATGCGCCCGGAAAACAGCAGCGTATCTCGTCTTGTCGAAGGCCTGCGCAGCATGTTCCAGCCGCTTGCCGCCGAGAAAAAGCTGGCGTTCACGGTCGACATACAGGCAGGCGCGCCGACCATGCTGTTCACGGACCGCCAGCGTCTTGAACAGATTCTCAAGAACCTGCTGTCCAACGCGATCAAATTCACCGAAGCGGGCGCCGTCAGCATGGTCGTTTCGCGCCAGCCGGGTGCAGGCATCGTGTTTATCGTGCGCGACTCGGGCATCGGCATCGCCGAGGAGCATCAGCAGGGTATATTCGAGGCATTCCGTCAGGCAGATGGCACCACCAACCGGCGTTATGGCGGTACCGGGCTGGGGTTGTCGATCTCCCGCGATCTGGCGGCATTGCTGGGCGGCTCCATCAGTGTGACCAGCGCGCCAGGGCAGGGCAGTATTTTCAGCCTGGTGTTGCCGGAAAGCTATGTCGAGCAAGGCCCTCAAGAGCCAGGCAATGAGTCTGCGGTCATGCTTGCGCCTCCCGCGCCATCGTTGCCGGTTCCTGCCGCGCCGGTCATCCAGCAGTCGGCCCCGGTGCCGGTGGAAACACCTGTAGCCGTGTTTGCCGATGATCGTGACAAGGCACCGTTTCAGCGGCGCTGCATTCTGGTCATCGAAGATGAAGTGCGCTTCGCTCAGATCCTATTCGATCTGGCCCATGAGCTGGGCTATGACTGTCTGGTCGCACATGCCGCGGATGAAGGGTTCAACCTGGCGTCACGCTACACGCCGGACGCGATCCTGCTGGACATGCGCCTGCCGGATCACTCGGGCCTGACCGTGCTTCAGCGTCTCAAGGAGCTGGCACCTACCCGACACATTCCGGTGCATGTAATTTCGGTCGAGGATCGCCAAGAAGCTGCGCTGCACATGGGCGCCATTGGCTACGCCGTCAAGCCGACCACCCGCGAAGAGCTCAAGGATGTATTCGCCAAGCTGGAGGCCAAACTGACCCAGAAGGTCAAACGCATCCTGCTGGTCGAAGACGATGCGCTGCAACGTGACAGCATTGCTCGCCTTATCGGCGACGATGATATTGAAATCACTGCGGTGGGTTTTGCCCAGGAGGCATTGGACCTGCTGCGCGAGAATGTCTACGACTGCATGATCATCGACTTGAAACTGCCGGACATGCTCGGCAATGAGCTGCTCAAGCGCATGTCCACGGAAGACATCTGCGCCTTTCCGCCGGTGATTGTCTATACCGGGCGCAACATGACCCGTGATGAAGAAGCCGAGCTGATGAAATATTCGCGCTCTATCATCATCAAGGGCGCACGCTCGCCTGAACGCCTGCTGGACGAGGTCACGCTGTTCCTGCACAAGGTCGAGTCGCAACTGTCCAACGAGCGACAAAAGATGCTCAAGACCGCGCGCAGCCGTGACAAGGTCTTTGAAGCGCGCAAGATCCTTGTGGTCGATGACGACGTGCGTAACATCTTCGCCCTGACCAGCGCCCTGGAGCACAAGGGGGCAGTGGTGGAAATTGCCCGCAATGGTCTTGAAGCGATTGCAAAGCTCAATGAGGTCGAAGACATCGATCTGGTCCTGATGGACGTGATGATGCCTGAAATGGACGGTTACGAAGCGACCATCGAGATCCGCAAAGACCCGCGCTGGCGCAAGCTGCCGATCATCGCCGTTACTGCCAAGGCCATGAAAGATGATCAGGAGCGTTGTCTGCAGGCAGGTTCCAACGATTACCTGGCCAAGCCCATTGACCTGGATCGACTGTTTTCACTGATTCGCGTCTGGCTGCCGAAGATGGAGCGCATTTGAATGAGGGCTCAGTGGCCGTGCTTTCCGGGGCGCAAAAACGGATGGCATCATGCACCTTGATCGAAGCATAGAGATCGAGCTGCGCCTGCTGATAGAGGCTATCTACCTCCAGTACAGCTACGATTTCCGCGACTATTCCGGTGCGTCGATCAAGCGCCGCGTGATCCATGCGTTGCGTCAGTTCGATTGCGCGACCATCTCGGCCCTGCAGGAGCGTGTGCTTCATGACCCGGCAGCATTCATGCAGCTGTTGCAGATTCTCACCATCCCGGTGAGTGAGATGTTCCGTGACCCCTCGCACTTTCTGGCGATCCGCAACGAGGTCGTGCCGGTGCTACGCACTTACCCGTCGATCAAGGTGTGGATTGCCGGTTGCAGTACGGGTGAGGAGGTTTATTCAACGGCTATTCTATTGCGCGAAGAGGGGCTGCTGGAGCGGACCATCATTTATGCGACCGATATCAATCCCAGCTCTTTGGAGAAGGCCAAGCAGGGCATCTTTTCCATGGATAACCTGCGCACCTATACGGAGAACTACCGTAACTCGGGAGGGCAGCGCAATTTCGCCGATTACTACACGTCTGCCTACGATTACGCGATCTTCGACAAGACACTGTGCGAGAACGTCACTTTTGCCGATCACAGTCTGGCTACAGATAGTGTATTCTCCGAAACGCAATTTGTTTCCTGCCGTAACGTACTGATTTACTTCAACAAAAAACTTCAGGATCGAGCTTTCGGGTTATTTCATGACTCGCTGTGTCATCGCGGCTTTCTGGCGCTGGGCAGTAAGGAAACCCTGGATTTCTCTGCCTACGGCGGGGCGTTCGAGACGCTGGTGAAACCCGAGCGGATCTACCGGAAATTATGAGAACCACCTTTGACGATGACCTGTCCTGCGGCCCGTTGCCCGTGGTCGATGCTATTGTCGTAGGCGCGTCAGCGGGGGGTGTAGAGGCCCTGCTGAAAATATTCAGAAATCTGCGGCCGGGTTTCAGTCTGCCTATATTGATGGTGTTGCATTTGCCCGATGACCGGCGCAGCCAGTTGGCCCATGTATTTCAGAATCGCTTGGCGATCCCGGTCAAGGAAGCCGATGACAAGGAAGATATCGTGCCGGGCACTTTGTACGTTGCGCCAGCGGGTTACCACGTCTCGGTGGAGTCTGACTTTTCACTGTCATTGAGTCAGGAAGACAGGGTGTTTTACTCAAGGCCCAGTATCGACATTTTGTTCGGTTCGGCCGCGGATGCCTACGGCCCGCGACTGGCTGGCGTATTGCTGACTGGTGCCAATAATGACGGCGCACAAGGTTTGCTGCAGATCAAGAAGTATGGTGGTTTCACGGTGATTCAAGACCCCTCGCAGGCCCAGGCGTCGACCATGCCCGAAGCGGGCCTGGCGTTGCACTCGCCGGATTACCTTCTTTCCCTGAACGATATTGGCCGCTTGCTGGTCGAGTTGGAACGAACCGCATGTTAAGTGAAATTCAGGCAAAACTGCTCATCGTTGATGATTTGCCGGAAAACCTGCTGGCCCTCGAGGCGCTGATCAAGCGCGGTGATCGACTCGTCTACAAGGCACTCTCGGCGGACGAAGCGTTGTCACTGCTGTTGCAGCACGAGTTCGCGCTGGCCATCCTCGACGTCCAGATGCCTGGAATGAACGGGTTCGAGCTGGCCGAGATGATGCGCAGCACCGAGAAGACCAAGAGCATACCGATCGTTTTCGTCAGCGCTGCCGGTCGCGAGCTCAATTATGCCTTCAAGGGCTATGAAAGTGGTGCCGTGGACTTCCTGCACAAGCCGCTGGATATCCATGCGGTAAAGAGCAAGGTCAATGTTTTCGTTGATCTGTATCGGCAGCGCAAGGCCATGAAACTACAGGTCGAAGAGCTGGAGCGCAGTCGCCAGGAGCAGGAAGCCTTGCTCAAGCGTCTGCAGTCGACCCAGGGCGAACTGGAGCACGCGATCCGTATGCGTGATGACTTCATGTCCATCGTTTCCCACGAGGTGCGTACGCCGCTCAACGGTCTGATTCTGGAGACCCAGCTGCGCAAACTTCACCTGGCCAAAGACAACGCTTCAGCGTTCACCATGGAAAAGCTGCGGGCAATGGTCGACCGCGACGAGCGGCAGATTCAGAGCCTTATCCGCCTGATAGAAGACATGCTTGATGTCTCCAGAATTCGTACCGGCAAGCTGTCGATCAGGCCGAGCCCGTTTGACTTGAGCGAACTGGTCTGTCAGTTGCTGGAAAGCTTTGCCGCACAGATTGCCGCCGCCGATTCGACGGTCACCCGGTTTGCCGAAGAGCCGGTGATCGGCGTCTGGGACGAGTTCCGTATCGAGCAAGTGGTTGCCAACCTGTTGACCAATGCGCTGCGCTACGGTGCGCGCAAACCGATTGAAGTGCATGTGTACAGCAGGGAGGGCGAAGCCTTCATTGAGGTTCGGGATCAAGGCATCGGTATTACTGCTGAAAACCAGAAGCGCATCTTTCAGCAATTCGAGCGAGTATCGAGCAATCACGCTGTTGCCGGGCTTGGCTTGGGGTTGTTCATTTCCGATCAGATCGTCATGGCTCACGGCGGTCGTATCGAGGTGGAGAGCGAAGAAGGCAAGGGTTCGGTCTTTCGTATCTGCCTGCCTTTATAGATGACAGCTGCTGTCGATACAGGTGACAGCCGTTGGCGATGTAGGTGATAGCCACTGGCAATCAAGTTTAATCACACATCGGCGCAACCTCCCATGCATGCCGTGGTCGTAATGGCAGCTATTTATAAGATCAAAGGCAGTTCAATGAGCGCTGATGCAGAAAACGTCGTATTAATCGTCGAAGACGAACCCCTGATCCTGATGCTCCTGGCCGATTATCTGTCTGGTGAGGGGTATCGAGTCCTGAAAGCCGAGAATGGTGAGCAGGCTTTCGAGATTCTGGCGACCAAACCCCACCTTGACCTGATGATCACCGATTATCGATTGCCGGGTGGTGTCTCGGGTGTACAGATTGCCGAGCCTGCGGTGATGCTTCGACCGGAGTTGAAAGTGATCTTCATCAGCGGCTATCCGGCGGAAATACTCGATTCGGGCAGCCCCATTGCGCTGAAGGCACCCATTCTCGCCAAACCGTTCACCATGGAAACGCTGCATTCGCGTATTCAGGAACTGCTGGCCTGACAACGCGCTTTAACCGTCGAGTGAGCAGGCCGCCTTTCAGGCAGGAGTCGTGCACAGCCTGAGCGTTTCTCAGGCTTCTATCATTTCCCGCACTTTCGAGGTCAGGTGATCGAACGCAAAGGGTTTGGTGATCAGTTGCATACCGGTGTCCAGAAAACCTCCGCGAACCGCGGCATGTTCTGCATAACCTGTGATGAACAACACTTTGAGTCCCGGTCGCAGCTGCCTTGCGATTTCTGCAAGCTGCCGGCCATTCATGCCCGGCAGCCCTACATCGCTGATCAGCAAATCAATACGCTGGCCTGATTCCAGTATCGGCACGGCATCCAGTGCTTCGCCGGCCTCGATGAAGGTGTAACCCAATTCGCTGAGCACCTCACTGACCAGCGTCCGGACAGCAGGGTCGTCTTCGACAATCAGCACGGTTTCGCCATTTTCGGCGTAAACGGCATTGCTCTGGAAACTCTGCTCGGCTTCATCTGCAAGCCCCTTAAAGCGCGGCAGGAACAGCTGTACGGTAGTGCCTCGGCCTACTTCACTCTTGATTGAAACATGACCATGCGACTGTTTGCTGAAACCGTAGATCATTGAAAGACCCAAGCCGGTGCCCTGGCCGATAGGCTTTGTGGTAAAGAACGGGTCAAACGCACGGCTGATCACTGTTTCCGGCATGCCGCAGCCATTGTCACTGACGCTCAGCACCACGTAATCACCGGGCAGCAGGTTCTCATGGGCATTGGTAAACGATCTGTCCAGCTGCTGATTGAAGGTTTCGACTACCAGCGTGCCGCCGTCGGGCATTGCATCGCGTGCGTTGAGCACCAGGTTGAGCAGGGCGCTCTCCAGCTGGTTAGGGTCCGCTTCTGCAGTCCACAGATCGCTGGCCATGCGCAATTGCAAATGAATGCTCTCGTTGACACTGCGCTGCAACAGTTCGTCCATGGCATTGACCAGATGGTTCATCTCCACCGGCTTTGAGTCCAGTGACTGGCGCCGCGAGAATGCCAGCAAGCGATGGGTAAGTGCTGCGGCGCGATTCGCCGAGGTCACACCCAGGTCGATCAGGCTGTTGAGGTCCTCTATATTGCCGCGCGCCAGGCGTCTTCTTATCAATTCCAGGCTGCCGATGATCCCGGTCAGCATGTTGTTGAAGTCATGCGCAATACCGCCGGTCAATTGGCCGACTGCTTCCATTTTCTGTGACTGACGAAGAATGTCTTCCTTGTGGCGCAACTGCGAGGTGCGCTCTTCGACCTGTTGCTCCAATGTTTCATTGAGACGCCGCAATTGCGACTCGGCTTGCTTGCGTTCGGTGATGTCAGAGGTCACGCCTGCCAGAGAACTGACCAGACCGTTCTTGCCGCAAATGGCGCGGGCGCGCACATCCACCCAACTGAGTGAGCCATCCGGCCAGACGTTGCGGTATTCGATGATCAGATCAACACCGGTGTCCAGGCTGCGCTGAAGCGCCGACTGCATTCTGGGCTGATCTTCGAAATACACAGCAGCGAGCCAGTCGTCGTAATTGAACGTGTCCTGTTCGTTGCGGCCATAGTGACTTTTAGTAATATCCGAACAAGTCAGTTTGAGGTATTCCGCTTCCAGCAACCAGGAGCCCAGCCTGCCGGCCTTGAGCGCATTCTGCAGACGGCCTTCACTTTCGTGCAGGTCCTCCATGCGCGCTCGTGCTTCATACTGACGTCTGCGCCCGCGCACGGCCGTGACGACCAGGCTGACCAGAGTCGCAGGATGGAAGGGGCGTTCGAGAAAGGTCACATTGCCCAGTAGATTACCCATCCGTGCAGACGGATTGTGATCCGGACCGCCATGATGAGTCATCAGGACGATCGGCAGATCCGACCACGCTGGCTGACGACTGATGAGGTCCAGCAGCGGTTTAATGTCACTGTTGCGCAACGCCTCATCGGCGATGATTGCCAGGCCAGCGCCCGAGCTCAACTCTTTGACCAGTTCGAACAAGTCATGGGCCACCGTTGCCAGGTAGCCGGCTTCATCGAGGATCCGCATAGCGATCTGACTGTCTCGACCTCTGGGCGCCAGAATGATTGCGCGCTCCGACAACAGTCCTGGAATACTCACAGGTCGTCATCCTCAAGCAGCGGTTTCTTGTCGCCAAAGTATGACGGCACCCCGCGCAGTACGCCTTGGAAGGCTTCAAGCGGCTTACCGATCTTCAGACCGTTGGCACTGATGCGGTATTCACGAATAGTGGACTCGTGAGTGCCCGTGCGCTTCTTGATGATGGATATCGCGCGACGCACCTGACCCAAAGCTTCGAAATAACGCAACAGAATAACGCTGTCGGCAAGGTAGGTAATGTCGACCGGTGAGCGCATGTCACCGACCAGCCCGTGTTGTGCAACGGTCATGAAGGTCGATGCGCCCTGGCGATTGAGGTAGAGCAGAAGCTCATGCATGTGCAAAACCAGTGCGCTCTCTTCCGGCATTGCCGCCTGATAACCGTTGATGCTGTCGATGATCACGGTCTTTATCTGCTTACGGTCCACTGCGCGCCTTACGCGGTGCGCAAACTCGCCAGGAGAAAGCTCAGCCGCGTCGATCTGCTCGACCACCAGATTGCCGGTTTCCTGAAGCGCCCGCAGGTCAATCCCGAGCTTGAGCATGCGTTCGAACAGCAGGCCCATTTCTTCATCGAATATGAACAGCCCCACGCGCTCGCCACGTGCCACTGCCTGTGCCGCGAAAACCAGTGAAATAAGCGATTTACCGGTCCCGGCAGGGCCCAGAATCAGCGTGCTGGAGCCGCTTTCTATGCCGCCGCCCAGCAGGTCGTCCAGTTCTGTGATGCCGCTGCTGACCTGAGTGCGGGCGTAATTGGAGCGGTGTTCGGCCGCTACAAGACGTGGGAATACATGGATGCCGTTCTCGGCGATGGTGAAGTCGTGGAAACCGCCGCGGTATTTCTGGCCGCGGTATTTGACGATCTTCAACCGTCTGCGCTCGGCACCATAGGTGGGTGTCAGCGCTTCAAGACGGATAACCCCGTGGGCCACACTGTGTACGGTTTTATCCAGCGCTTCGGTGGTCAGGTCATCGAGCAGCAATACCGTCGCGTTATAACGCGTGAAGTAATGTTTGATGGCCAGAATCTGGCGTCTGTAGCGCAATGAACTTTGCGCCAGAAGACGAATTTCCGAGAGGCTGTCGATCACCACGCGAGAGGGTTTGACCCGCTCCACCACCTCGAATATCTGCCGCGTCGCTTCGCCCAGCTCCAGATCCGAGGAGTACAGCAGGCTTTGATGATGATCCGCATCAAGCAAGCTTTCAGGCGGCGTCAGCTCGAAAATATTGATCTGCTCGTCAAGCTCCCAGCCGTGTGAGGCAGCACCCGAGCGTAGCTCGCTTTCAGTCTCGGAAAGGGTGATGTACAGCGATATTTCACCCGCTGCTGCGCCTGCCTGCAGGAACTGCAGTGCCACAGTTGTCTTGCCGGTTCCGGGTTCTCCTTCAAGGAGAAAAACATGACTGCGTGAAAGACCACCCGCAAGGATGTCATCCAGACCTTCAATCCCGGTTGCCGCTTTTGACGTATTCAAGTATCGCCCTCTAATAACCCATATAGGTTTTGCTATCACTGATTACTGGACCTCCCGGCATTCTGACCGTTCACACTATTTAACGGTAGCGGGTACAGCGAATATATAAACGCGGCTGGCGGTCGGTCCGGTAAATGTCACTTAAGCCCGGTTACGATGATTGCGTCGCTGTTGTTATAGTCCAGCGCCTGAATACTCAACATGCCCTGAGGATCACGTCGTGACCGATTATCAAAGTTTCCGGGTCGAGCTGGCTGACAGCATTGCTCACGTACAGATCAACCGGCCTGAAAAGCTCAACGCAATGAACGAGGCGTTCTGGACTGAAATAATCGGCATATTCGACTGGATTGAGCGCAATGACGAAGTGCGGGCAGTAATACTCAGCGGAGCGGGTAAACATTTTTCGTCGGGTATCGATCTGGCATTGCTGGCTTCTGTTGCCAACCAGATGGGCAAGGATCCAGGCCGTAATGCCCGGCTGTTGAGGCGCAAGATCCGTGACATGCAGGCTTCGTTCACTGCAGTGGCAAATTGCCGAAAGCCGGTTCTGGCTGCTATTCAGGGCTATTGCCTGGGTGGTGCCATAGACCTGATTTCGGCCTGTGACATGCGTTACGCCGCCGCCGACGCCCAGTTTGCCATTCGCGAGATCGACATGGGCATGGCGGCGGATGTAGGAACCCTGCAACGTCTGCCGCGAATCATCGGCGATGGCGTGCTGCGTGAGCTGGCTTATACCGGGCGTACCGTGGGAGCTGAAGAGGCGCAGAGGATCGGGCTGGTCAATCGCACCTTCGATGACCTGGAAGGTCTGTTGCAGGGCGTCTTCGCGGTGGCCCGGGAGATAGCCGGCAAATCACCCATTGCCATCGAAGGCACCAAGCAAATGATCAGCTACATGCGCGATCACCGAGTGGAGGACGGCCTGGAACACGTTGCCATCTGGAACGCAGCCATGCTGCAATCACCTGACCTGAAGCTGGCGATGGTTGCGCAGATGAACAAGCACAAGCCGGTCTTCGATAATTGATTCATGATAGAGCTCGAATCTGAGCAAAGGAGTTTTTCCATGGCGCACCCGGAGCGTTGGACAACTGCAGTTCTGGATGTCGAGGCCGATGGTGGTTTGGCTGTGGTCCAGAGTGATCAGGGTTTTTTGCTGGATACCAATGGGGCAATGTTCCCCAGAGGCTGGCTGGCGGGGCTGGATTTGCCAGTGCAGAGCGAGCACGGCATCGGCTATTTTGAGGGTGAGTCTGTCTACCTGCTGGTGCTTGAGCGCTCGGTTGCGGTCGAGGGCTGTTCGTGGCAAGGCTTGCGTCAGTTCATGCTGGAAGGCGATTTTGCGGTCTTCCAGATGCTCGGCTACGCCGCGCAAGTCAGTACGTGGGCCAGAGAACATCGCTTTTGCGGAGCCTGCGGTCGTGCGACGGTGCAGATCCGTGGAGAGCGGGCGATGTTCTGCGAGCACGACAACCTGCGTCTGTACCCGCGTATTTCCCCGAGCATGATCGTGCTGGTCACGCGGGGCGATGAAATACTGCTGGCCCGCTCACCACGGTTTGTCACCGGCATGTACAGCGCGCTGGCAGGGTTTGTAGAGCCGGGCGAGTCTGCCGAAGACTGCGTGCACCGCGAAGTGATGGAAGAAGTGCAGGTGCGCATCAAGAACCTGAAATACATGGGCAGCCAGTGCTGGCCGTTTCCGCACTCGATGATGCTTGGCTTCCATGCCGAATATGATAGCGGCGACATAGTGCCCCAGGCGGAAGAAATCGAGGACGCACGCTGGTTTCATGTTGATGACTTGCCGCCGTTACCGGCCAACCGTTCTATCGCCCGCTATCTTATCGAGGCGTATCTGGCCGAGCGCTCAGGCGCCCCCGAACCAGTGCTGCCAGGCTAGGCGCACGGTCAGGCCCAATACCACGGTGATGAACACAGGGCGGATGAATTTGGCACCGCCCTTGATTGCAGTGCCTGCGCCGAAGTAGGCACCCAGCATTACCGCAAGGCCCATGCTCAGGCCGATGATGTAGTCCACCTGGCCGGAAAATATGAATACCGAAAGCGCCACGGCATTGCTGACGAAATTCATGCTGCGTGCCACGCCGCTGGCCTTGACCAGATCCACCGGGTAGAGCAGCAGTGTGCTGACCGTCCAGAAGGCGCCGGTACCGGGCCCGGCAACACCGTCATAGAAGCCCAGCCCCAGCCCTTGTGGCAGTTGCCATTTCTTTTTGATCGGAGCATTGCTATCCAGTGGTGCCTTGGGCGTGCCGCCAAACAGCAAGTACAGCCCGCAACCGAACACAATGACCGGCAACATCTGGTTCAGCCATTCGGCTGGCAGGTAATGAGCAATGATCGCGCCGGCTGCAGCACCCACCGCAGTGCCGACCACTGCGTGTATCCACTGTCTGGGGTGAAACAGTTTGCGGCGATAGAACGTGAAACTGGCGGTTGCCGAACCGAACGTCGAACTGAGCTTGTTGGTGCCCAGCACCAGATGCGGTGGCAGACCGGCTGTCATCAGGGCGGGTGTAGTAAGCAGTCCGCCACCACCGGCGATGGCGTCTATAAAACCCGCGATGAACGCAACGACAGCAAGAATGGCGAGGGTGGTCAGGTCGACGCTGAGTTCAAAAGGCATGGTGGCAAGCGTGCTTATAGGGGAGGCGGGAGGGGGCAGAATGGCTGCCTGAATGTGGCCCATTCTACCCCCTTGCCAAGCGTTGCAGGAAGTCAGATATCGCTGAGCGCGACCCAGCGCTGCTCGGCGGCGGCGAGGCGAATGGCAGTCGCCAGACGCTCGATCTGCCAGGCTTCTTCGAAGTCCGGACCACGGCTGCCCTTGCCGCATACCGCAAGAATGAGTGCCTGTACCTCAAGTGCCTTGAGTTCGTTGTAACCCAGCTGATGGCCCGGTGCCGGGCAGAATGCCGCGTAACCGGGTTGCGCAGGGCCTGCCAGAAGACGTTGAAAACCATCGCGCCCAGCTGCGCCAGTGCGGTAAATGCGCAGTTCGTTAAGGCGTTCCTGATCGAATGCCAGTGTGCCCTTGGTGCCGCTGATTTCGAAACTCAGGTGGTTTTTGTAGCCGTGTTTCAGCCAACTGCTACTGAAGGTTCCGCGCGCACCGTTGGCAAAACGCAGCAGTGCGTGGGTCTGGTCATCCACTGCGATGCTGCGCATTTCCTGGCTTCCGTTACTCGCAGGGCGTTGGCGGTGTACGGTGCTGGAGTCAGCGCAGACCGCTTCGACATCGCCCAGCAAATGGCGAGCCATCGCCAGCAAGTGGCTGCCCAGATCAGCCAGCGCGCCGCCCGCATGCGCCGCTTCGCAACGCCACGACCAAGGGGACGACGGGTTGCCCATGAAGTCCTCGCAGAACTCACCCTGAAAACTGACGATATCGCCCAGTTCGCCCGCGTCGATCATTTCCCTGGCAAGGCCGATCATAGGGTTGTGCTGGTAGTTGTAGCCAACCTGAGTAACAACCCCGGCGGCCTTGGCGCTACGGCGCATGTCGTCGGCTTGGGCGAGGCTCACCGCCAGCGGTTTTTCGCAATACACTGCCTTGCCTGCGGCGATGGCGGCCATGGCCATGGGGAAATGCAGGTGATTGGGCGTTGTGATCGCCACGATCTGCACCTGCGGATCACTGATCAGGTTCTGCCAGTCAGCGTGGCTGTGATCGAAGCCCCAGGCGCTAGCGCACTGCTCGGCCCTGACGCTGTCCGCATCCGCCAGGGCGGTCAGCCGAATGCGTGCCGGCAGATCAAGGGCGGCATTGGCATTGCCGAAGGCCAGGGCGTGGGCACGGCCCATGAAACCGGTGCCGATCAGCCCGATGCCCAGTTGCGCCAGCGACGTAGAAGGGTTTTCCCGCATGACATTCTCCAGAGAGGATTGTTGTTATGCGGAAAATATATTCCATAAATATAAAATATGGAAAATTAATTCATTTTTCAGCGTGGCAGTCAGTTCCAGACATCAGGATAAAAATCCGCCGTCGACATTAAGTGCAACGCCGGTGGTGTAGCTGGATGCTGCGCTCGCCAGATACAAGACCGCGCCAGCCATTTCGCTGGGCGCTGCGACGCGTTTCAGCGGAATCTGCGCCAGGGCCATGTTGAGAATCGCATCGTTCTTGACCAGCGCCGATGCAAATCGGGTATCTGTGAGGCCGGGCAGCAAAGCGTTGCAGCGAATTCCGAACTCGGCGCATTCCTTGGCGAACACCTTGGTCATGTTGACCACCGCCGCTTTGGTCATTGAATAGACACCTTGATAGGCACCCGGCGACACCGCATTGATGGATGCAACATTGATAATGCTGCCACCGCCGCCTTCGCGCATCAGCTTGCCGGCTTCCACCGACATGAAGAAATAGCCGCGAATGTTAACGTCGATGGTCTTTTGAAACGCGCTGAGGTCGGTGTCCAGCACATTGCAGAATTGCGGGTTGGTGGCTGCGTTGTTGACCAGTATATCCAGGCGCCCGAATTGCTCGCGAATCTGGGCGAAAACGCTGGTTATCTGCTCCATCTCGCCAATATGGCAGGCAATGGCTGTGGCCTTGCCGCCCTCGCTGATGATGGCGTCGGCAACCGCCTGACACCCGTCGAGCTTGCGGCTCGACACAACAACGTGCGCGCCCTGTTGAGCGAGCAGCCTGGCAATGGCTTCACCGATTCCCCGGCTCGCACCTGAAACAAAAGCAACCTTGCCATCAAGGTCGAAAAGCTGGGTTCTGGACATGTCGTTTCCTTGTCTTGGCGTTGGCGGTCAAAGGCTGGATTTGGTGATTACATTCAGGCTCATCTGCTCCAGTAGCCTGTTCATGTCAATGAACCGGGCAAAGCGTTTGTCCTGAGTCTGTCCATGGAAAAAACGGTAGTAAATCTGTTGCACGATACCGGCCAGACGAAACAGGCCGTAGGTGTAGTAGAAGTCGAAATTGTCGATACGGATGCCCGAACGTTCGGCGTAATAGTCGACGAACGCCTGGCGCGTCAGCATGCCGGGGGCATTGCTCGGCTGGCGACGTGTCAACTGAACCGGCAGCGGGTCGTCAGCCTGGACCCAGTAGGCGAGGGTATTGCCCAGGTCCATCAGCGGATCACCGAGCGTGGTCAGTTCCCAGTCCAGCACGCCGATGATGTTCATCGGGTTATCCGGATCGAGGATCACATTGTCGAAGCGGTAGTCGTTATGCACGATGCTGGAGGTGGGCGAGTCGGCGGGCATTTTGTCTGCCAGCCACGCCTGGACCTGCTCCCATGCCGGGGCGTCCGGGGTTCGCGCTTTTTCATAACGCTCCGACCAGCCCGAAATCTGCCGTTGCACGTAACCCTGGGGTTTGCCCAGATCACCCAGGCCGCACGCTTGGTAATCAACGCGGTGCAAGTCCACCAGTTTGTTGATGAAGCTCTTGCACAGGTCTTCAGTCTGTCGTGCATCCAGCGCCAATTCGGGCGGCAGGTCAGAGCGCAGGATGATCCCCTTGACGCGCTGCATCACGTAAAACTCCGAGCCGATCACCGACTCATCCGTGCAGTGCAGGTACGCTTGCGGGCAATAGGGGAAGGCATTCCTGAGCTGATTGAGAATGCGGTACTCACGACCCATGTCATGTGCCGATCGCGCCTTGTGTCCGAACGGCGGGCGCCGCAGCACCAACTCGCGCTCTGGGTACTGAATCAGGTAGGTCAGGTTCGATGCGCCTCCGGGGAACTGACTGATCGCCGGGGTGCCATGCAGATCCGTCAGATGCGCCTTCAGGTACGGATCTATCAGGGAGGAGTCCAGTTCTTCGCCGCTGCGAATCCCGGTGGGCTGGTCAGTCAGTGCCATACGTATACCTTGTGTTTATTATGGTCAGCTCAAACTATTGACTAATCTAATGATCGTCTGAACCACGAGCAAGCTCGCGGCAGCGTTATAGACTAGCGTGTTGCCGGGCAATCAGCGGCTCTGATTGCTGCTTTGTACAGAGCGGCACAGACAAAAAAACCGAAGCCGGCGGGGCTTCGGTTTTTTGGGTGCAGCTTGCAAAGCGTCAGGTGTTTAAACCGGGAACAGTTCGCTGAGCTTCATGGCCAGCATCATGTCGCCTTCGGCGCGCAGCTTGCCGCCCATGAATGCCTGCATGCCATCGGTCTCGCCGCTGACAATGCCCTTGAGGGTTTCGCTGTCCATGACCAGGGTCACGTTGGCGTCCGGGTTTTCGCCTTCCTGCAATTCGCAGGTGCTGTCCTTGACGATCAGGGCGTAGTGCTTGTCTTCGTCGGTAATATGGAAACCGAAGACCAGGTCCAGACCGGCAGCAGCAGCCGGGTTGAACTTGTTCTTCATGGTTTGTACGGCGTCTGCTACTGAGGTCATGTCTTGATCCTTTTGTGGTGAGTACTTGCGTCCGCAAGGACGCGATTGGCCGGGCTCAGCGATAGGTAATGAGCGCCGGCGTCTTCAGCAGTTGCAAGTGTGTGTAACCGTTGAAGGAAGCCAGGGTAACGTCGTTGCCTTTGAATTTGAGCTGATGCAGCGAAGTGTTGACGATATGCCAGTGCAGCTCCAGTGCCTTTGCTGCAGGCATTCCGGTAACGAGGTGGAGCAGGGCAGTAATGGTGCCGCCGGAGGTGAACACGGCAATACGCTCATGCGGACCTGCGTCCTGAAGAACTCTGTCCAGGCCTGCCTTGACGCGGTCTACGAAACCTTGCCAGCTTTGCAGCCCCGGTGTGTCGTGCTCGCCACTCAGCCAGCGTTTGGTAATCAGGTTGAACAACCGATGAAACCCTGCGGGGTTGCCGGCGACGTCGCGCAGAATATCCAGTGCTTGCGGTTCATCGACAAGCATCGCCGGTATCAGCGCCCTGATCACGCCTTCAGCGTCGAATTCATCGAAGGCGCTGTCGAGCTGTACGGGAGGCGTTTCAATACCTGCTTCTGTGTACTGGCCCAGCACATGCTGTGCCGTGTCTTTCTGGCGCAGGAGCTCACCCGATACACACCGGTCAAAGGTCATGCCCGACTGCGCGAGGTGAGCCCCCAGCACTTGTGACTGACGAATGCCCATGGGCGACAGGACGTCGTAATTGTCTGCACCAAATGAGGCCTGGCCATGTCGTATCAGATAGATGCTGCCCACGTCCGTGTTGTCTCGGTACGTTGAAGGTGGGTCGAGGTTATGAGGGATGCCGGGCGACTGTCAATGAAAAAACATACGCTCGTTTGAAATCATCGTTTTAATGGTTTGTAACGGCTCGATAGCTGGTGCGTCGCACGGGGCGTCGGTATGCTGCATTCATTGGGGCCCTTGATTGGTAAGGGCCTGACGCAAATGAGGGATATTCGTGGATTTCGTTGTCGATTACGCAAGTTTTCTGGCCAAAACCGTGACGCTGGTGATCGCCATCGTGGTGGTGCTGGTTGCCATTGCGTCCATGCGTGGCAAGGGGCGTCGCAAAACGGCCGGGCAACTGCAGGTCACCCGGCTCAATGATTTCTATAAAGGCCTGCGTGAGCGGCTCGAGCAATCCTTGCTCGACAAAGAGCGCCTCAAGACGCTGCGCAAGGAGCAGGGCAAGGCCCTGAAAAAAGAAAAAAAGCAGGCCGAGCCAAAATCCCGTGTCTATGTGCTGGATTTCGACGGTGACATCAAGGCCTCGGCTACTGAAAGCATGCGTCATGAAATTACCGCTCTGCTGACGCTGGCCACCGACAAGGACGAAGTGGTCCTGCGTCTGGAAAGCGGTGGCGGCATGGTGCACAGCTATGGTCTGGCGTCCTCGCAACTGGCACGCATTCGGCAGGCCGGTATTCCACTGACCGTATGCATCGACAACGTTGCGGCCAGTGGCGGGTACATGATGGCCTGCATCGGCAACAAGATCATCAGCGCACCCTTCGCCATCCTCGGGTCCATCGGCGTCGTGGCGCAGTTGCCGAACGTCAATCGCTTGCTGAAGAAGCACGACATCGATTTTGAAGTGCTGACCGCAGGCGAATACAAACGCACCCTGACGGTGTTTGGCGAAAACACCGAGAAGGGTCGCGAGAAATTCCAGCAGGACCTGGACATCACCCACGACCTGTTCAAGAACTTCGTTTCCAGCTACCGCCCGCAGTTGTCCATCGACGAAGTGGCGACGGGTGAGGTATGGCTGGGCATGGCAGCGGTCGACAAACTGCTGGTCGACGAACTCAAGACCAGCGACGAGTACCTGGCCGAGCGCGCCAAGGATGCAGACGTGTTCCACCTGCACTACGTGCAACGCAAGAGCCTGCAAGAGCGCATGGGCATGGCTGCAGCCACCTCGGCGGATCAACTGGCCACAAAGTGGTGGGGACGTTTGACTCAGCAGCGGTTCTGGTAGGCATTGTTTAAGGGGGTAACGACTTGCGCCAATGCTCCGGTGCGAGCGATAACCTCAACTATCGTGCGGCGCTCTGCGTCGCACATCAAGATCGGACGCAGAGCGTCCAGAGCCGCGTTTCCACGCTGGAGCGTGCGGAACGATAATCTCCAACTATCGTGCGACGCTCCGCGTCGTCACGCTGTCTCGTGACGCTCTGCGTCACAATTGGGCTGCCGCGCAACGTCATGCCTTGCCCGTAATCACGGCACATAAACCAAAGCGCTTTTTATCACGATGGCACTGGCGACGCAGAGTGCGACGTTAGTGACAGGGTGCCTGATCTCGCAGGACGACCATGTGACGCAGAGCGTCACGAAAGACATTACCACTCGGGGCGTGGGAACGATAATCTGAGCCGAACGCCAATCACCTGACACCACAGAACCACGAACTGCATGCCTACGCGGAGCGCAGGCACGATAGTCATCTCAAGTGAGCGAAGGGACGATGGAGCAGGTCGCCTGAATCAGCGGCGCCGGAACAGCGGTAGCGGCTCGTCGGTTGCAGCCTGATAGGTCACCGAAAAGTCCTTGAGGCCTTCCAGCGCCTCGTACGGGTCCTTGTCGGCACGCACTGCAAAGGCGTCGAAGCCACAGCGGCGCATGTAGAACAACTGATCGCGCAACACGTCGCCGATGGCACGCAATTCGCCCTTGTAGCCAAAGCGATCACGCAACAGGCGGGCGTTCGAGAAGCTACGACCGTCAGTGAAAGCCGGAAAGTTCAGGGCGATGACCTGAAACTGGTCCACATCTGCGCCAATCTCTTCGGCTTCTTCATCACTGTCCAGCCATACGCCCAAACCGCCATCGCGTGCCTTCAATGCATGCGCGTGTTCGCGCCACAGTGCCAATGGCACGATCAGGTCGTCGCAGTTCGACAGGCTGTCAAAGGTGGTTTCCTTCGGCAGCAAGTGCCAGGTTTCATCAATGACTTCGTTGTTCTTAATGATTCGCTGCATAGACGCGCTCCTTGAAAGGGTCAATGCCAATACGTTGGTAGGTGTCGATAAAGCGCTCGTCTTCGGTACGTTTTTCAACGTAGACGTCGATCAGCTTCTCGATCACGTCCGGCATCGCCTCCTGGGCAAAGGAAGGGCCGAGGATCTTGCCGAGGCTCGCATCACGGCTGGCACTGCCGCCGAGTGAGACCTGATAAAACTCTTCACCTTTCTTGTCCACGCCCAGCACGCCGATATGGCCGACGTGGTGGTGGCCGCAAGCATTCATGCAGCCGGAAATATTCAGGTCCAGCTCGCCGATATCGAACAGGTAGTCCAGATCGTCGAAGCGGCGCTGGATGGATTCTGCAATCGGAATCGACTTGGCGTTGGCCAGCGAGCAGAAATCACCGCCAGGGCAGCAGATGATGTCGGTCAGAAGACCAATGTTCGGTGTGGCAAAACCATTGTCGCGCAGCTCGTTCCACAGGGTGAACAGCTCGGCCTGCTCGACGTCGGCCAGGATGATGTTCTGCTCGTGGGAAGTGCGCAGTTGACCAAAGCTGTAGCGATCAGCCAGATCGGCGATGGCGTCCAGCTGCTTGTCGGTCACGTCGCCCGGCGCAACGCCGGTGGGCTTGAGCGACAGGGTCACAGCAATGTAGCCAGGCTTTTTGTGGGCCAGCACATTGCGTTGACGCCAGCGAGCGAAACCTGGGTGTTGAGCGTCCAGTGCTGCCAGTTCGGCGTGCTGGTCGCTGAGAGCCTTGTATTGCGGGTCGACGAAGTGCCGGGAAACGCGCTGCACTTCGGCTTCGGTCAGGGTGGTCTGGCCACCACGCAAGTGCGCCATTTCGGCGTCGACCTTGGCGGCGAACACCTCAGGCGTCAGTGCCTTGACCAGAATCTTGATCCGCGCCTTGTACTTGTTATCGCGACGGCCATAACGGTTGTAGACCCGCAGAATGGCGTCGAGGTAACTCAGCAGGTCCTGCCACGGCAGGAACTCGTTGATGAAGGCACCTACAACCGGCGTACGGCCAAGGCCGCCACCCACCAGGACACGAAAGCCCAGCTCGCCGGCTTCGTTGCGCAACGGTTCAAGACCGATGTCATGTACTTCGATGGCGGCGCGATCACTGGTCGAACCGTTGATTGCGATCTTGAACTTGCGCGGCAGGTAGGCAAACTCCGGGTGGAACGTGGTCCACTGACGGACGATTTCGCACCATGGGCGTGGGTCCACCAGCTCGTCTGCAGCAACACCGGCAAACTGGTCGGTGGTCACGTTGCGCAGGCAGTTGCCGCTGGTCTGGATCGCGTGCATCTGCACGGTCGCCAGTTCAGCGAGAATATCCGGTACATCTTCAAGCGCAGGCCAGTTGAACTGTACGTTCTGGCGAGTACTGATGTGCGCGTAGCCCTTGTCGTAGTCACGGGCAATTTTGGCCATCATGCGCGCCTGACGCGAGGTCAGCTGGCCGTATGGAACCGCCACACGCAACATCGGCGCAAAGCGCTGCACATAAAGACCGTTTTGCAGGCGCAACGGTCGAAACTCTTCTTCGCTCAGTTCCCCGGCAAGGTAGCGTCGGGTCTGATCCCGGAACTGCTTTACGCGGTCCTCGATGATCTTCTGATCGTAATCGTCGTATACGTACATATAGGTCCTGTTCTCAGGCTTCGTCATGAAGCAGGGCAGTTGCGTCAGTCCGGGCACACGCCCGTCACTTGCGGTAGCCTGCTTCATCTGGTCAATTCTGCGCGCACGGCCGCGCACTCCGTCGGGAGCGAAGGCGACGATAGCAGCTTGCAGATATCGATAAAAGTGATGTTTATATATATGCAAATCACTAAAAGCGATAAGCAAAAAGGCGTTCGGTCATATCCCTGCTTGCCGTGTGGGCAAGACTCGACTTAACTGTGAATTGACCGATGCCGAATGAGTGTCGTAACCCTTCCTTTCATATGCAATCACCCATAAGACCGACAAGAGGCGATGCGATGAGCAAGCACCCGAAAGTAACCAAGCCGGGCAGATCCGTGGACACCTGGGCCATTCTATTCATTGTCGTACTGGCCGTGGGCGCCGCGATGTTCTGGGCCAGCAGCCAGTGACAGGCTGAACAAAGAATTTGCCGGAGTCTCCAGAACCTTGCTGTAGCAGCCGATAACTCGCGTGTAGCGATAAATTCCTGCTACCTCAAGGTTCGTTGATATGAAGGCGCTATTTGTTGGCTGGCTAATGCTATTCGGCTTTTGGTGGGCCGGATCCGCATGTGCCGCCTCGGTGGTATTTCTGAGTCCCGGTACAGAAACCGATGGCTATTGGCAGAGCCATGCCCGGGTGATGCAGACGGCCGCCGATACCACCGGTATGTCACTCAAAATTCTCTATACCGATCGCGACACCCGCAAGTTGCTGGCCATGGCGCGCGATACGCTGCAAGGGTATGTGCGTCCGGACTACCTGATGTTTTCCAATGAGTTGAATGTCGCCCCTGAAATCCTGCGTATGTCTACAGGCAGCGGGGTCAAGCTGTTCGCCGTCAACAATACACTGACGGCGGATCAGATTCGTATTCTGGGTGATCTGCCGTCGCGCTATCCGGATTTCATTGGCAGCCTGGTCGGCAACGACGAGCAGGGTGGTTATCTGACGGCGAAAAGGCTTATCAGCCTTGCTCACCCGGTCATGGACGGGCAGGAGGTTGAAATGCTCGCGTTCTCGGGCACCAACACCACGCCTGTGTCCCTGTTGCGTGAAAAAGGCATGCTGCGCGCCTTGTCAGAGCACCCGGAGGTGCATTTGCGGCAAATTGCGCTGGGAGGATGGCGTCGGGATCGCGCACTCGAGCAGGCGCGCGTGTTGTTCAAACGCTACCCGCAGACACGCCTGGTATGGGCTGCCAATGAGCAAATGGCGTTCGGTGCGATGGATGCATTGCGGGAAAAAGGCGGTAAACCGGGTGAAGATGTGTTGTTCAGTGCCATTAATGGCACCTCGCTTTCATTGCAGGCCCAGCTCAATGGCAACCTGAGCGTGGTTGCTACCGGGCATTTCACCCTGGGCGGATGGGCAATCATCCTGTTGCACCGCTATGACACTGCCCAGCGGCAAGCCCGGCAACAGGTCGGCGCGCGCACTATCGATGTACTGCACCTGGTCGAGCCGAAGGACACGCAGCGCTTTCTGAACGCAACCCGCGAGGAGCGCTACCGGCTTGATATTCAGGCATTCAACGTGGGGGCTTTTGGCGCGGACTCACCGTTTTCCCTGAAAAACATGTTGCCGCCTGATCGCCCAGGCGGCAAGTAGCCGGGTCAGTGCTTACTCGTCATAACCCAGGTTCGGTGCCAGCCAGCGCTCGGTGACGCTCAGGTCCTGGCCTTTGCGGGCGGTGTAGCTTTCGACCTGATCCTTATCCACCTTGCCTACCGCAAAGTACTGCGCCTGAGGATGGGCAAAATACCAGCCGCTGACGGCCGCAGCCGGGAACATTGCGTAGTGCTCGGTCAGGAACACGCCGCTTTTGCCGGGCGTATGTTCGGGTGTGCCTTCCGGCAGTGGATCGAGCAGGGCGAACAGGGTGCCTTTTTCGGTGTGATCCGGGCAGGCCGGGTAGCCGGGAGCCGGACGAATGCCCATGTATTGCTCCTTGATCAACGCCTCGTTGTCCAGCGCCTCGTCTTTCGCGTAACCCCAGTATTCCTTGCGCACCTGCTGGTGCAGCCATTCGGCACAGGCCTCGGCCAGACGGTCGGCGAGCGCCTTGACCATGATCGAGTTGTAGTCGTCGCCCTTGTCCTGATACGCCTTGGCAACTTCTTCGGCACCAATGCCGGCTGTGGTGATGAAGCCACCGATGTAGTCGGTCAGGCCACTGTCTTTCGGCGCGACGAAGTCGGCCAGCGAGAAATTCGGCTTGCCGTCAGGCTTTATGGTCTGTTGGCGCAGGTGATGCAGCTTCGCCAGCGGCTTGCCGTCGTCGCCATAGACTTCCAGATCATCATCGTTGACCTGATTGGCTGGCCAGAAGCCGAATACTGCACGAGCGCTGATCAGTTTCTCGTCGATCAGCTTGCGCAGCATCTGGGTGGCGTCCGCATACAGCGCGGTGGCCGCTTCACCGACCACTTCGTCGGTCAGGATGCGCGGGTATTTACCGGCCAGATCCCAGGAGATGAAGAACGGTGTCCAGTCGATGTATTCGGCCAGCACGTTAAGGTCGATATCCTGCAGAACCCGGGTGCCGGTGAAGGTCGGTTGGGCAGGGGTGTAGTTTTCCCAGTCGAACTGCGGCTTCTTCGCCACCGCCGCGCCATAGCTCAAACGCTCGGTGCGCGCACTGCGTGCCGAGGTACGCTCACGTACTTCGACGTATTCCAGGCGGGTCTTTTCGATGAAGGCCGGTTTCAGTTCTTTCGACAGTAACTGGGTCGCCACGCCCACTGCACGTGAAGCGTCGGTGACGTAGATGACTGCATCATTGCTGTATTTAGGCTCGATCTTGACCGCAGTGTGGGCTTTGGAGGTGGTCGCGCCACCGATCATCAAGGGCAGATGGAAGTCCTGGCGCTGCATTTCCCGGGCAACATGGACCATTTCGTCCAGCGATGGGGTGATCAGGCCTGACAGACCAATGATGTCGCACTTTTCGTCGCGCGCCACCTGAAGGATTTTCTCGGCAGGCACCATCACCCCGAGATCGACGATGTCGTAACCGTTACAGCCCAGCACCACGCCAACGATGTTCTTGCCAATGTCATGGACGTCGCCCTTGACCGTGGCCATGAGGATCTTGCCCTTGGCTTCGGGCTTGTCGCCTTTTTCCAGCTCGATGAACGGGATCAGGTGCGCGACTGCCTGTTTCATGACCCGTGCGGACTTCACCACCTGAGGCAGGAACATCTTGCCTGCGCCAAACAGGTCACCGACCACGTTCATGCCCGCCATCAATGGGCCTTCAATCACTTCGATGGGGCGGGTGAATGCCAGACGCGACTCTTCGGTGTCCTGCACGATATGAGTGGTGATGCCCTTGACCAGCGCATGCTCCAGCCGTTGATTGACCGGCCAGCTGCGCCATTCCTCGGTTTCCGCTTCCTTGACGCTGCCATCACCCTTGAACTTGTCGGCAATTGCCAGCAGTGCGTCGGTGCCTTCGGCGTTACGGTTGAGCACCACGTCTTCGACGCAGTCACGCAGTTCAGCAGGGATCTGGTCGTAGATTTCCAGCTGGCCGGCGTTGACGATGCCCATGCTCAGGCCATTGCGGATCGCATGCAGCAGAAACACCGAGTGGATCGCTTCACGCACCGGATTGTTGCCACGGAACGAGAACGACACGTTGGACACGCCACCCGAGGTCAGCGCATACGGCAACTCGTCACGGATGTAGGCGCAGGCGTTGATGAAGTCCACGGCATAGTTGTTGTGTTCTTCGATACCGGTGGCGATGGCGAAGATGTTCGGGTCGAAGATAATGTCTTCCGGCGGGAAGCCCACTTCGTTGACCAGAATGTCGTAGGAGCGCTTGCAGATTTCCTTCTTGCGCGCCTCGGTGTCGGCCTGCCCCTGTTCATCGAAGGCCATGACCACCACGGCTGCCCCATAGCGCTTGCACAGGCGGGCGTGATGAATGAACTGCTCGACGCCTTCCTTCATGCTGATGGAGTTGACGATGCCCTTGCCCTGGATGCATTTGAGGCCGGCCTCGATCACTTCCCACTTGGACGAGTCGATCATGATCGGTACGCGGGAAATGTCCGGCTCGCCTGCGATCAGGTTGAGGAAGGTCACCATGGCCTTCTTCGAGTCGAGCATCCCTTCGTCCATGTTGATATCGATCACCTGGGCACCGGCCTCGACCTGCTGCAGGGCGACCTCCAGCGCTTCGGTGTAATTGTCTTCACGGATCAGGCGGGCGAAGCGGGCAGAGCCGGTGATGTTGGTACGCTCGCCGACGTTGACGAACAGCGACTGGCGATCGATGGTGAAAGGCTCAAGGCCCGACAGACGGCAGGCCTTTGGAATGTCCGGAATTTCGCGTGGCGCATAGCCCGAGACTGCCTCGGCAATCGCCTTGATGTGCGCCGGGGTGGTGCCGCAGCAGCCGCCGACAATGTTCAGGAAACCGCTCTGGGCGAACTCTTCGATGATCTTCGCCGTCTGGCTCGGCAGTTCGTCGTATTCGCCAAAGGCGTTGGGCAGACCGGCGTTGGGGTGCGCAGATACATGGGTGTTGGCCTTGTTGGCCAGCTCTTGCAGGTAAGGGCGCAGCTCGCTGGCACCCAGCGCGCAGTTCAGACCGACCGAGATAGGTTTGGCGTGGCTGATCGAGTTCCAGAAGGCTTCTGTGGTCTGTCCCGACAGGGTACGTCCCGAAGCGTCGGTGATAGTCCCGGAAATCATGATCGGCAGTTCAAAACCCACTTCTTCGAACACGCCCTGCACGGCAAAGATCGCCGCCTTGGCGTTAAGTGTGTCGAAAATGGTTTCGATCAGGATCAGGTCGGCACCGCCCTCGATCAGCCCCTTGGTGGCTTCGCTGTAGTTCTCGACCAACTCGTCGAACGTGACGTTGCGATAGCCAGGGTTGTTGACGTCCGGCGACAGCGAGCAGGTGCGACTGGTAGGGCCCAGCACGCCCGCCACGAAGCGCGGCTTGTCCGGCGTTTCAAGGGTTTTGGTGTCTGCGACCTTGCGTGCCAGGCGCGCGCCTTCCACGTTCAGCTCGTAGACGATCGACTCCATGCCATAGTCGGCCTGGGAGACCTGAGTGGCGTTGAAGGTATTGGTTTCGAGAATGTCGGCACCGGCATCCAGATAAGCCTTCTCAATGGCGCCGATCACGTCAGGCCGGGTCAGGATCAACAGGTCGTTGTTGCCCTTGACATCGCTTGGCCAATCGGCGAAACGCTTGCCCCGATAGTCCTGCTCTTCAAGCCTGTAGCTCTGAATCATGGTGCCCATGCCGCCATCGAGGATCAGAATCCTCTGTTTCAGAGCAGTGAGAAAGGCTTGATGGCGGGCGCTGCGGTCAGACATGGGGGCTACCTTGAGAAGGTCGATACTTTAAAGGACGGGATGATAGCAAACCGGAACGGTTTTGGTGGTGCTGCGGCTTTTGCATGAAAATCATTCATGTTGGAGGCAATGACGGCCTAGTAGAATTGTGCCATTTTTAATGACAGAGCCTACGGGATATGCCGCACCGTTTGTTGGCAAGCATCGCCTTGCTTTTTATCTGCTGTGCTGCACAGGCCCAGACACCCTCATCCACACCCGCAAGCCCGGCTATTTCCTACGTAAAGGATATTCAGCCGATCCTTACCGAGAAATGCGTTGCCTGCCATGCCTGCAACGACGCTCCCTGCCAGTTGAACCTGGGCAGCGGGGAAGGCGTGAGCCGTGGTGCCAGCAAGATCCCGGTTTACCAGGGCGAGCGCAGTGAGGCGGTAGCGCCGACCCGACTGTTTTATGATGCGCGTGATACCGAGGCGTGGCGCGGCAAGGGTTTTTACTCTGTGCTGGAGGCCCAGGGCAGTCAGGCAGCCCTGATGGCGCGCATGCTCGATCTGGGGCGCAGCGCGCCTTTGCCAGCCAACAGCAAAATTCCGGACGAGATCGCACTGGGCATCAATCGCGAAAATGTCTGCCCGCTGCCCGGCGAATTCAACGCCTATGCCGCAGCTCATGCGCAACAAGGCATGCCACTGGCGGTGGCTGGCCTGACCGATGCCGAATACCAGACGCTGCAGCGCTGGCTGGCTGCCGGTGCCCCGGTCGAGCAGCAGGGCATTACCCCGAGTGTCACGGAAACGGCGCAGATCAATGCCTGGGAGGCGCAGCTCAACGAGCCTGGCGCGAATCAGGCGCTGGTCGGTCGCTGGCTGTTTGAGCACCTGTTTCTGGCACACATCTATTTCGAGGGCGGCGAAGCGGGGCACTTCTTTCAGTGGGTGCGCTCGCGAACCCCAAGCGGCAAGCCTGTGGACCTGATCGCTACTCGTCGCCCCGACGATGATCCGGGCAGTGACTTCTATTATCGATTGATCCCTGTGCAGGGCGTGATCGTTCACAAGACCCACATTACCTATGCCATGAGCCCGCAGAAACTGACGCGGGTCAGGCAGTTGTTCTATGGTAACGACTGGAAGGTCAACGCACTGCCTGGCTATGGCCCTGGCCATCGGGCCAATCCGTTTCTGACCTTTGAAGCCATTCCGGCAGCGTCGCGCTATCAGTTCATGCTCGACAATGCCGAGTATTTCGTCCGCACCTTCATTCGCGGACCGGTTTGTCGCGGGCAAATCGCGACCGATGTGATTCGCGATCAGTTCTGGGTGCTGTTTCAGGACCCTGCGCACGACCACTACATCACCGATGCGGCTTATCGCGGGCAGGCCACGCCTTTACTGGCCATGCCGGGGCAGAACGATGATGTCGGCAGCGTGCTCAGCCTGTGGCTGTCGTACCGGGACCGGCGTAATCAATATGAAGACATGCGCCGCGACAGTTACGCGAAAATGCCGGCACCGGGGTGGAGCACGCTGTGGGCTGGCAACGACAATGCCTTGCTGACCGTTTTCCGTCATTTCGACAGCGCTTCGGTCAATAAAGGCCTGATTGGCGACGTGCCGCACTCCATGTGGTTGTTCGACTTCCCGTTGCTGGAGCGTACCTATTACCAGTTGGCGGTGAACTTCGATGTCTATGGCAATGTTTCACATCAGGCACAGACCCGGCTGTATTTCGATTTGATCCGCAACGGTGCCGAAATCAACTTCCTGCGCCTGATGCCCGCCGATCGCCGGGAAGACATACTCAGCGATCTTTATCAGGATGGCGGCAAGATCAAGATGTGGATGGATTACCAGAAGATCGATGACGATACGCCAACCGGTATCAAACTCGATGAAAAGGCCCCGCAGCGCGACTTTGCGTTCAAGCTGATCGAGCGTTCCGGCAGCCTCAATGCCGCGCCTGATCCAATCAACCGCTGTAGCGGGGCGTATTGTTCTCGGCCGAACCTCGACAGCAGTTTTGCCCAGGCGGAACAGGCACTGAGCCGTTTGACCTCACGCCCGGCGGCGGGCCTGAAAGTCATCGATCAATTGCCGGAAGCAAGCATGCTGCGCATCGAGGGCAGCGACGGCAAACGCATGATCTACAGCATGCTGCGCAACCGTGCGCACAGTAACGTCGCGTTTCTGCTGGGCGAGTCTTATCGCTATATACCGGGGCTGGACACACTGACCGTCTACCCGGGCGTGCTCAGCAGTTATCCGAATTTCATCTTCAATATTCCGGTCGCACAGGTGCCGGCCTTTGTCGATGCCATGCAGCAGAGCAAGGATCAGGCGAGTTTCGAACAAATCGTCCAACGTTGGGGCATCCGTCGTACTCATCCACTGTTCTGGAGTTACTTCCACGATCTGAATCGCTACGTTCAGGAAACTGAACCACGCGAAGCGGGTGTGCTGGACATGAATCGCTACGAGAGCCTCTGAAAAACCGGGGCTTCACGCCGCAGGCCCTTGTGCAACATGGCCTGCGGCCATCTTTACTTCCTGAACGAAATGTATCTCGCGCGATCTTTTTTCCAAAAAGGGGGTCCGAAATGGTGCGCGTCATAGGCCGGTTTATCAAACGACCCATGATTGAAAGTCAGGCAGTAGAGG
Organism: Pseudomonas syringae group sp. 243L2; assembly: GCF_032587875.1. NCBI lineage: Bacteria > Pseudomonadati > Pseudomonadota > Gammaproteobacteria > Pseudomonadales > Pseudomonadaceae > Pseudomonas > Pseudomonas syringae group sp. 243L2. Next base: position 185,847 of record NZ_JAWHPL010000013.1, read on the forward strand.
TTTTTTGTGATGTTGATTTCAGTTCAGGCGCTACGGGCGTTCGCAGCGTGGGTCGTGGTGTGTCATCACTTCATGCAGATTTTTTTCGATTTCAAGGCCAGCGGCCCGGTGGGACAGTTCTTTGTGTCGAAGGGCGCGGTCGGCGTTGATATCTTCTTTGTCATCAGTGGTCTGGTTATCTTTTTGTCGACGCAGAACAGCGATATGCCTGCACGGCGCTTCATTCTGCATCGTCTGATTCGAATTGTTCCAGCCTATTGGCTGTATACCGCCGCCATGGCGTTATTGTTGCTGATTGCAGCACCGATGCTCCCGCATCAGGTCATCGGCTGGCAGAACTTCCTCTTGTCACTGGTATTCATTCCTTCCGAAAACCCCGGTGGTTATGGCCTTTACCCGACGCTTAACGTCGGCTGGACGCTCAACTATGAGATGTTTTTCTACCTGCTGTTCTCGGTGGTATTCCTCTTTCAACAGCGTCACCGGCCGCTGATCATTGCCGCAGCGCTGTTTGCGGTCAGTGAGGTTCTGGCCCGCACCGGGCTGATCAGCCGCTTCTATGGCAACGACATTATTTACGAATTCCTGCTGGGTATCGGCATCGGCATCCTCTATCGCCGTGGCTGGATCAAACAGGCGCTATGGCTGCCGCTGGCGGGTATTGCGGTAGGGCTGTATGCGATCAATCACCTGACCAATGAGCAGCGTCTGCTCAACTGGGGCCTGCCGAGTGCCTTGATCGTGCTGTCGTGCATCTCGCTGGAACCGTATTTCCAGGGCAACAGGTTGCTCAAGGTACTGGGCGATTGCTCGTACTCGGTCTACCTGCTGCATGTCTTGGTGCTGTACGGCGGGTTGCTGATGGCGCAGCGCTTTGGCCTCAGTCCTTATGTGGTGTTCGCGTTCTGCGTGCCGATTATCGCCATCGGTGCCTGGGTCAGTTATGAGTGGATCGAGAAGGGCCTTTACCGAAGGATGAAGAGCTGGCTGGACGGACGCCGAGCGGTCAGCCGGGCGCAGGCATTAACCTGACAAAAATACTAGGACTTTGTGTGACGGTGCCGATTGGCGTAAACTGCTGGCACGTCTGCGAGGAATTTTCATGACCGCTATCACTATTACCGATGCCGCCCACGATTATCTGGCCGATCTGCTGGAAAAGCAGAACACCCCGGGCATTGGCATCCGCGTATTTATTACCCAGCCCGGCACTCAGTACGCCGAAACCTGCATTGCCTACTGCAAGCCGGGTGAAGAAAAGCCGGAAGACAAGGCTATCGGCCTGAAGAGCTTCACCGCCTGGATCGATGGTTTCAGCGAAGCCTTTCTGGATGATGCCGTAGTTGATTACGCCACTGATCGCATGGGTGGCCAGTTGACCATCAAGGCACCAAACGCCAAGGTGCCAATGGTCAATGCCGACAGCCCGATCAACGAGCGCATAAATTATTATCTGCAAACCGAGATCAATCCGGGCCTTGCCAGTCACGGCGGTCAGGTCACGCTGATCGATGTGGTTGAAGAAGAGGCAAAAAATATTGCTGTTCTGCAATTCGGTGGCGGTTGCCAGGGTTGCGGTCAGGCTGATGTCACGTTGAAGGAAGGTATCGAGCGTACGTTGCTTGAGCGCATTCCCGAGCTGTCGGGCGTTCGCGATGTGACCGACCATACGCAGAAAGAAAACGCTTACTACTAAGCCGTTCTCTGATACGCAAAACGCCCTGACTGTTCAGGGCGTTTTCATGTGCGGCCGTCGCTGGTGGTCAGGTCAGTTCCACCAGTGCTGCGCCTTCGTTGACCATCTCTCCCTCATGGCAGTAAAGCGCTGTAACGACTCCGGCACTGGCTGCGCGGATGCTGTGTTCCATCTTCATGGCCTCCAGCACCACCAGTTGCGCCCCGGACTTGACCGCCTGACCCACTTCAACCAGCACGCGCACTATGTTGCCATTCATGGGGGCGGTCAGGCCGCCATGCTGGCTATCGCTGAGGTCGGCCTGCGCGATGGGGTCCAGTCGCGTGATGGTGTGCAGGTCGCCTTGCCATTTGAGGTAAAGCGTATCGCCACGGCGTATCGCCAGATGCGAGCGGCGCACGCCGTTGTGTTCGACAGTCAGATGCTCGTTGCTGAGTTTAAATGGTGAGTCGCTGCTGTTGCGCAGGTAGACGGTTCGGGTTTGACCATTGCAGCTCAGCCGCAGATCCGTCTCCGCAGGCAGGCCTGCACGAAAGCCTGTCGTGACCGCCCAGGGCGAGTGCAAGTCGTCTTGATCGACACGTGCCGGTTCGCTCTGGCTGAAGGCCTCGGCGGCGGCCTGCCAGAGTTCCTCACACAGTTCACCCGTTTGCGGCAGCAATTTATCCTGATAGCGGGGGATGAAGCCGGTGTCCAGTTCCGCGGCGGCAAACGCTGGATGGGCGATGATTCTGCGCAAAAATGCGAGGTTGGTTCTGACACCGCCCACTGCAAACTCATCCAGCATAGCGAGCAGGCGCAAACGGGCCTGCTCACGGTTTTCGCCCCAGGCAATCAGTTTGCCGAGCATGGGGTCATAGAAGGGTGAAATGTTGTCACCCTCGCTAACGCCACTGTCCACACGCTTGCCGGGGCCGGACGCGGATTCTCTGTAGAGTTCCAGCGTGCCGGTCGCAGGCAGAAAATCGTTGGCCGGGTCTTCGGCGTATAACCGGACCTCAATGGCGTGACCGATCAGTGGCACTTGTTCCTGAGTAATAGGCAGCGGTTCGCCTCTGGCCACCCGAATCTGCCATTCCACCAGATCCAGGCCCGTGATGTACTCGGTCACCGGGTGCTCGACTTGCAGGCGAGTATTCATCTCCATGAAGAAAAACTCGCCGCGCGCGTCCAGCAGGAATTCCACCGTGCCTGCACCCACGTAGCCGATTGCCTGTGCGGCCTTGACCGCCGCTTCACCCATGGCCTTGCGCAGTTCGGGTGTCAGGCCGGGCGCAGGTGCTTCTTCGACGACCTTCTGGTGTCGGCGCTGAATGGAGCAGTCGCGCTCATTGAGGTAGAGACAGTGACCATGGCGGTCGGCAAACACCTGAATCTCGACGTGGCGTGGGGTGAGGACGTATTTCTCCACCAGCATTCGCGCGTCGCCGAACGATGAGAGCGCCTCGCGTTGCGCAGAGGCCAGCGCTTCGGCCAGTTCGCCGCTGTGCTCCACAACCTTCATGCCTTTGCCGCCACCGCCTGCCGTGGCTTTCAACAGCACGGGGTAACCGATGCGTTCAGCGGCGCTGCGGAACGTCTCGATGTCCTGTGCGTCGCCGTGATAGCCAGGCACCAATGGCACGCCAGCTTGATCCATCAGCGACTTGGCGGCAGATTTGCTGCCCATGGCGTCGATGGCCGAGGCGGGTGGGCCGAGGAAAATCAGCCCGGCCTCTTCAATGGCACGGGCAAAGTCGGCATTTTCGGACAAAAAACCATAACCGGGGTGAATCGCTTGCGCGCCGCTTGCCCTGGCCGCATCGATAAGCTTGTCGATCGCCAGGTAGCTTTCTGCTGCCTTGCTGCCTCCAAGGTCCACACGGATATCAGCCTCACGGCTATGCCGTGCGTCACGGTCAATGGCACTGTGCACGGCGACTGTGGTGAGCCCCATGGTTTTCGCGGTACGCATGATACGACAGGCAATTTCACCACGGTTGGCGATCAACAGCGTGGTCAGCTCGGGGGTGCTCATGATTGCGAGTCCTTCTGTGATTCTTGCCGGGCTGCAAGCGCTGCTGGCGTTTGATCGCCGTGTGGCTGCCAGCCGGGTGTACGTTTTTGCAGGAAGGCGCGCAGGCCTTCCTGGCCTTCGGCGCTGGTGCGGATGCGCGCGATGGCGCTTTCACAGTAGCGACGCAATGCGGGTGTGAGTTCGCCGCTACCGACTTCGCGCAGCAACTCCTTGCTGACTCGCATGGCCTGCGGGCTGTTGAGCAGCAGGTTGTCGATCCACTCCTGCGTGCGGGCTTGCAGGTCGGCAGCCGGGTAGCACTCAGCTATCAGCCCCATCTGCTGCGCTCGCTGGCCATCGAAACGCTCGGCGGTCAGGGCGTAGCGCCGCGCGGCGCGTTCGCCGATGGCCTGTACCACAAACGGACTGATAACCGCTGGAGCCAGACCTATGCGTACTTCTGACAGGCAGAACTGCGCATCTGCCGTCGCAATGGCCATGTCGCAGCAACTGATCAGGCCCAGCGCGCCACCGAATGCTGCACCTTGCACCACCGCAAGCGTCGGGATTTTCAATTTGGCGAGGCTGTACATCAGCTCTGCCAGTTCACGGGCATCGTCCAGATTGGTGTTGTAGTCCAGCTCTGCGGCCTGCTGCATCCAGGCCAGATCGGCACCGGCGCTGAAATGCCTGCCACGCCCGCGCACCAGCAGAAAGCGCAGGCCGGCATCACTTTGCACCTGGTCCAGCGCGAGGATCAACTCGCGAATCATCTGCGCATTGAAGGCATTGTTCTTGTCCGGTCTATTTAGCCACAGCGTGGCGAAACCACGTGGGTCGGTGATCAACTCTATGGTCGCGAACGAGGTCGAAGTCATGGTCATTTCCCGCCTCACATCCGGAACAGGCCGAAGGTGGTAGGTTCGATGGGCGCATTGAGCGAGGCGGACAGGGCCAGCGCAAGAATGTCGCGGGTTTGTGCCGGGTCGATGACTCCGTCGTCCCACAGTCGGGCGCTGGAGTAATAAGGATGCCCTTGATGCTCGTACTGATCGAGAATCGGCTGCTTCAGTTCGGCCTGCTGCTCGGCGCTGAAGGCCTGGCCGGCACGTTCCGCCTGCTCGCACTTGACCTGCACCAGCACGCCCGCTGCCTGCTCACCGCCCATCACGCCGATTCTCGCGTTGGGCCACATCCACAGGAAGCGCGGGTCGTAGGCGCGGCCGCACATGCCGTAATTTCCTGCGCCGAAACTGCCGCCGATGATGACCGTGAATTTAGGCACCTTCGCGCAGGCCACGGCGGTCACCAGCTTGGCACCATGCTTGGCGATGCCCCCCGCCTCATACTTCTGACCGACCATGAAACCGGTGATGTTCTGCAGAAACAGCAGGGGAATTCCCCTTTGGCAGGCCAGTTCGATAAAGTGCGCGCCTTTTTGCGCAGCTTCTGCGAACAGAATCCCATTGTTGGCTAGAATCGCGATCGGGTAGCCATGCAGACGAGCGAAGCCGCAGACCAGCGTGGTGCCAAACAACGCCTTGAATTCATCCAGTACCGAGCCATCCACCAACCGCGCGATGACTTCGCGTACGTCAAACGGCTGCTTTGTGTCGGCCGGGATAATGCCGTACAGGTCATCGCTTGCGTACAACGGCGCAATCGGTGTGACAGTGTTCAGTTGACCCTGCTTGCGCCAGTTCAGATTGGCGATGCTGCGTCGCGCCAATGCCAGCGCGTGCTCGTCGCTGTCGGCATAGTGATCGGCCACCCCTGAGGTGCGGCAATGCACATCGGCACCGCCCAGGTCTTCAGCGCTGACTATTTCTCCGGTGGCAGCTTTTACCAGTGGCGGGCCTGCGAGGAAGATGGTGGCTTGCTGACGCACCATGATCGCTTCGTCGGCCATGGCCGGAACATAGGCCCCGCCTGCGGTACAGGAACCCATGACCACGGCAATCTGGGGAATGCCTTGTGCGCTCATGTTGGCTTGATTGAAGAAGATTCGCCCGAAGTGTTCGCGGTCCGGAAACACTTCGTCCTGGCGCGGCAGGTTGGCACCACCGGAGTCCACCAGGTAAATGCACGGCAGGCGGTTTTGCTGGGCGATGGTCTGCGCGCGCAGGTGCTTTTTGACGGTCAGCGGGTAATAGGAGCCACCTTTGACCGTCGCGTCGTTGGCGATGATCATGCACTCGACGCCCTCGACCCGGCCAATACCGGCAATTACCCCAGCGGCTGGAACCTCTTCGCCATACACCTGATGGGCGGCCAGTTGGCCGATTTCCAGAAACGGCGAGCCGCTGTCCAGTAGACGGTTGATACGTTCGCGCGGCAGCAGCTTGCCGCGTGACGTATGACGCTCCTGTGCCTTGGGCCCGCCGCCTTGGCGAACGGTGCTCAGCAACATACGGAGCTCTTCGACCTGCTTGAGCAGCGTGGTGCGATTAAGGGCAAATTCCGGCGAGCGGGCGTTGATGCGAGTCTGCAGAATGGTCATGGTAGCTCCGCAATCAACGGGTTTCGTTGAACAGTTCGCGACCGATGAGCATGCGCCGGATCTCGCTGGTGCCTGCACCGATCTCGTAGAGTTTGGCGTCGCGCAACAGTCGACCGGCCGGGAATTCATTGATGTAGCCATTGCCGCCCAGAATCTGGATGGCATCCAGCGCCATCTGCGTGGCGCGTTCGGCGCTGTAGAGGATCACGCCCGCTGCGTCCTTGCGCGTGGTCTCGCCACGATCACAGGCTTGGGCGACGGCGTACAGGTAGGCCCGGCTGGCGTTAAGCTGGGTGTACATGTCTGCGACCTTGCCCTGAATCAGCTGGAACTCGCCGATGCTCTGGCCGAACTGCTTGCGGTCGTGAATGTAGGGCACCACCACGTCCATGCAGGCCTGCATGATTCCGGTCGGCCCGCCAGAGAGCACGACGCGTTCATAATCGAGGCCGCTCATCAGGACTCTGACACCACCGTCCAGTACGCCCAGCAGGTTTTCCTCAGGCACCTCTACGTTGTCGAAAAACAGCTCGCAGGTATTGGAGCCGCGCATGCCCAGCTTGTCGAACTTGCTGCCGCGCGAGAAGCCTTTCCAGTCACGCTCGACGATGAATGCGCTAATGCCATGCGCAGCCTTTTGCAGATCGGTCTTGGCGTAGATCACGTAGGTATTGGCGTCAGGCCCGTTGGTGATCCAGGTCTTGCTGCCGTTGAGTACGTAGTGATCGCCGCGCTTGTCGGCGCGCAGCTTCATCGATACCACGTCCGAGCCTGCATTGGGTTCGCTCATGGCCAGCGCGCCAATGTGCTCGCCGCTGATCAGCTTGGGCAGGTATCGGGCTTTCTGCGCCGGGCTGCCATTGCGGTTGATCTGATTCACGCACAGGTTGGAATGTGCGCCGTAGGAAAGTGCCACCGATGCCGAGCCACGGCTGATTTCTTCCATCGCCACGACATGCGCCAGATAACCCAGGCCTGCGCCACCGTATTCCTCGCTGACCGTGATGCCGAGCACGCCCATCTCACCGAATTTGCGCCACATGTCGACTGGGAACAGGTTGTCCTTGTCGATCTGCGCGGCGCGCGGGGCAAGCTCTGCGGCGACGAAGGATTGCAACTGGTCGCGCAGCATGTCGATGGTTTCGCCCAAGGCGAAGTTCAGGCTGGGGTAACTCATGGGTAGCGTTCCTGTTTTATTCTTGGAGATGATTCTTTGCGGATTGGCTATGACCTTTACGTTAACGTAAACCTGCGGATGTGTGCTGTCAATCAGGCTTGTGCGCAGAGGGTGGGGGAGAGTCGGGAGGCAAAAGCAAACGCTGGAAAGCACGAAGGGGAGCCTGGGCTCCCCTTCAAGGTATGTCTCTATGCTCTTTTTTGTTTTTCGGGTGGCCTGTTGTTGTTTTTGGCGACCTGGCCCTTCACTGCTTTTTTGAGCGGTCCGCATGCGGGACCAAGAGCAAACGTATTTTTTTGAGCGCTGATCAAGCTTTCATCATGTGATCCAACCAGTTCGGGAGCTGCCTCAGGGCAGTTTTGTTATTCTCTGTCTGGCTGCAGAACGACTTGCAAGGCAAGCAGTTCAGAAAAGCTGTCCACTTCAAAAAAATCTGTTAGCTACGTCTCTGTCCGTGTTGTTCTTGTTGTGTCAGAGCCGGTACGTGTTGTTTTTATTGGGTTGCTGCGTGTTTTTATTTTTGTTGTACAAAGGATATAGCAGGACCCGTGCCAGTTTTTTAAAAGCCCCGTAATACCAGGAGCTGAACGTCTTTTTCGGGCATCGGGCCATCTGATTCAGTGGCCGAGTGTTTCTGTGTTACCCGTTTGTCTCGACTGAACGCGGGGCAGGGTAACACTGTGTGACAAGTTGTCGCACCCTGTTACCGACAGGTGACAGTCGTTACGCAGACAGCCGGGCCCTGGCCACGCGCGAGCCATTGCTGCGTTGCAGTACGTCGCAGATGCGCTGGCCTGCGGCGATGACCTGGTCCAGATCTACCCCGGTTTCAATGCCCATGCCCTGCAACATGTACTGCACGTCCTCAGTGGCAACATTGCCGCTGGCACCCTTGGCGTACGGGCAGCCGCCCAGGCCTGCCACGGAACTGTCGAAGACCTGGATACCTTCCTCCAGGCTGGCGTAGATATTCACCAGCGCCTGACCGTAAGTGTCGTGGAAGTGCCCGGCAAGCTTGCCTCGCGGGATCTGCGCAGAGACGGCGTTGAACAGCGCTCGCGTGGCCCCCGGCGTGCCGGTGCCGATGGTGTCGCCCAGCGAAACTTCATAGCAACCCATCGCGTAGAGTTCGTTGGCGACGGCTGCGACCTGCTGCGGCGAGACACTGCCCTCATAAGGGCAGCCCAACACGCACGACACATAACCCCGAACCTGCACACCATGCATCTGCGCCGCCGCCATGATGGGCGCAAAGCGCTCCAGGCTTTCGCTGATCGAGCAATTGAGGTTACGCCGGGAGAACCCTTCGGTTGCCGCTGCAAACACCGCGACCTCTCTGACGCCGGCCGCCAACGCATCTTCGAACCCGCGCAGGTTGGGTGCCAGGGCAGAGTAGATAACGCCTTCACGCCGCTGGATATTTTCGAACACCTGGGCGGAGCCAGCCATCTGCGGCACCCATTTGGCCGAGACAAAACTGCCGACTTCAATGTGGCTCAGTCCGGCTGCCGTCAGGTCATCCACCAAGCGCACCTTGTCGTCGATACTGATCGGTTGTGCTTCATTCTGCAGGCCGTCACGCGGGCCGACTTCAACGATATTTACCTTTTGTGGAAGAGACATGGCAGTGCCTTTTGGTGGTCAGTGTGAAGTGGCAGCAGTTTTATCGAGCGCAGCCCGGCAACGCTCTTCGGCGGTGTCCAGCTCCAGTTGCATTTGCCGGATGTCCAGCAATTGTTGTTCGAGCTGTTCACGGCGCTCGGCGATCTTGCCGAGCATGGTCTGCAACTGCTTCTGGTTATCACCGGCAGGGTCGTACAGCGAGATCAGTTCCTTGCATTCAGCCAGCGAAAAACCGATGCGTTTGCCGCGCAGGATCAGTTTCAGGGTGACTTTGTCACGGGCGGTGTAGATGCGCTCCAGTCCCTTGCGTTCAGGGCTGAGCATGCCTTGCTCTTCGTAAAAGCGGATCGCGCGGGTGGTGATATCCAGCTCACGGGCGAGCTCGGAAATGCTGTAAGTCTGACTGCTCATGGTGTCGCTCAAAGAGATATTCAGCACTCAACCTACGGCGTGCTTTACGTAAGCGTCAAGCAGAAGTCGTGTTGTCAAGGCGCGCCAAGCCGCGCCTGCCAAATTAGAAACGACTTTAACAAATTTAAATATTTAATTTAAAAACAATGGCTTGGTGTTTTTATCTCATGCTTTCTCGAGGCTTTGTTCCTGCGCCACGACCCGCTGTGAAAGCTCGATGATCTGTTCGCGCATCCAGCGGTTGGCTGGGTCCTGATCAGTGCTTTCATGCCAGTACAGATGGGTTTCGACCGAAGGCACATCGTTGACCGGTAAGTGGACATAGTGCAAATCGTTACGGCGGGCGAAGCGTTCCGGTATGGTCATGACCATATCAGTCTGCTGCAGGACCTGTGTCGCCATCAGGTAATGCTGCGAGCGCAACGCAATCCTGCGCTGAATGCCCATCTTGCCCAACGCCAGGTCCACGTGCCCCAGTCCGCTACGCCGACTGGAAATATGGATGTGTGCCTGGCTCATGTAATCATCCAGCGTCAACGTGGCCTTGTTTGCCAGCGGATGCGTCTTGCGCATGCCGCACACATAGCGGTCTTCCATCAGTTTGACGTGGCGAACCTGCGGGTCGGTATTGAGCGGTGCATCCACGGCGAAGTCGAGGCGCCCGGCAGCCAGCTCCTTGGTGGTTTCCCGACGCTTGGACAGAAAGCTTTCGATGGTCACTGCAGGCGCAAGGCGTCGCAGCCGCTGGAACAGCGTCGGCAGGATCACGGCCTCGGTCAGGTCGGTCATGCTGATGCGGTAATTCTTGTTGGCCTGCAACGGGTTGAATATACGGCTTTCCTGCACTGAGACCCTGAGCAATGAGAGTGCACTGCGCACCGGGCCGATGATGTTTTGTGCCATCGGTGTCGGCACCATGCCTTGAGCCGTGCGCACAAACAGTGGGTCGTTGAAGGTCTCTCGCAGCCGCGCCAGGGCGTTGGACACCGCAGGCTGGGTAATGCCGACGATCTGCCCGGCCCGGGTCAGATTGGCTTCGGTGTAGATGGCGTCGAAGACAATGAAAAGATTGAGATCGACCTTGCTCAGGTTCATTGATGAGCGCCTCGTGCTGTTATTTTGATTCGCTGTTCGGCAGGCTGGGGACGCCGCAGCGGTGATGGATCATATATCGGTTATGAATGTTTATACACGCCGAGAATAGATTAGATAAATGTATGGCGTTTCTCTAGCATCAGGATCATGCATTCGACACCCTGATCGAGAAGGTAGTGGCCCATGGATTTCGCGTATTCCCCAAAGGTGCAGGCATTGCGTGAGCGCGTCACCGCGTTCATGGATGCATACGTTTATCCGGCCGAGCCGGTTTTCGAACAGCAAGTGGCCGAAGGCGACCGCTGGCAGCCCACCGCGATCATGGAAGAACTGAAAGCCCGTGCAAGGGCTGAGGGGTTGTGGAACCTGTTTTTGCCGGAGTCTGCGCTCGGTGCTGGCCTGAGCAATCTGGAATACGCGCCGCTGGCGGAAATCATGGGGCGTTCGATGCTGGGCCCCGAGCCGTTCAATTGCTCTGCGCCTGACACCGGCAACATGGAGGTGCTGGTTCGCTATGCCAGCGAGGAACAGAAAGCTCGCTGGCTGGAACCGTTGCTGCGCGGCGAAATTCGTTCTGCTTTTGCCATGACCGAGCCCGAGGTGGCGTCATCGGACGCCACCAATATGGCCGCGCGCGCCGAGCACGATGGCGACGAATGGGTGATCAATGGCCGCAAGTGGTGGACTTCAGGTGCCTGCGACCCACGCTGCAAAATTCTGATTTTCATGGGCCTGAGCAATCCTGACGGGCCGCGCCATCAGCAACACTCGATGATTCTGGTCCCGGTCGACACGCCGGGCGTGAAGATTGTCAGGCCGCTGCCTGTGTTCGGCTACGACGACGCGCCCCACGGGCATGCCGAAGTGGTGTTCGATAACGTCAGGGTGCCGTTTGAAAACGTCTTGCTGGGTGAGGGGCGCGGCTTTGAAATCGCTCAAGGCCGGTTGGGACCAGGCCGCATTCACCACTGCATGCGCTCCATCGGTATGGCTGAACGGGCACTTGAGCTGATGTGCAGGCGCTCCGTAGACCGGGTTGCCTTCGGCAAACCACTGGCCAGGCTGGGGGGCAATATCGACAGGATTGCCGATTCGCGCATGGAGATCGATATGGCCCGCCTGCTGACCCTGAAGGCTGCCTACATGATGGACACAGCAGGCAACAAGGTCGCCAGAAGCGAAATCGCGCAGATCAAGGTGGTAGCGCCGAACGTGGCGCTGAAGGTCATCGATCGGGCGATCCAGATGCACGGCGGTGCGGGTGTTTCCAATGATTTCCCCTTGGCCTACATGTATGCCATGCAGCGCACGCTGCGTCTGGCAGACGGCCCGGATGAAGTACACCGCGCCGCTGTCGGCAAGTATGAACTGGGCAAATACCTGCCGGCAGACAGGGAGCGCAGCCAGTCCTGAACTGGTAGTCGATAATTGCGCCCAGGCTACTGCACCCAGACTTCGACCCGACGGTTCTTGATCCGGCCGTCATCGATCTCATTGGTGGCTACCGGCATCTCATCTCCCAGGCCAACGATGTCGCGAAATGTCACGCCGCTTTTCAGCAGCTCGCGGCGCACTGCCATGGCGCGCAGCCTTGAGAGCAGGGCTGCGCGAGCCGGGTCGCTTTTGGCATCACCAAAGCCGACCAGCGTGACATGTTGATTGAGCTTATCGCTGGTTTTCAGGTACTCCGCTACCCGCTTGAGGTCCTGCTGCGCCTTGTTGTCCAGCCTCGCGCTGCCCTGGGCAAAGCGAAAGTTGACCGACAGCCGTTCGGCGTTGCGCGCCAGTGCCTGATAGTCCGCAGGCATCTGCGCGGTAGGCTGCACCTTGAGTGCCTGCACGGTCTGCGCGACAAAGCCGCTCTGTGCGACGATGGCCTGACCCTCGGCGCTCTGCGCGAAACGGACCAACGCCTGCGCCCAGCGTTGATGAGTTGAGGTGGGCACATAAAAGTAGAGCCGTCGCGACAGAGGATAATCCTCGGTGGCAATCAGACTGACAGTCGGGAGCATCGGTCTGGAGTCACCATCGGCAATGGCCACCGCTTTGGCACGCCTGATGGATGGTAGCCCGATAAAACCGATGCCATTGATGTCCTTGCTGACGTCGTCGGAGAGCTGTTCGCTGGACTCAAAGCGCGCGGCTGTGCCGGACAGGTTCTTGCCGTACTTTACAAGTATCAGGTCCTTGAATGTTTCATAGGTGCCGGACTTCTCATCGCGAACATAAAGATGAATCGCTCCCGGATTTCCACCCACTTCGGCCCAGTCCCTGACTTCCCCGCTGAAAATGCGCGCCAGCTGCAGCGTATCCAGCTGTCTGACCGGATTGCCTGGATGCAGAATCACAGCAACGCCATCGATGGCAATGGTTTGCTCGCTTGCTGCGCTTTTCAGGTCGCCCAGGCCAGCCAGGTCCTTGGCTTCCTGATCCTTGATAGGTCGTGAAGAGGCGGCAATATCGGCGTTACCTGCTTTGAGCGCAGTAAACCCGGTGCCTGAACCATGTGCGGCGACTTCGATACTGACCGTCTGCCCTGCGGCGGTAGTACCGACGACGCGCTGTTCATTCATGACACTGCCGGCAACAGTCTGCACTGATTGCAGGCCTTGCTGGCGCATCAACCCTTCAGCCAGTGCGGGGCCCAATTGGGCATTGATGGTATTTGAGCCTTGAATGCGCAAGGCCGGTATTTCACCCGCGGGCAGCGGCAGTGCCGCCAGCGCAAGGGCGGGCAGGGTGGCGCTCGACAGAGTCAGCGCCGTTAGCAAAGCGCGCAACATCGGCGTCACCATGAGTCACGGGAGGGTGCCGGGAGAATAAGACAGAAAGATTTCCGGAATATGACGATTGCTCGACCACTGCGCGCGCGACCCGTTTATGCATAAAGCCGGATCGCACGATAGGGCGCTTTTTCAGTTCAGTTCCAGCCAGATCGGCGCATGGTCCGACGGCTTTTCCATGCCGCGCAAATCGTAGTCCACCCCGGCCGCCTTGATGCGTGGCTGCAGGCCGGTAGAGGTCATGATCAGGTCGATGCGCAGGCCGCGCTTGGGTTCGTCTTCAAAGCCGCGGCTGCGATAGTCAAACCAGCTGAATCGGTCGACGACTTCAGGGTACAGATGACGGAAGCTGTCCACCAAGCCCCAGTTTTTCAAGCGTTCCATCCACTCGCGCTCTTCGGGGAGAAAGCTGCACTTGCCGGTCTTCAGCCAGCGCTTGGCGTTGTCGGCACCGATGCCGATGTCGCAGTCCTGCGGAGAAATGTTTACGTCACCCATCACGATAAGCGGCTGCTCGTTGCTGAAATGGCTCTCCAGCAAGGTCTGCAGATTCTCGTAAAAACGCTGTTTGGCTGGAAATTTGGTCGGGTGATCACGGCTCTCGCCCTGCGGAAAGTAGCCATTCATGATGGTGACCGGCTGCCCATTGCTGTCGGCATAAGTGCCCCAGATGAAGCGCTTCTGCGATTCCTCGTCGTCGCCTTCAAAACCCTTATGCAGGGCCAGCGGAGGATTGCGTGATAGCAGGGCAACACCGTAATGGCCTTTCTGGCCGTGGAAATGCACGTGATAGCCCAGCGCTTCGACTTCCGCGTGGGGGAACTGCTCGTCAGAAACCTTGGTTTCCTGAAGGCCGATTACGTCAGGCTGATGTTTGTCGATCAGCGCCGCCAACTGATGAGGTCGAGCGCGCAGACCATTGATGTTGAACGAGACGATTTTCATAAAACGGCGGTCCTGAGCAAAAACAAACAGCGATGCTAGCTGACCTGTGGTTTCAGGACCAGCACCGTGTAAGGCACCGCGCAAACACAGGCCCGGACAAATCGTTGGAACTGTTATCAAGTGCCATCACTCGAAAGCCTGCTTGCCAAAACTGCTGCGCCAGACGCAGTTCCGTTAACACGAGGCCCTTTATGTCCCTACCTGCTGCCATCACGGGTGAAGTTCGTCAACTCGACAGTGGTTATTCCCGTGAAACCCGCTCCTTGCTGTTCAGGGCCTATCGGCACGATCCGACGTTCGCCTATCTGTTCAATGCCGAGCGCGAGGGATATGAGCAACGCGTATTGGCGACCATTCGCCAACTGGTCAAACAACACTTCCTGCAGGACCAGCCTGCACTCGGTCTGTTTCTGCAGGATCGGCTGGTCGGCGTAGCGCTGATCGCGCCACCGCAACGTCGTCTGGGCGTCACTGAAAGCTGGGCCTGGCGTCTGCGCATGGTGATGGACACCGGCCTTGGTTGCACCCAGCGTTATCTGGCTTATTACAACGCGGTGCTGGCCTGTGTTCCGTCCGAAACCGTGCATGTGCTGCCGTTGATAGGCCTGGACCCGGAATTTCAGGGTCAGAAGCTGGGGCAGGATTTGAGTGAACAACTGCTTCGGGCGCTGCACGATTGGTGCGCGGTGGATGAGCACTCTCAGGGCATCGTCGTAGACACGGGAAATCCTCGTTATCTCGAGTTCTATAAGCGACAAGGCTATGAGGAAATCGGCGAGATTGCAGTAGGACCTGTCCGAGAGCATGTGTTTTTTCACCCTAATCCTCAGGTTTCACTGCCGGTCCCTGACGTAACGGTCTGAATCTCCGACAATTCGTGGGCTTCCAGTGCGGCCCGTCGATCGTGTTAGCATCTACGCCCATGAAGCTTTTCAGACTATTCAGCAGCCTGTTTCTGATGACCATGAGTGCAGCGGCGCTTGCACAGGCCCGCCTCGACGTCAGGATCAAGCCCGCCAACCCGGAACTCAAGGCCAACGTCGAAGGGTATGTGGGGGACCTGGGCGAGCGTGACGTTCAGGCGTTGCGTAACTTCAGCCTGGGTGCCGAACAGCAGGCAGAGAAAGCGGCTCAGGCGCTTGGCTATTATCAGGCGCAGATCGACAGCGAGATCAAGGACGCTGACCAGCCGCGCCTGGTGATCAATATCCAGCCGGGCGAGCCGATTCACCTGCGCAATGTGGTAATCCGCGTCGAGGGTCCGGCAGCATCGCTGAAAGCCTTTCGGGTACCCAAAAGCGACGCGCTGAAAACCGGCGCGGTGCTCAATCATGGCAACTATGAGGATGCCAAACGCCTGATCCAGAATCAGGCGTCGCGTTACGGCTTTTTCAGCGGCCACTTTACCAGCCAGCGCCTGGCTGTTGACCCGCGAGCCGGGCTTGCCGACATCGAGCTGGTCTATGACAGTGGTCCGCGCTACTCGCTGGGCAAGGTCATGTTCAGTGGCAATGCGCCCTTCGATGAAGATTTGCTCAAGCGCATGGTGCCGTTCAAGGAAAATACTCCTTACGATTCACAACTGATCGCCGAATTGACCCAGGCCATGCAGGGCAGTGGCTATTTTGAAGGCGTGCGGGTCGATGCCGCGCCTACCGCAGCTGACCATCAGGTCATTCCGGTAACCGTTCAGCTTGAAACCCGTAAACCCCGAACCATGGGCCTTGGCCTGGGGTACTCAACCGATGTCGGTCCGCGTGGCAAAGCCAACTGGACCCGACACTGGGCCAATCCACAAGGGCACAGCTACGGGTTCGAATCGGAAATATCCGCGCCTCGGCAGAATGTCGGCCTGTGGTACGACGTGCCGCTCGATCCGCCGTTGACCGATAAACTGCGTTATGCCGGTGGCTATCAATACGAAGAGATTGCTGGAACCGACAGCCTCAGCAAGCTGCTGACTGCCGGGCCCGAATGGCACAGCAAACTGCCCAGCGGCTGGGAACGGGTTATCTCACTGAAATGGCAGCGTGAAGAATACCGGCTGGGCGACGATTCGGGTCTGAGCACGCTGCTAATGCCCGGCATCAGTTATTCGTACCTGCGCAGCGATAACAGTATCGATCCCCACCAGGGCTACCGTTTACAGTTCGACACCCAGGTGGCCAAGGAGGGCATGTTGTCGGATGCCAATCTGGTGCATGCCAATGTGCTGCTCAAAGGGCTGACGACAGTCGCTCAGAACCATCGCTTTCTCGGGCGCGTGCAACTGGGTGGCAACCTGACTGACGGTTACACCTCGATACCGCCGTCGCTGCGTTTTTTTGCCGGTGGCGATCAAAGCGTACGAGGGTATGACTACCAGAAACTGTCACCGACCAACTCGGACGGCGACCGCATTGGTGGGCGTTACATGTTTGCCGGGAGCGTCGAGTACCAGTATTCCATTGCGGATAAATGGCGGCTCGCGACTTTCATCGATCAGGGCAACTCATTCAACAGTCTGGACAAGCCAGACCTGAAAACCGGCGTCGGTTTTGGGGTGCGCTGGGTATCTCCGGTGGGTCCGCTGCGTCTCGATCTGGCGCACGCGCTGGATGACGACGGTGGCATTCGCCTGCACTTCTCGATGGGGCCGGAACTTTGAACAGGATGAACATCAGGCGTGGTGCAACGATTGCCGGACTGAGCGTGATCGCATTACTGCTGCTGGTGATCGTCAGCGTCGGGGTGCTGCTTGGGACCCAGGCAGGCAGCCGGTGGGCGCTGGCTCGCGTGCCCGGCGTGCAACTGGAAAACTTTCAGGGCCGCCTGGGCGGGCAGTGGAGTGCCGAGCGCCTGGTGTGGCAGCAAGGCGCAGACCGTGTCGAGGTGCATTCTGTCGATTTCGCCTGGACGCCAGCCTGCCTGCTGAAGATGACCTTATGCATTGATCGCCTGCACGCGGGTCAAGTACTGCTGCGCTTTCCTCCAAGCAGTGCGCCGAGCGACGAAAGCCCCATGAATTTGCCAGCCGTCAAGTTGCCGCTCGCCCTGCAACTGGGTGATATACAGCTGGGCAGCCTCCAGCTGGATGGCGTCGAACAGCTGCGCGACCTCAAGCTGGAGGCGCACTGGACCGCCGAAGGCTTGCAAATCGACAGCGCGCACCTGCAACGTGATGCGCTGGTGCTGGACCTCAATGGTCTGCTGAAGCCCGAGGGCGACTGGCCATTGAGCGTAAAAGGTCAGCTGCAACTGCCGCCACAGGACGGTCAGCCCTGGACGCTGGCGCTGGATATTCACGGTGACGTGCTCAAGACCCTGCAACTCAAGGCGGACAGCAGCGGCTATCTACCAGGGCAACTGACCGGTGAGCTGCAACCTTTGACCGAGCATTTGCCAGCACGATTGAAACTGACGGCAGAACATTTCAAACCCAGCGCAGCATTGCCCGATACCCTGCAACTCGACCAGTTGCTGTTGACGGCCGAAGGCGATCTCGTCTCGGGTTACCAGATCAACGGCACTGCCAGCCTGCCCGCAGAAAAAGGCCCTGTAGCGTTGTCGTTGCAGGGGCGTGCGGATGCCAACGGGGCAACCATTGCAGCGCTTGATCTGGCCGCCAACGATCAACAGCGTCTGGCCATCAACGGCACGTTGAACTGGCAGAGTGGTTTCTCGGCTGATGCGAGCATCGACTGGCTGGATTTCCCCTGGCAGCGTCTGTATCCGCTGGCGTCCGAACCGCAAGTGTCGTTGCACGCCTTCAAAGGTGAGATTTCCTACACGGACGGCAATTATCTTGGCAATTTCAACGCCAGCCTCAAAGGACCTGCTGGTGCGTTCACGCTGATCAGTCCCTTCAGCGGCAATTTGCAGGAAGTCCATCTGCCGCAACTGGAGCTGGTCGCAGGGCAGGGTAAGGCCAGCGGTTTTCTGAACCTGCAATTTGCCAATGGCTTCGGCTGGGACACTGCACTTGATCTGAGCGCGCTGGACCCTTCATTCTGGGTTGCCGAATTGCCCGGCACACTGGCAGGGCCCTTGCGCAGCAAAGGTCAACGGGTCAACGAGAAGCTTGAACTGACTGCCGACCTGGACCTCAAGGGACGTCTGCGTGGCCAGCCTGCGCTGCTGCAAGCCAAGGCTGACGGTCGTGATCAGCAGTGGAATGTCAGCAATGTGAACATTCGATTGGGTGACAACCGGGTTCAGGGTAATGGCAGTTTGCAGGAGCGTCTCAAAGGGCAGCTGGATCTTGACCTGCCGCGTCTGGCTCAGTTGTGGCCGCGCTTGCAGGGGCAGGCCAAAGGCAGGCTCGACCTGACAGGAACGCTTCAGGCACCACAAGGGCAACTGGCATTGCAGGGCAGTCAGCTCGCCTTGCAGGACAATCGTCTGCAAAGCCTGACTCTCAATGCCCGCCTGGATCAATCGCAGCGCGCGACCATCAACCTAAAGGGCGTTGGCATTCAGGCCGGCGACACCGGGTTGGGTACGTTGCTGGTGGACGGTCAGGGTACGCTCAAGGCGCAACAATTGAAGCTGGACCTGCAAGGGCCGTTGCTCAAGCTTGCGATCGCATTGGACGGCGGCCTGGACAAGGGCGACTGGCGTGGTCGGCTGGCCAGCG
Organism: Pseudomonas syringae group sp. 243L2; assembly: GCF_032587875.1. Taxonomy (NCBI): domain Bacteria; kingdom Pseudomonadati; phylum Pseudomonadota; class Gammaproteobacteria; order Pseudomonadales; family Pseudomonadaceae; genus Pseudomonas; species Pseudomonas syringae group sp. 243L2. Next base: position 204,688 of record NZ_JAWHPL010000013.1, read on the forward strand.
GCACCGTACAGAGCGGCGGACAGAACTGGCGTTTGCAGCAACCGGCGAAGATTGAACGCCTGGCCGATGGTCGGCTGAACTTCGGTGCGCATTGCTGGCTGTCCGGTGCCTCCAGCCTGTGCGGTGGCGATCAACGACTGATGCCGGAGCCACGTTTGCGCTATCAGCTGAAGAACTTTCCGCTCGACAGCCTGGCGCAATGGATGCCAAAGGATTTTGCCTGGCAGGGCGCGCTGAATGCCGACGTTCAGCTTGATCTTCCCGCAGCGGGCCCCTCCGGCAAGGTTACGATTGATGCCGGAGGCGGCACGCTGCGGGTGCGCAACAAAGACCAGTGGCTGGACTTTCCGTATCAGACACTCAAACTCAACACCACACTGGCACCCAGACGTATCGATACGCGTCTGGATTTCGAAGGCGGCAAGCTGGGCCGGTTACTGCTCAATGCGCAGATCGATCCACTGGCCAGAGACAAGCCTCTGTCAGGCGATTTCGGTCTCTCCGGGCTGGACATCTCGGTAGCACGACCCTTTGCGCCAATGGTGCAGAAACTCAATGGCCGCCTGAACGGCAATGGTCGATTGTCAGGCAGCTTGCTGGCACCTCTGGTCAACGGCAGCGTGACACTTGAAGGCGGTGAAGTGGCGGGTGCCGAGTTGCCGATGGAACTGCATGACCTCAAGGTGCAGGCGTTGATCGCCGGGGAGAGCGTACAGCTCATCGGTGGCTGGGAAAGTGGCAGCACCGGGCAGGGGAGCATCGGCGGTCAGGTGGCCTGGGGGCAGAATCTGAACGTTGATGTGAGCCTCAAGGGCGCGCGTCTGCCGATCAATGTCGAGCCCTACGCGGAAGTGGAGGTAGCGCCTGACCTGAAAATTTCCATACAGGGTGAGCGATTGGCTATTTCTGGCAAGGTGCTGGTACCTAAGGGAGCTATCACCGTGCGTGAGCTGCCGCCGTCTACGGTCAAGCTCTCGGGCGATACGGTGATCGTTGGGCAGCAGACCGAGGAGGGCGCGCCACCGCTGGCAGTGGCCATGGATATCGATGTGGAGGTTGGTCAGGAAAAGCTCGCCTTCAGCGGTTTTGGGCTTACTGCCAATCTGGTCGGAAGGGTGCACATTGGCGACAACCTGGACACCCGTGGTGAGCTGAACCTGAACGACGGCCGTTACCGTGCCTACGGGCAGCGGCTGACCATCCGCAAGGCGCGCCTGCTGTTTGCAGGCCCTGTGGACCAGCCCTATCTGGATATCGAGGCCATTCGCCAGACAGATGACGTGATCGCAGGCATTCGTCTGACCGGCAGTGCCGAGCAACCCACCACCGAAGTGTTTTCCGAACCCGCGATGAGCCAGGAGCAGGCGCTCTCCTATCTGGTCATGGGCAGACCGCTGAGTACCTCGGGCGAAGACAACAACATGGTCGCTCAGGCTGCACTGGCGCTTGGCGTTGCCGGTAGCTCGTCGACCACCGGCAAGCTCGCGGACAATCTGGGTATCAAAGACTTCGAACTGGACACCTCGGGAACCGGCGACAAGACCAATGTGGTTGCCAGCGGCAAAATCACCGAGAAGCTCAGCCTGCGTTATGGCGTCGGTGTGTTTGAACCGGCCAATACCATTGCGTTGCGCTATCTGCTCAGCAAGCGCGTGTACCTTGAGGCTGCAAGCGGTGTTGCCAGTTCGCTGGATATTTTCTATAAAAGAGACTTCTGAATACTGGCCTGCGGCTGTAATGGCGCTGGCCTGCGTTCAACCGGTTTACCCTGTTAAAACAGTGTGACCCTTCTCACGCTCTCTCTATTCAGGCTGCCGGTAATCATGGATCGATTCAACGCCATGCGCGTATTCACCCGTATCGTCGAGCTGGGCGGTTTCGCCAGGGCGGCCGAGAGCCTGCATATGCCCCGTGCATCCGTGACGATTCTGATCAAACAACTGGAAGCTCACCTGGGCGTGCAGCTCTTGCAACGCACTACGCGTCAGGTCAGCACCACGCCTGACGGCAAGGCCTACTACCAGCGCTGCGTAAGCCTGCTGGCCGATCTGGATGACGCCGAAGCTTCCTTCTCTGCGGCAGGTGCCGAGCCCAAGGGGTTGCTGCGTGTTGACCTGCCAGTGAGCCTGGGGCGCATGATCGTGATACCCGCGTTGCCTGAATTTGCCCGGCGCTACCCGCAGATCCGGCTGGAAATCGGCATGAGCGACAGACCGGTCGACCTGATCCGCGAGGGCGTGGACTGTGTCTTGCGCGCCGGAGCAGCATTGGACGAAACGCTGGTCGCCAGGCCGCTGGGCAGCCTGACCCAGATCACTTGCGCCAGTCGCGATTACCTGCAGCGATACGGTATGCCGCTAAATCTGCCGGACCTCGCGCAACATCAGGTAATCGAATATTTCTCGACCAGCACCGGCAAACGCTATGGTCTGGAGTTCATGGCCGGTGGCGTGGAGGTCGATCAAGCGTTGGCCTGTTCTATTTCGGTCAACAGTGCCGACGGTTATGTAGCGGCTTGCGAGGCGGGTTTCGGCCTGATACAGGTGCCGCGTTACCATGTCGCCGCACAATTGCGCAGCGGCATACTGGTCGAGGTGCTGCGGTTGCATCGTCCGCCGCCGCTGGCGTTGACGGTGCTTTACCCACCTCATCGCCAGCTGTCACGACGGATCAGGGTATTCGTCGATTGGCTGGTGGAATTATGTGCCCACCCAGATATCAGGGACAGACTGGTTTCCTGAGAAAATTCGGAATTATCCTATATAGGACACGGCACACTTTCGTGTTTAACTTCCGGTTCTTTTATTCATCTCAAAAAAGGAATGTGTTTCATGGCTCAAGTAACCCTCAAAGGCGGCCCTGTTCAAGTCAATGGCAAGCTGCCTGAAGTCGGCAGCAAGGCACCTGCCTTCACGCTGGTGGGTGAAGGTCTTGCCGACAAGACCCTGGCTGACTTCGCTGGCAAGCGCAAGGTGCTGAACATTTTTCCGAGCGTCGATACACCGACCTGTGCAACGTCGGTACGCAAATTCAACGCCCAGGCAAACGAGCTGAGCAATGCTGTTGTTCTGTGTATCTCTGCTGACCTGCCGTTTGCCCAGTCCCGCTTCTGCGGCTCCGAGGGTCTGGAAAACGTCAAGAACCTGTCTTCTTTCCGCGCTGCCGATTTCAGCGAGCATTACGGCGTTGCAATTGCAGACGGTCCACTGAAAGGTCTGACCGCTCGTGCGGTGGTTGTTCTGGACGAAAACGACAAAGTGCTGCACAGCGAACTGGTAACAGAGATCGCTAACGAACCCGACTACGACGCTGCATTGGCTGTGCTTAAGTAACTTTCCGCAACACTTCGACGGCCTGAATCCGCTCAGGCCGTTTTTTTGTTTGTGCTTCATACGTTTATCGAAAGTAAGTGCTTGGTAAAGGCGCTTTGCTTGTAACGCATCTGTGCTTATTGTTCAGCCTTCTGAAGAAGCCCCCACCTGTAATGGTTGATTTATTCATGCAATCGTCTGGCTCTCGTAAATCCCGTCGCTGGTTGATCAGTTTGTTGATCCTGTTGGTCATTGTTGCCCTGTGCTGGTGGCTCTGGCCTGCCTCCACTCCCGGCAAAGGGGCCGAGAGCAAGAAGCATGGTGCAGGTGGCATGGCGCGGCCTGGCTTCGGTGCATCGGCTGTCGCTGTCCCGGTGCGGGTCGCCCCGGCAACCGAAGGCGATTTCCCTATCTACTACAAGGCGCTTGGCACGGTAACGGCGATGAATACCATCAATGTGCGCAGCCGTGTGGCGGGAGAGCTGGTCAAGCTTTATTTCCAGGAAGGGCAGATGGTCAAGGCGGGTGACCTGCTGGCGGAAATCGATCCGCGCAGCTATCAGGTGGCATTACAGCAGGCCGAAGGTACGCTGGCCACCAATCAGGCGCTGCTCAAGAATGCTCAGCTCGACGTACAGCGTTACCGTGGGCTTTTTGCCGAGGACAGCATTGCCAAGCAGACCCTCGACACTGCCGAGTCGCTGGTCAATCAGTACAAAGGCACGATCAAGACCAATCAGGCTGCCGTGGCTGACGCGAAGCTGAGCCTGGACTTCACACGCATTCGTGCGCCTATTGCAGGTCGTGTCGGCCTCAAACAGCTGGATGTCGGCAACCTGGTTGCCGCCAACGACACCACGGCGCTGGTGGTGATTACCCAGACCCAGCCCATTTCGGTCGCCTTCACGCTCCCGGAAAAGGACCTGTCGAAAGTCATTTCCCGATACCGCACCGGCGACAAGTTGCCCGTCGAAGCCTGGGACCGTGGCGATACGAAAATGCAGGCTTCCGGTGTACTCGCCAGCCTCGATAACCAGATCGATGTGACGACCGGCACACTGAAGTTCAAGGCCCGTTTCGATAACGGTGACGAGATCCTGTTCCCCAACCAGTTCGTCAATGTGCGTCTGCGCGCCGATACGTTGAAACAGGTGACACTGGTGCCAACGGCTGCCGTGCAGTTCGGCACCGACGGGACCTTTGTCTATGTCCTGGACGGTGACAAGAAGGTCAAACTCAAATTGTTGAAGACCGGCCCGAGCGACGAGACATCGACGGTGATCACCGAAGGTCTGGCAGCCGGCGAACGGGTCGTGCTTGAAGGCACCGACCGTCTGCGCGACGGCGCTGAAGTCGAGGTCGTCAACGACAGCAAGGATGTACCGGCGGGTCCGGTTCAGAAGCTGCAGGGCAAGCCTGACAGCAAGACTGACAAGTCGGCAGCACTCGGCAAGGTGGAAAAACCAAACGTATGAACATGTCGCGCCTGTTCATCCTGCGTCCGGTTGCCACCACGCTGAGTATGCTGGCAATCGTCCTGGCGGGTCTGATCGCCTACACCTTGCTGCCGGTGTCGGCGCTGCCTCAGGTCGACTATCCGACCATTCGGGTGATGACGCTGTATCCCGGTGCCAGTCCGCAGGTCATGACCAGCTCCGTCACTGCGCCTCTTGAGCGTCAATTCGGGCAGATGCCCGGTTTGACCCAGATGGCCTCGACGAGCTCGGGCGGCGCGTCGGTCATTACTTTGCGTTTCAGCCTCGAAATCAATATGGATGTGGCTGAGCAGCAGGTCCAGGCCGCGATCAACGCGGCCACCAACCTTCTGCCTACCGATCTTCCGGCACCGCCGGTCTATAACAAGGTCAACCCGGCAGACACGCCGGTTCTGACCCTGGCGATTACCTCGAAAACCATGCTGCTGCCCAAGCTCAATGATCTGGTCGATACACGCATGGCGCAGAAAATCTCGCAGATCAGCGGTGTCGGCATGGTCAGCATTGCCGGCGGCCAGCGTCAGGCTGTGCGGATCAAGGTCAATCCGGAAGCGCTGGCCGCCAACAGCCTGAACCTGTCTGATGTGCGGACCCTGATCGGCGCGTCCAACGTCAACCAGCCCAAGGGTAACTTCGACGGGCCAACCCGGGTTTCGATGCTGGATGCCAACGACCAGTTGAAGTCTCCAGAGGAGTACGCCAACCTTATTCTGGCCTACAAGGATGGCGCTCCCCTGCGTCTGAAGGATGTGGCCGAAATCGTCGACGGTGCCGAAAACGAACGTCTGGCGGCCTGGGCCAATCGGAGTCAGGCGGTGCTGCTGAACATTCAGCGCCAGCCGGGCGCCAACGTGATCGAAGTGGTCGACCGGATCAAGGCATTGCTGCCGTCAATCACCGAGAACCTTCCGGCCGGCCTCGACGTCGTGGTCCTGACGGACCGCACTCAGACGATCCGCGCGTCGGTGACCGATGTTCAGCACGAACTGTTGATCGCGATTATCCTGGTGGTGCTGGTAACCTTCCTGTTCCTGCGTCGTTTCAGCGCGACGATCATTCCCTCTATCGCCGTCCCGCTGTCACTGGTAGGCACCTTCGGCGTCATGTACCTGGCGGGCTTCTCGGTCAACAACCTCACGCTGATGGCCATGACCATCGCGACCGGTTTCGTTGTTGATGACGCCATCGTGATGCTGGAAAACATCTCCCGGCATATCGAGGAGGGCGAAACACCTCTGCAGGCCGCCCTGAAGGGCGCGAAACAGATCGGTTTCACCCTGATTTCCCTGACCCTGTCGCTGATTGCAGTACTGATCCCGCTGTTATTCATGGCTGATGTGGTCGGGCGGCTGTTTCGCGAGTTCGCGATAACCCTGGCAGTCGCCATCCTGATATCGCTGGTGGTATCGCTGACCCTGACGCCCATGATGTGCGCGCGGTTGCTCAAGCGCGAGCCAAAGGAAGAAGAGCAGAGCCGTTTCTATCGTGCCAGCGGTGCCTGGATCGACTGGCTGATCGATATCTACGCGGGCGGGTTGCGCTGGGTGCTCAGGCATCAACCACTGACCCTGTTGGCGGCATTGGCCACTCTGGCACTGACTGTGCTGCTGTACATCGTTGTGCCCAAGGGCTTCTTTCCGGTGCAGGACACCGGCGTGATCCAGGGTATTTCGGAAGCGCCACAGTCGGTCTCCTTTGCTGCCATGAGCCAGCGTCAGCAGGCGCTGGCTGACATCATTCTCAAAGACCCTGCAGTGGTCAGTCTGTCTTCCTACATTGGTGTTGACGGTGATAACGCAACGCTCAACAGCGGGCGTCTGCTGATCAACCTCAAGCCCCACGCAGAGCGTGACCTCACCGCATCCGAGGTGATCCAGCGCCTGCAGCCAGAGGTAGACAAGCTTTCGGACATTCGTCTGTTCATGCAGCCGGTGCAAGACCTGACCATTGAAGACCGGGTCAGTCGTACTCAGTACCAGTTCAGCATGTCATCGCCCGACGCCGAGCTGCTGACGCTGTGGAGCGAAAGGCTGGTCGAGGCGCTCGGCAAACGGTCCGAGTTGACGGATGTGGCCAGCGACCTGCAGGACAAGGGCCTGCAGGTATATCTGAACATCGATCGTGATGCGGCCAGTCGGGTAGGGGTCACCGTTGCAAATATTACCGATGCGCTGTACGACGCATTCGGTCAGCGACAGATTTCCACCATCTATACCCAGGCCAGCCAGTACCGCGTGGTGCTGCAAGCCGCGTCGGGCAGTGAGCTCGGTCCTGCCGCACTTGAGCAGATCCACGTCAAGACCACCGATGGCGCACAGGTAAAACTGTCGAGCCTGGCACGCGTCGAGCAGCGTCAGGCGCAGTTGGCCATCGCTCACCTCGGGCAGTTTCCGGCAGTGATGATGTCGTTCAACCTTGCGCCCGGCGTTGCATTGGGCAAGGCCGTGCAGGTCATCGAACAGGTTGAGCAGGACATCGGCATGCCGATTGGTGTGCAGACCCAGTTTCAGGGCGCTGCCGAGGCATTTCAGGCATCGTTGTCGAGCACGTTGCTGCTGATTCTGGCGGCTGTAGTGACCATGTACATCGTGCTGGGCGTGCTCTACGAGAGCTATATCCACCCGATCACCATCCTCTCGACACTGCCGTCGGCAGCAGTGGGTGCCTTGCTGGCCTTGCTGATCAGCGGAAATGATCTGGGGATGATCGCGATCATCGGTATCATTTTGCTGATCGGCATCGTCAAGAAGAACGCGATCATGATGATCGACTTCGCGCTCGACGCAGAGCGCAACCGGGGTGTTGCACCGGAAACGGCGATCTACGAAGCGGCGCTGCTGCGTTTCCGGCCGATTCTCATGACCACCCTGGCAGCATTGTTCGGCGCCATTCCGTTGATGCTTGCCAGCGGCTCCGGCGCAGAGTTGCGCCAGCCACTGGGGCTGGTGATGGTCGGCGGTCTGCTGGTCAGCCAGGTACTGACGCTGTTTACCACGCCGGTCATCTATCTGTATTTCGACCGGCTTGGCCGTCGCTGGAGTCGCAGGCCTGCCGACCCGGACCGGCTGGAACGGGCTGACGCATGAACCTGTCCGCACCGTTTATCCGTCGCCCGGTTGCGACCGTACTGCTGAGCCTGGCGATCCTGCTGCTGGGCGCGGTCAGCTTCCGCTTGTTGCCGGTCGCGCCGTTGCCGAATATGGACTTCCCGGTGATTGTGGTGTCCGCCAGTCTGGCGGGTGCCAGCCCCGAGGTAATGGCCTCCACTGTGGCCACTCCGCTGGAGCGTTCGCTGGGCAGTATTGCCGGGGTCAATACCATGACCAGCAATTCAAGCCAGGGCACGACACGGATCATTCTGCAGTTCGATCTCAATCGCGACATCAATGGCGCGGCGCGGGAAGTGCAGGCGGCAATCAATGCTTCACGCAACCTGCTGCCCAGCGGTATGCGCAGCATGCCGACCTACAAGAAGGTCAACCCGTCCCAGGCGCCGATCATGGTCCTGTCTATGACGTCGACGGTGCTGGAAAAAGGTCAGCTTTACGACCTGGCATCCACCATCCTGTCACAGAGCCTGTCGCAGGTTTCCGGGGTCGGCGAAGTGCAGATCGGCGGCAGTTCGCTGCCAGCGGTGCGTATCGAGCTGGAGCCACAGATGCTCTCCCAGTACGGCGTATCGCTTGACGACGTGCGTACCGCGATTACCGGTGCGAACGTGCGGCGGCCAAAGGGTTTTGTGGAGGATGATCAGCATAACTGGCAGGTTCAGGCCAACGACCAGCTGGAAACCGCAAAGGACTATGCGCCGCTGATCATTCGCTACAAGGATGGGGCGACCTTGCGCCTCAAGGACGTCGCGAAAGTCAGCGATGCCGTGGAAGATCGCTACAACAGCGGGTTTTATAACAATGACCGGGCGGTGTTACTGGTCGTCAACCGCCAGGCGGGTGCCAACATCATTGAAACCGTGGCGCAGATCAAGGCGCAATTGCCAGCCCTGCGGGCCGTGCTGCCTGCCAGCGTGAGCCTCAACGTCGCGATGGATCGCTCGCCGGTGATCAAGGCGACGCTTCACGAGGCAGAGATGACCCTGCTGATTGCCGTGGTTCTGGTGGTGATGGTGGTATTTCTGTTTCTCGGCAGTTTTCGCGCATCGCTGATCCCCACTCTGGCGGTTCCGGTATCGCTGGTAGGCACCTTTGCGATCATGCACCTGCTCGGTTTTTCCCTGAACAATCTGTCGTTGATGGCCTTGATCCTCGCCACCGGACTTGTGGTGGACGATGCAATCGTGGTGCTGGAAAACATTTCCCGGCACATTCACAACGGTCTCGACCCCATGAAAGCGGCCTTTCTGGGGGCCAAAGAGGTGGGCTTCACCTTGCTGTCGATGAACGTCTCGCTGGTGGCGGTGTTCATTTCCATTCTGTTCATGGGTGGGCTGGTCGAAAGTCTGTTTCGCGAGTTTTCCATTACCTTGTCGGTGTCGATCGTCGTCTCGCTGATCGTATCCCTGACCCTGACGCCGATGTTGTGCGCGCGCTGGCTCAAACCCCACGATTCGGGCAAGGACAATGCCTTTCAGCGCTGGAGCGAGCGGGTCAACGACCGCATGGTCGCTGGCTATGACCGCTCGCTCGGCTGGGTCATGCGGCATCGCAGGCTGACACTGCTCAGCCTGCTGATTACCGTTGTGGTGAATGTCGCGCTGTATGTGGTGGTGCCCAAGACCTTTCTGCCACAGCAGGACACCGGGCAACTGATGGGTTTTGTACGCGGTGACGACGGTCTTTCGTTCTCGGTCATGCAGCCGAAAATGGAAATCTTTCGCCGTTCGATTCTGGCAGACCCTGCGGTGGAGAGCGTTGCCGGTTTTATCGGCGGTAGCGGTGGCACCAATAACGCCTTCATGATCGTACGCCTCAAGCCGATTGCCGAGCGCAAGCTGTCTGCCGAAAAAGTGGTCGAGCGCCTGCGCAAGAACATGCCGCATGTGCCCGGTGGCAGACTATTTCTGGCGCCTGATCAGGACCTGCAACTGGGGGGTGGTCGCGAGCAGACCAGTTCGCAGTATCAGTACATTGTGCAAAGTGCAGACCTGAGCAGCCTGCGGCTGTGGTATCCGAAGATCGTTGCGGCGCTCAAATCGATTCCGGAGCTGACGGCCATTGACGCCAGGGAAGGGCGTGGGGCGCAGCAAGTGACCCTGGTGGTCAATCGTGATACGGCCAAACGGCTGGGCATCGATATGAACACGGTCACGGCGGTGCTCAACAATGCCTACAGCCAGCGTCAGGTCTCGACCATCTATGACAGCCTTAACCAGTACAAGGTGGTGATGGAGGTCAATCCCAAATACGCTCAGGACCCGGCGACGCTCGAGCAGGTTCAGGTGATTACTGCCGACGGGCAGCGCGTGCCGCTGTCGAGCATTGCTCATTACGAGCGCAGTCTGGCGAATGATCGGGTTTCGCATGACGGTCAGTTCGCTGCCGAAAACATTTCCTTTGATCTGGCCGAAGGTGCCAGCCTCGACAAGGCGACGGTGGCTATCGAGCGCGCAATTGCCGCCATCGGACTGCCGTCCGACATCATTTCCAAGATGGCCGGGACCGCCAACGCCTTCGCCTCAACCCAGAAAAGCCAGCCCTGGATGATTCTCGGTGCGTTGCTGGCGGTGTATCTGGTGCTGGGGATTCTTTATGAAAGCTACATCCATCCATTGACGATACTCTCGACACTGCCATCGGCAGGCGTGGGTGCATTGCTGACGATCTATGTGCTTGGCAGCGAATTCAGCCTGATCTCCCTGTTAGGGCTGTTCCTGCTGATTGGCGTGGTTAAGAAGAACGCAATCATGATGATCGACCTGGCCCTGCACCTTGAACGTGATCAGGGAATGACGCCGCAAGAGTCGATACGCAGTGCATGCCTGCAACGCCTGCGCCCCATTCTGATGACCACGATGGCCGCCATTCTGGGTGCATTGCCGCTGCTGCTAAGTACCGCGGAGGGCGCTGAAATGCGCAAGCCGCTGGGCCTGACCATTATTGGTGGGCTGATCTTCAGCCAGATCCTGACCCTCTACACCACCCCGGTGGTTTACCTTTATCTCGACCGTCTGCGCCATCGTTACAATAAATGGCGTGGCGTGCGTACCGATGCTGCTCTGGAAACCCCGCTATGACCGAACGCCTGGCCTTTATATCCCGCCCGACAGGGCTGATTCGTCCACTCGCGCTGGGGCTCTGCGTTGTGCTGCTCAGCGCTTGCGCTGTTGGTCCGGATTACCAGAAACCGTCGATGGCCGCGCCTGCGAAGTTCAAGGCCGCTGAAGGCTGGCGTGCAGCTACACCCAGTGATGCGATGGCCAAAGGTGCGTGGTGGGAGGTGTACAGGGATCCGCAACTGAATGCGCTGGTCGAACGGCTCAACACCTCCAACCAGACCGTCGCCCAGTACGATGCGCAGTACCGGCAGGCACAAGCACTGGTGCGTAGCTCCAGAGGCGCATTTCTGCCGACACTGGATCTGACCACCGGCAAGACCCGCTCGGGGCAGGGCACAGGCACATCCAATACCGGTACGAATACCGGCGCCTCGGGAATTCGCAACAGTTACAACGCTCAACTGGGCGTCAGTTGGGAAGCCGATGTGTGGGGCAAGTTGCGCCGTGGGCTGGAGGCTGACACCGCCAGTGCGCAGGCAAGTCTTGCGGACCTGGCAGCGATGCGCCTCAGCCTGCAATCGGAGCTGGTGCAGAATTATCTGCAATTGCGGGTCATTGACGAACAGAAACGTCTGCTGGAATCCACTGTGGACACCTATCAGCGCTCTCTGACCCTCACCCAGAATCAATACCGCGCCGGTATTTCAGGAAGTGACGCTGTCGCCCAGGCGCAGACACAGTTGAAAAGCACTCAGGCCGACCTGATCGATCTGGCCTGGCAGCGTGCACAATTCGAGAACGCCATAGCCGTGCTGATGGGTATGGCGCCCGCTGACTTCAATCTGCCGGCCAGCACTTCGATTCCGCAATTGCCGCAGATCCCGCCAGGGCTGCCGTCACAGTTGCTTGAACGCCGACCGGACATTGCCGCGGCCGAACGCTCGGTCATGGCGGCCAATGCCAACATCGGCGTCGCCAAGGCCGCTTACTACCCAGACTTCACGCTGAGCATGAGCGGCGGTTACAGCAGCAGTACGTTCGCCAACTGGATCAGCCTGCCCAACCGCTTCTGGTCGGTAGGGCCGCAACTGGCGTTGACGTTGTTCGACGGTGGCAGGCGGACGGCGGAAGTTGATCGTACCGAGGCCGTGTACGACCAGACTGTCGCCCAGTACCGGCAGACCGTGCTGAATGGTTTTCAGGAAGTCGAAAATTACCTCGTTCAACTCAAGGTCTACGAGCAGGAGGCCGCCGTGCGCCAGGAAGCGCTGGTATCGGCTCGCGACTCGTTGCGCCTGACCAACAACCAGTACAAGGCCGGGCTGATCGGTTATCTTGACGTCGTCAACGTACAGGCCACTGCTTTGAGCAATGAACGCAGTGTGCTGAACGTCCTGCAAAGTCGCTTGATTGCCAGCGTTCAGTTGATTGCCGCATTGGGTGGCGGCTGGAATGCCGAAACAGGTTTGACCCTCAGGGAGTGAGTGCTTCACGGAGCAAAGGCGTTTTTTCTTGAACTGTTCGTGATAAATGAAAAATCAATAGCTAGTTGCCATCTTTTCGACCAGATACCGCGACATTTGGCAGCTATTGCGTACAATCATCCCCCGCAGTATCGGCATGGACGCGCTCATTGGGTTCCAGGTGCGTTTATGTTGATTGGCAGCTACACCCCGTCGCTCGTCGTGGTCTCCGTTCTCGTCGCAATTGTTGCTGCGTACACTGCTCTCGATCTGGTTGGCCGTATTATTTCGGCCAGGGGCCGCGCCGTTTATGTATGGATTGCGGGCGGCGCATTCGCAATGGGCGTTGGCAGTTGGTCGACGCACTTCATCGGTATGCTGGCATTCGTCCTGCCTATCGACGTTGGCTATGATGTGCCGTTGGCACTGTTGTCCTTGCTGATCGCAATACTGTCTTCCGGTTTCGCGCTGTGGCTGGCCGCCCGGCCACTATTATCCGCCGCGCAGATTGGCCTGGGTGGGTTGTTGCTGGGGCTTGGCATCAGCGCCATGCATTACACCGGCATGGCGGCAATGCGCATGCAACCCGGCATCGAATACACGCCCTGGTTGTTTGCGCTTTCCCTGGCGATCAGCATTGCCGCCTCTGCGGCGGCGTTATGGATAGCGTTTCGTCTTCGCCAGCAAAGGCCCAGGGTATACCTGATGCGTGCGGTAGCGGCAATTCTGCTGGGAACGGCCATCATCGGTATGCATTACACCGGCATGGCGGCGGCCACCTTTGCCGATGGCAGCTTTTGTGGTGCGTTGCCCGATGGGTTGAGCAGCAATGGACTGGACCGAATTGTTCTGGTCGCCAGTCTTTCGATACTGGGTATCGCGTTGTTCAGTTGTATTCTCGACTCCCACCTCGAGACACGTACCGCTGTCCTGGCCAATTCCCTGACTGAAGCCAATCAGGAGCTTACCCACCTGGCTCTGCATGACAACCTCACCGGACTGCCGAACCGTGTGTTGTTGACGGATCGCATCGAGCAGGCGATGAAGAAAGTCAGCGAAAGCGGCGGCTGCTTTGCGTTGATGTTCATGGACCTGGATGGTTTCAAACCGGTGAATGACGCATTCGGCCACCATACCGGGGACTTGCTGTTGCGGCAGGTCGCTTTGCGTCTTCGTAACAACCTGCACCGGCACGACACGCTGGCAAGGATCGGTGGTGATGAGTTCGTGCTGCTGGTCGAACTGCATGACCCGCAGGATGCGTTGGCTGTCGCAACGCGTCAGGTCAATGAAATAGGCAATCCGTTTACCATCGGCGAGCATCAATTGCAGATTTCGCTGAGTATCGGCATCTGCATGTACCCCGGCAATGGCAATACCCAGCACGAACTTCTGATCAACGCCGATGCCGCCATGTATCACACCAAAGCGGCCGGCAAGAACGGCTACAGCTTTTTCGATGCGTCGATGAACAGCAACGCACGCAATCAGCTGCAGATGTCTCAGGACTTGCGCAAGGCGATCAAGCACAGGCAGTTCTGTATCTATTACCAGCCCAAGTTCGACGCTTTGACCGGATTGCCCCTCGGCGCAGAAGCGCTATTGCGCTGGAACCATCCGGAACAAGGCGTTATGGGCCCCGATCAGTTCATCGCCATGGCAGAGAAAACCGGCCTGATCATTCAGATCGGCGAGTGGGTACTGGATGAGGCTTGCCGACAGATGCGTGAGTGGTACACCCAGGGCTACGCGCACTGGCGCATTGCGGTGAACCTGTCAGCGTTGCAGTTCTGTCATGCCGGGCTGGTCACTGCGGTGGCGGATACCCTGGCCAGACATCAGCTCCCGGCCAACTGCCTGACCCTGGAAATCACCGAGACTACGGCCATGCATGACGCCGATGCCAGCCTGGCGGTGTTGCAAAGGCTGTCGGAAATGGGCGTGGATCTATCGATTGACGATTTTGGCACCGGTTACTCCAGCCTGATGTACCTGAAGCGCCTGCCCGCCAATGAAATCAAGATTGATCGAGGTTTCGTGCGTGACCTTGAGCATGACACCGACGATGCCGCCATCGTGTCTGCCATTGTTGCGGTAGGGCAGGCGTTGAACCTGCGGATCGTCGCTGAAGGCGTAGAAACAGCGGTTCAGAAGCGCTTCCTGACGCACTTGGGATGTCACTCCCTGCAAGGCTTCCTGCTCGGTTATCCTTTGCCGGCTGAGCAATTTCTCGACGAAATTCGCGCCGCCGAGGCGAAGGCGGCAGTTGACGTGCCCGATGTTGGGCAACCGGCTTTCTGAAGCGCATGGATGGCGCTGGACGGCAAAGGCTGGCACGATCAGAAACGTCTGGCTAACCTGCGGGTGTTAGCTGCGCCTTGATGCTGGCTTCAGAGAAAAATCATGGAAAAAGTCCTCATTATTACCGGTGGCTCGCGCGGAATCGGCGCAGCCACTGCGCGTCTGGCCGCTGTACAGGGCTATCGGATCTGTATCAATTATCTGTCTGACCATGCCGCAGCCGAAAAGACGGCAGGGCAGGTCAGGGCCCTGGGTGCTCAGGCGATCACCTTGCAGGCCGACGTCAGCAACGAAGACGAGATCATGCGCCTGTTCTCCAGGGTCGATTCGGAACTCGGCCGCGTTACCCATCTGGTCAACAATGCAGGCACGCTCGCTCAGGCTTCTAGAGTCGAGGACATGTCCGAATTCCGCATGCTTAAAATGATGATGAGCAACGTCGTCGGGCCGATGCTGTGCAGCAAACATGCCTTGTTACGCATGCTGCCGAGTCACGGCGGGCACGGTGGCAGCATCGTCAACGTATCCTCGCTCGCGGCCCGTCTGGGCTCGGCAGGCGAATATGTAGACTACGCGGCTTCGAAAGGCGCGCTGGACACGTTCACCATCGGGCTTTCCAAGGAAGTGGCCGGGGAGAACATTCGCGTCAACGCAGTGCGGCCAGGGTTCATCTTCACCGACTTTCACGCCCTGAGCGGCGATCCGTTCCGCGTCAGCAAACTCGAGGGCGCACTGCCAATGGGCCGTGGCGGTACGGCGGAGGAAGTGGCCGAGGCCATTCTCTGGTTGCTGTCGGACAACGCGTCGTATGCCACTGGAACGTTCATCGATCTGGCGGGCGGGCGCTGAAGGCGTGCATGATCTGGCAAGCGCCTTCAGACACCGCTTACTGATCCGTCACACTGTTACAGGTGGCGCATTGGCGGGCGGATCGCCTACCGGCGTCTGATTGGGTGGCGGCGTTGAGGGCGGTGGCTCCTGCTCGGGTACTGGCTCGGGCAGAACGGGGTCGTCGATGTTTGGATCAGGTACTTCTACAGGATTGGGTAGAGTCATGGTTGCTGCCTCCTTGTTGACCCTTTTTACGACCCCCCGGCCTGATTGATGATTCAATTGATTTGAACCGGATAACCCTTGCCCGATTGTTCTGCCCTGCGTTTGGCTCATGTTCAATGCGCCCACCTGACAACCTCAAAACCTTTGAACTTTACCTTCGTTGACCGCTCGGAACCTAGGCAGCTGAATTCGACGAGTCTTCTGCATTTCGCGATTGTCCGCTGCCATACCGTCAATTTTTCCATTGCATGGAATGCACAGGAGCGTCCCTGGGGCGTGAGGAGTGATGCTCGATGAGTGAACAGCCATACGGTCCGGATTCCCTGGCCACCGATGTACCGCACCCAACCCAACCCTTGTCACTGATCCAGGCGCTGCAATTGCCCCGCATCGTGATCGAAGACACGTTGCCAGTGATCGACGGTGGCCTGTTTGCGGCCAAGGCGATCATCGGGCAACCGGTCACCGTGACCAGCAAGGTCTACGCCGACGGGCACGACAAGATGGCGGTCAATATCCGCTGGCGCGCTGCCGATGAAGACACCTGGCATAGCGCGCCAATGCACGAACTGGGCAATGACAGCTGGGTCGGTGAGTTCACCCCGACCTCGGTCAGCCGCTATGTGTTCCGCCTTGAAGCCTGGATCGATCAGTTCGGCAGCTATCGTTATGAACTGGACAAGAAGTTCGGCGCTGGCGTGCCTGTCGACCTGGAACTGGAAGAAGGGCGCATTCATCTGGTGCATGCCGCTGAACGCAGCCAGCACGAGCAGCGCCAGCAGATTGAAGGCCTGCTAGGCCAGCTGGAGCAGGGCGATAAAGACGAGAAAGTCGCGTTGCTGTTGCACAGTGAAACCGCAAACCTGATGAAGCTGGCCGATAATCAGGCCTTCTTGAGCCGTAGCGTTGAATTTCCGCTGGATGTGGAGCGTGAGCTGGCGCAGTTTGCCAGCTGGTACGAGCTGTTTCCTCGCTCGATCACTGACGACCCTGCGCGCCACGGCACCTTCAACGATGTCCATTCGCGTCTGCCGATCATCCGCGACATGGGTTTCGACGTATTGTACTTCCCGCCGATTCACCCTATCGGCCGTGCCCATCGCAAGGGGCCGAACAACTCTCTGACCGCAGGGCCGGATGATCCGGGCAGCCCGTACGCAATTGGCAGTGAGGATGGCGGCCATGAAGCCATTCACCCGCAGTTGGGCAGCCGTGAAGACTTCCGTAACCTGGTGAAGGCTGCGGCCGATCACGGGCTGGAAATCGCACTGGACTTCGCCATTCAATGTTCGCAGGACCACCCTTGGCTCAAGCAGCATCCGGGCTGGTTCTCATGGCGTCCGGACGGCACGATCCGCTATGCGGAAAACCCGCCGAAGAAGTATCAGGACATCGTTAACGTCGATTTCTACGCGCCTGATGCCATTCCCGGTCTGTGGCTGGAATTGCGTGACATCGTTCTGGGCTGGGTGAATGAAGGCGTGAAGATTTTCCGCGTCGATAATCCGCACACCAAGCCGCTGCCTTTCTGGCAGTGGATGATCGGCGAGGTGCGCAATCAGCATCCTGAGGTCATGTTCCTTGCCGAAGCGTTCACCAAGCCTGCCATGATGGCGCGGCTGGGCAAGGTCGGTTACAGCCAGAGTTACACGTATTTCACTTGGCGCAACACCAAGGCAGAGCTGTCCGAGTATTTCACCCAGCTCAACGAAGTGCCTTGGCGTGACTGCTATCGCCCGAACTTTTTCGTCAACACACCTGATATCAACCCGCGCTTCCTGCACGAGTCTGGCCGTCCTGGATTTCTGATCCGTGCAGCGCTGGCCACCATGGGCTCCGGGCTGTGGGGCATGTATTCGGGGTTTGAGTTGTGTGAAGCGGCACCGATTCCCGGCAAGGAAGAGTATCTGGACTCGGAAAAGTACGAGATTCGCGTTCGGGACTATGCCGCACCGGGCAACATCATTGCCGAGATCGCCCAGCTCAACCGCATTCGCAGGCAGAACCCCGCGCTGCAAACGCACTTGGGCTTGAAACTGTATAACGCGTGGAATGACAACATTCTGTACTTCGGCAAGCGTTCGGCGGATGGCAGCAACTTCATTCTGATTGCCGTCAACCTTGACCCCTTCAACGCACAGGAAGCAGATTTCGAGCTGCCGCTGTGGGAAATGGGCCTGCCGGATGACGCGGCGACGTCGGGTGAAGACCTGATGACCGGACACCGCTGGACCTGGTACGGCAAGTATCAGCACACGCGTCTTGATCCATCACAACCGTTTGGAATCTGGCGTATCCAGGCTGCGCAATAACACTCCCAAGGAGTCAGTAATGGCCAAGAAGCCCGGTGACGCGACATTCATCAAAGACCCGCTCTGGTACAAGGATGCGGTGATTTACCAGGTTCATGTGAAATCGTTCTTCGATTCCAATAACGACGGGATCGGCGATTTCGCGGGCTTGATCGAAAAGCTCGACTACATTGCCGCGCTGGGGGTCAACACCATCTGGTTGCTGCCGTTCTACCCGTCGCCGCGCCGGGACGATGGCTACGATATTTCCGAATACCGCGATGTGCATAGCGATTACGGCACCATGGCCGATGCCAAGCGCTTCATTGCCCAGGCGCACAAGCGTGGCCTGCGGGTGATCAGTGAGCTGGTTATCAACCATACGTCCGACCAGCACCCGTGGTTTCAGAAAGCGCGTCATGCCAAGCCCGGCTCCAAGGCACGGGATTTCTATGTCTGGTCGGACACCGACCAGAAGTACGACGGCACGCGGATCATTTTTCTCGACACAGAAACGTCCAACTGGACCTGGGACCCGGTCGCCGGGCAATACTTCTGGCACCGTTTTTACTCCCACCAACCAGACCTGAACTTCGATAACCCGCATGTACTTGATGCGGTGCTTGAAGTCATGCGCTTCTGGCTGGACCTGGGCATTGACGGTTTGCGTCTGGACGCTATCCCGTACCTGATCGAACGCGATGGCACCAATAACGAGAACCTTCCGGAAACCCATCAGGTGCTCAAGCGTATTCGCGCCGAGATCGATGCGAACTACCCGGACCGCATGCTGCTGGCCGAGGCCAATCAATGGCCGGAAGACACCCAGCTGTATTTCGGCGACAGCAAGGGGCCGGATGGAGACGAATGTCACATGGCGTTTCACTTCCCGCTGATGCCGCGCATGTACATGGCGCTGGCGCAGGAAGACCGCTTTCCGATCACCGATATTCTGCGCCAGACACCGGAAATTCCGGAGAATTGCCAGTGGGCGATTTTCCTCCGCAACCACGACGAGCTGACCTTGGAAATGGTGACGGATCGTGAGCGTGATTACCTCTGGAATTACTATGCCGCTGACCGCCGCGCGCGGATCAACCTGGGTATTCGTCGACGCCTGGCACCACTGGTTGATCGGGACCGCCGCCGGGTCGAACTGTTGAACAGCATGCTGTTGTCGATGCCCGGCACGCCGACGCTGTATTACGGCGACGAGATCGGCATGGGCGATAACATCTACCTGGGCGACCGGGACGGTGTGCGCACGCCCATGCAATGGTCGATCGACCGCAACGGCGGCTTTTCGCGGGCCGACCCGGCCAGCCTGGTATTGCCGCCGATCATGGACCCGATGTACGGCTTTCAGTCGGTCAACGTCGAAATTCAGGAGCGTGACCCGCACTCGCTGCTGAACTGGAATCGACGCATGCTGGCGGTGCGCAAACAGCAGAAGGCATTCGGGCGTGGCACGCTGAAAATGCTCTCGCCGTCGAACCGCCGCATTCTTGCGTATACCCGCGAGTACACGGCACCCGATGGTCACAGCGAAGTGGTGTTGTGTGTTGCCAACGTTTCCAGCGCCGCTCAGGCTGCAGAGCTTGAGCTGTCGGCTTACGCAGGCACAGTGCCGGTGGAAATGCTCGGTGGCAGCGCATTTCCGCCTATCGGGCAGTTAAGCTATTTGCTGACGCTCCCGCCGTATGGTTTTTACTGGTTTTTACTGGCTTCGGAGAATCAAATGCCCAGTTGGCACGTTGAACCCGCGCAGAGCATGCCGGACTTCCCGACTCTGGTGCTCAAGAAGCGCCTTGAGGAGTTGCTCGAAGAGCCGCTGCGCAGCACCATGGAAAAAACGTCACTGGCTGTTTACTTGCCAAAACGCCGCTGGTTCGCAGGCAAGGGCAAGGACATAGAGCAGGTCAATATCGCGTATGCGGTGCGTTTCGGCGATGAGGCGCACCCTGTGTTGCTCAGCGAAATAGAAGTGACTGCAGACGGCCAGACCGATCGCTATCAGCTGCCATTCGGCTTGCTCGCCGAAGACGACATCAGCAGCGCGTTGCCACAGCAACTGGCACTTGCCAGAGTGCGGCGTAATCGTGATGTAGGGCTGATCACCGATGCGTTTACCCTGGAAACCTTCATTCGTGCAGTGATTCAGGGCATGCAGTCGGATACGGTCATCCCCTGCGCTGACGGCGAGTTGCGTTTCGAGCAAAGTTCGCAGCTGGCACCGCTCGCCCTCACCGCAGAGTCGGAAGTGCGCTACCTGTCTGCCGAGCAGTCGAACAGCTCGGTGGTCGTCGGTGGCAGCCTGGTGCTCAAACTGATTCGTAAAGTCAGTGCCGGGACGCACCCGGAGCTGGAAATGGGTGCTTTCCTGACCAACGCTGGCTTCAAGAATATCTCGCCGTTGCTGGGCTCTGTGGTGCGTGTCGGCAACGACGGAAAACCGAATCTGCTGATGATTGCCCAAGGCTACCTGAGCAATCAGGGTGACGCTTGGGAGTGGACACAGAACAATCTGGAACGCGCAGTACGCGATGAGTTGGCGCATGGCGTTTCCGGCCAGGAACAGCATTACAATGCGTTGCTGGAGCTGGCGGACTTTTCGCGTAGCCTTGGTCAGCGTCTCGGTGAAATGCACCAGATTCTGGCGTCGCCTACCGACAATGCAGACTTCGCTGTTGAAGTCACCAGCAGTCAGGACAGCAAGGCCTCCGGAACCAGCGTCAATGCTCAGCTTGAGCGCGCCTTGCAACTGCTTGAGCAGCGCAAGGGCGATCTGGAACAGGACGATCAGCAACTGGTCAGCGATTTGCTTGCACAGCGCAAGCAGATTCGTCAGCGCGTCGAAGGTCTGGCCAAGCGCTCGGCAGGTGGCCTGCGGATTCGCGTGCATGGTGACTTGCACCTCGGGCAAGTGCTGGTGGTCAAAGGCGATGCCTACCTGATCGATTTCGAGGGTGAACCGGCCCGCGCACTTGAAGAACGCCGTGCCAAGCACAGCCCGTTCAAGGATGTCAGCGGTGTTTTGCGCTCGTTTGACTACGCTGCCGCCATGGCAGTACGCAGCGCACAAAGCGTCGATACCTCGCCTGAGGCTGCCGGTGCTCGCAAACGTGTCGCCGAGACCTACCTGGCGCAGGCGCGGGAAGCCTTTATCGAAGGTTATCGCTCGGCAACGAGCGGAATGGCTCATGCCTGGAAAGATGCAAAAGGGGAGGACGCCGCACTGGAATTGTTCACTCTTGAAAAAGCTGCTTATGAAGTGATCTACGAAGCCGAGAATCGTCCAGCCTGGTTGGCCGTTCCCTTGCAAGGCTTGCGTGGGTTGCTGCAACCGTCTGATGGAGAGCCAATATGAATGCGCCTCACAAAACCGGCACAGGCCGCCGCGCGATTCCCGCTGCTGCGGACCTCGACGCGCTGATCCGCGCGGAACACCGTGATCCTTTCTCGATCCTGGGTCCGCACGGTGACGGCGGCAGCGGGCAATACGTTCGTGCCTATCTGCCCGCTGCGTTGAGCGTGCGTCTGCTGGCCAAAGATGATGGTCGCGAGCTGGGCGAGATGGAAATGAGCGAGGTGCCGGGGTTTTTCGTCGGTCATCTCGAGCAGCCACAGCCTTACCTGCTGAAAATCCAATGGGCTGGCGGCGAGCAGATCACCGAGGACCCTTACAGCTTCGGTCCGCTGCTGGGCGAGATGGACCTTTATCTGTTTGCCGAAGGCAACCACCGCGACCTGAGCAGTTGCCTGGGCGCGCAAGTGACCAACGTCGATGGCGTCGACGGTGTGCGCTTTGCGGTCTGGGCGCCGAATGCCCGCCGTGTGTCGGTGGTCGGCAGTTTCAACAGCTGGGATGGTCGTCGTCACCCGATGCGCCTGCGTCACCCGACCGGCGTATGGGAGATTTTCGTTCCGCGTCTGCAGCCCGGTGAAGTCTACAAATACGAGATCCTCGGTGCCCACGGGATTCTACCGCTGAAAAGCGACCCTATGGCTCTGGCCACTACGCTGCCGCCCGACACCGCGTCAAAGGTCTCTGCGCCACTGCAATTCGAGTGGAACGACCAGGAATGGCTGCAATCACGGACAGGCCGCCACGATGTTGCCGCGCCGCTGTCGATCTACGAACTGCACGCAGGCTCGTGGCAGATGGAGCAGCACGAAGACGGTCAATGGCGACAGTACAACTGGCGCGAGCTGGCTGACCGCTTGATTCCCTATGTGAAGGAACTCGGCTTCACCCACATTGAGCTGATGCCGATCATGGAGCACCCGTTCGGGGGGTCATGGGGCTATCAGTTGCTGGCCCAGTTTGCACCGACTGCTCGCTACGGTTCGCCGGAAGATTTCGCCGCGTTCGTTGACGCCTGTCATCGGGCTGAAATAGGCGTGATTCTTGACTGGGTGCCTGCGCATTTCCCGACCGATACCCACGGCCTGGCGCAGTTCGACGGCACCGCGCTGTACGAGTACGCCGACCCCAAGGAAGGCTTCCATCAGGACTGGAACACGCTGATCTACAACCTGGGGCGCACCGAAGTTCACGGCTTCATGCTGGCTTCGGCGTTGCACTGGCTCAAGCATTACCACATCGACGGTCTGCGCGTGGATGCGGTGGCGTCAATGCTGTACCGCGACTATTCGCGTAATGCAGGCGAATGGGTGCCAAATCGCTTTGGCGGACGCGAAAACCTCGAGGCAATCGACTTTCTGCGTCATTTGAACGACGTAGTTGCGCTGGAAGCCCCAGGGACCATGGTGATTGCGGAAGAGTCGACCGCGTGGCCGGGTGTCAGCGAGCCGACCCAGCAGGGTGGGCTGGGCTTCAACTACAAGTGGAACATGGGCTGGATGCATGATTCGCTGCAGTACATGGAGGAGGACCCGATCAATCGCGGACACCACCACGGCAAGCTGAGCTTCGGCCTGGTGTACGCGTGGTCAGAGCGCTTCGTACTGCCTATTTCCCATGACGAAGTGGTACACGGCAAACATTCGCTGATCGACAAGATGCCGGGTGACCACTGGCAGAAGTTCGCCAACCTGCGCGCTTATCTGTCGTTCATGTGGACGCACCCGGGCAAGAAACTGCTGTTCATGGGCTGTGAATTCGGTCAGTGGCGTGAGTGGAATCACGACCGTGAACTGGACTGGTACTTGATGAAATACGCTGAACATATTGGCGTGAAGAAGCTGGTCAGCGACCTGAACCGAATCTATCGTCAGGAAAAGGCGTTGCACCAGCGCGATGCTGATCCAGCGGGCTTCCAGTGGCTGATCGGCGACGACCAGGCCAATAGCGTGTTTGCCTACCTGCGCTGGAGCAATGATGGCGAGCCGCTGCTGGTGGTGGCCAACATGACGCCAGTGCCGCGCCTGGATTATCGTGTCGGCGCGCCGGTGTCAGGTGCATGGACTGAGTTGCTGAACAGCGACGCGGAAACCTACGCAGGTTCTAACATGGGCAATGGTGGGGAAGTGAACACCGAAGACGAGCCAGCACATGGGATGGAGGCTTCACTGAAACTGAACCTGCCGCCACTTGCCGTGCTGATCCTGAAACCAGTCAAGGTGTAAGCCAAAGTTTTATGCATTACCACACCAGCCTGATGCCCAGGCTGGTACTTGTTCCGACTGCGCCGTGGTCGTCCAGATCACGGAGGCAGTCAGCATTCCAGTGCACACTGGCGCTGTTGCTCATTTTCGCAATCATTCCTGCGCCCAGGCTGCCCGTCGTTGACCGATGCTGAGCCCTGATCTGCTCTGCATGATCGAACGTAAGCGCGTCATGGCCACCCGCAGTGCGCCAAAAGCTGGCCCGTAGGTAGGGCTCTAGCGGTGCGCCTGCTACCTGATAGCTGCCCTTGAAACGCATACCAATACGCCCTGTGGTGTAAGCCTGGCTGTCGAATCCAAGATGGGCAATGCCGTCATGCTGGTCCTGAAGGTCTATGCGTTGGTAGATGATCTGTAGCTGAGGCTCTGCAACCCAGCGCTGTGAGAGTGGCAGCGGATACCCGGCCTCTGCAGACAGGCTCATCACATGGCCTTCAATGTCGACACCTGAGCCCCAGACGGAGCGGCTGCGGCCGTCCAGGCGAGTGCCCATCGCGACTGCGTCAACGTACCCGCCACCGGGTGTCGTCAGCGTCCAGTAGGCACCCAGGCTTTCCCCGTTCAGTTTCAGATGGCCTGTTTCGTAGTTTCTGAAACCTTCAGCAAAACCCTTCACCTTGCCATCCAGACGGTTATGCGCGACGAACAGCCCGACGCGCTGGCTCCACCCGTTTTCCAAGTGCCAGGCATACAGATCATGGCCGATCTGGTAGCCCTTGAATGAAGCGTCCAGGCTTGGGCTCACGTCTCCAGACCAGCGTTGCCTGAAGTCGCTGCCAAACACACGTGCCCATCCGGCAGGCGCCATGCCGTATTGGGCCAGTAGCGCCTGATCACCCTGGCGCTCATGAAAGGTGCCCAGTGAACTCTGGGTCAGTAATGCTGCTACGGGCGTCACTACCGAGTAATTGGCGACCTCGGGGCGATACAGGGCAATCGGCGCTGCGCCGCGAACAGGTTGCGGTAATGGCGGGGTTCCCGGGGCGGGTACTGGCAATGTAGCTGCGGGCAGGGAAGGCACCGGGCTGACCGGTGGATTGGGCGGTGCGGGCTGAGGCGCAGGCTCGGAGGTTGTTGGTGGCTCGGCTATAGGCTCAGGTTCAGGTGTCGGGATGGGTGACGGTGAAGGAGACGGTACTGGTTCAGGTGCTGGCTCGACAGGCGAGGGCGCTGGCTGCGGCGGAGAAATCATGGCAGAGCGCAGGAACCAGCTATTCTCTGAGCCGGCAGAGGCTCCTCCCTTGAACAGATAATATTGATAGGCACCAGCGGACAGTGGGTCTTGCAACGAAAACGCTGCATTGTCGCTGCTGGCACCCTCGATAGCTTGCACCACTTCGATGCCATTGCCTTGAGTCAAGGCACCCAGGCCGCCCGAACGGCTGACGGTTATCCGGGTTGAACCACTGATATGTCCCTGTGCAACTACCAGCGTGTCGCTGGCAGATGCGTCATCGCCAAGCGCCGACTGCAACAGCAGTCTCCCATCGCGACCGGTGTAATTGCCTCTCACAGTCAGTGTGTCGGTGAGCGAATGACCTGCGCCGATCAGGGCCAGCGTTCCGGCATTATCGAGCGTGGCTTGGGATGCCGGGTTAAACGGGACGACACTGCCGGAGGTTGAGGTCAGCCTACTGCCCGCGTCGATATTCAGCGCACCTGTATCGCTTGTGCTGTCGCCCAGCACCAGCGCCCCGGCCAGATCCAGCTGCGAGCCGTTGCTCAGGTTGACGGTCTCCCAGTTGCCATAGCGACCCGGCTGCAAAGACACAGTGTTATCAAACGTCAGCACGTCATTGCCAGGGCCGCCGTCAAGCAGCGGGTTGGCGCTCAGGTAATATTCGCTCAGGTTGTACAGCCGCGCCGCATCATCGCCGTCGGCCATCAACACACTGTTGCGGGCGTAGCCACCGTTCAGCCAATTGAAGCTGTCATTACCGGCGCTGGCACGAACTTCACCACGAATATCGCCACCGCTGAGGGTGATCAGGTCGTCGCCGCCGCTGACGCTGACATTGCCGCCCACAGAGCCGCCCAAGAGGGTGATCGTATCCCTGCCAAAGCCGGTTACCAGGTTGTTGATGATCGTGCCACCGGACATCTCGAACACGTTGTTGTCGAGCTTCATGTCAACTCGGCCAATGCTGCCGCCGGTCATCACCGCAACGTCGCCGTCCTCGAACGCACGAGTGATGGTGCCTCCGGTCATCAGAAAGGTATCTCGCCCGTCGCCCTGGGCCAGCGAGCCCAGCGTACCGCCGCTCATGAAAAAGTCGTCGGGATCGTCGCCCTGGTTCAGGCCGCCGCTGATCTCGCCCGCCGACAACGTGAATGAGTCGATTCCGGCACTCTGGGTGACGTTGCCGAGAATACGGCCTGACTGCATATCAACGCTGTCGATTCCTGACCCATAGCTGATATCGCCGGCGACCGTGCCTGTTCCGCCTTTGGGAAATATCAGAATGTGATTGCCGCTCAGACCGATAAATGGGCCGCTGATGTCACTGTCGCAGACTTGAACGCCGGACGACGTCGAGGACCCAAGTGCGCAGGCTCCCTCCGCACAGGACGGGATAATGGCCAGCATAATGAATGGCAGAACATTACGGGTGTGGTACAGATGAATACAACGGATTTTCATGACAGCTCTCCCGGCCAGGCAGGCAGCAGGGAGGCAATCGAAACGGATCAAGGCGCCAGACTGCCACGCTCAGTGACGTCGCCCCAAGGCTGGCGACGGTCGCTTTGCGGGCCTGTTTTCAAGGCCCGCAGTACGAAGTCAAGAGGTCGTTGGCCGATGCGTCAAGAAGTTGACCGACCGGTGGCGAGATTTAAACTTTTTCTACCAACTATTGGAATTACAAGTAAAAAACTTATGCGCTAAAAGTAGTGTTCATGCTGGATATGTTTGGTTGGCGGTGCGGCGTGATAACCAGATTGTCAGCGCCAGCGCGCACACCGACAGCAACGCCGCGTAAAAAAATATCCAGTCATAGCCCTGACCCAAGGCAATAGCCCCCATTACAGGGCCGGCAATTGCCAAGGCCAGATCGAAGAACACAGCGTAGGCACTCAGGCCTGCGCCTCGGCTGGGGGTAGGTACGCTTTTGATCGCTTCCACGCCCAGCGCCGGGTAGACCAGTGAAAGCCCCACACCGGTTAGTCCGGCCCCAGCCAGAGCAATGCCGCTGCTCGGTGAAAGCCAGAGCATCAGCAGTCCGCAGATCTCCACAGCCATGCAGACGATGGCCGCGTTGTAGCCGCCGAGGCGGTTGATGGCACCGATGAACAGCAGGCGGGCGAGGATAAAGCACACGCCAAACATGCTCAGGCAATAGGCCGCACCTTCCCAGCCGCGGCTTAGATAAAACAGGGTGATGAAGGTGGTCAGCGTGCCGTAGCCGATGGAGGACAACGTCAGTCCCAGACCATAAGGCGCGATCCGGCCGAACACTGACCAATAGGGCAGGCGCTCACCGACTACGACCGGTACCGATGGCTTGTTGCGGATCAGCCAAAGTGCCAGCCCTGCCATCACGATCAAGGCGATCCCCAGGCTGTTGAAACCCACGGCATCGATGACAATCACGCCCAGCGGTGCACCAATGGCTATCGCACCATAGGACGCGATGCCGTTCCACGAGATTGATCGGGCCGTATGTTCTGCGCCGAGTTTGCCGATGCACCAACTGATAGTGCCAACTCCGATAAGCCCTTGGGAAACGCCGAGAAACAGTCGCGCAACGATCAGAATCAACAGGCTCAACGTGGCGAACTCCTGAAGCAGCGTTGCCAGTAACGTCATGCTGCCACTGATGACGATGCCCCACAGTCCGAACACGATAGAGCGCTTGCTGCCCAGCGTGTCGGTCGCCCGGCCGGCAAAAGGTCGACTCAGCAGCGTTGCCAGGTATTGCGAGGCAATGGTCAGGCCTGCAATCAACGGGCTGAAACCCAGCTGGTCGTGAACATAGCCGGGCAGCACCGCAATAGGCAGGCCGATGCACAGGAAGGCGATGAAGGTGTATAAAACGATGGAAACGATCTGCAGGGTAATCGTCATGGAACCGGAGTGTGCGGCAGGCATTGGGCTCTTCGCTGGCAGGCGGTGGGAGTGCCTCATCATGGCGTGCACTGTGACTAAAAGAAAGCAGGCTAACGGTTTTATGGGGGCTGATTATCAGGCAGTTGCTGTTCTGTAGATATGGTCATAGGATGACTGATCACACCACAATAATAAAAAGGTTCACCATGAGAAATATTCTATTGCTGGCCGCTGCAGTCGGTTGTTCGTTTGGCCTGCCTGCCCAGGCAGCCACGTTTGCTTACATTTCCAGTCCCACTGACGGCCTTATATCCCAATACCGTCTGGATGAGCAGAGCGGCGCGCTCAGCCTGGTCGAGCAGACCAAAGCCGGAGACCAGGTCAATCCGATGGCCATCTCACCGGACGGCAAAGCGTTATTTGCAGCGCTGCGTTCCAAGCCTTATCAAGTGCTGAGTTTCAGCATCGAGCCTGCAACAGGGCATCTCAAGCCGCTGAGCCAGGCACCATTGGCCGAGAGCCTGGCCTATTTGTCTACCGATCGCAGCGGGCGCTTCCTGTTCGGCGCATCCTATGGTGCCGATTTGCTCAGCGTACAGCCCATCGATGCGCAACACCGCCCAAGCGACAGTATCCAGACCTACAAGACCGGCATGCATGCGCATTCGGTGCGCACCGACCCGAGCAACCGTTTTGTATACGCCGGTAATCTTGGCGTTGATCGTGTTCTGCAATACCGGCTGGAGCCAAAAGACGGCAAGCTTGTTCCCATTGGCGAGGGCTACGTTGCGGTTGCCGAGAATACCGGCCCGCGCCACTTGGCATTCTCTTCCGATGGCAAATTTCTGTACGTGGTTGGCGAAATGAGTGGCACCGTCACTGCCTTCGCGATCAACCAGAAAACCGGTGCGTTGAAGCAGACAGGCGAGGCGGACGGTATCCCGAAACGCTTGAACCTGGCGCAGGGGCAAGCCCGCGATGCACGCAACAACGATCTCAAGGACGATCCTACCCCGCGTATCTGGGCGGCAGACATTCGCCTCGCGCCGAATGGCAAGTGGCTGTTTATCAGCGAGCGCACTACCAGCAGCGTGTCGGTGTTCAAGGTCGAGCCTGCCAGTGGCAAGGTGACGTTTGTCGAAAACTATCCGGTGCAGGAAAAACAGCCACGCAACATTGCGGTGTCACCCAATGGGCGCTGGTTGCTGGTGAGCGGTGAGAAAAGCGACAAGGTCGGTAGTTACGCCATTGCGGCGAACGGTGCCTTGCAGCGGGTCAGCGAAGCGCCCTCGGGCAAGGGTGCGCTGTGGATTGAAATGCTCAGCCAGCCGGGCCAGTAGCGGTTTTGAAAATAAAAAGCCCTGTCACAAGACAGGGCTTTTTGCTGTAGCAGCCTGACAGGCTTAGAACGAAACGCCCTGGCTGCGCAGGTAGTCGTCGTAGGTACCGCTGAAGTCGATCACGCCGCTTGGGCTGAGTTCGATGATGCGGGTTGCCAGCGAGGACACGAACTCGCGGTCGTGGCTGACGAAAATCAGGGTGCCCGGGTAGTTTTCCAGCGCAAGGTTCAGCGCTTCGATGGATTCCATGTCCAGGTGGTTGGTCGGTTCGTCCATCACCAGCACGTTCGGTTTTTGCAGGATCAGCTTGCCGAACAGCATGCGGCCCTGTTCACCACCGGAAATCACTTTGACCGACTTGAGGATCTCGTCATTGGAGAACAGCATGCGGCCCAGAGTGCCACGTACCATTTGCTCGCCGCCTTGCGTCCACTGGCCCATCCAGTCGAAGAGGGTAGATTCGTCTTCAAAATCGTGAGCGTGGTCCTGAGCGTAGTAACCGATTTCCGCTGCTTCGGTCCACTTGACCGTGCCTGCATCGGGTTGCAACTCGTTGACCAGGGTGCGCAGCAGGGTGGTCTTGCCGATGCCGTTCGGACCGATGATTGCAACACGTTCGCCGGCTTCGACCTGGAAGCTGAAGTCCTTGAACAGTGTCTTGCCATCGAAGCCTTTGGCCATGCGATCGACAATGACCGCCTGACGGTGCAGCTTTTTGGTTTGTTCGAAACGAATGAACGGGCTGACACGGCTGGACGGCTTGACCTCGGCCAGCTGGATCTTGTCGATCGCCTTGGCTCGGGACGTTGCCTGCTTGGCTTTCGATGCGTTGGCCGAAAAGCGGCTGACGAACGATTGCAGCTCGGAGATCTGTGCCTTCTTCTTGGCGTTGTCGGACAGCAATTGCTCGCGGGACTGGGTCGCGACGGTCATGTACTCGTCATAGTTGCCCGGGAACAGGCGCAACTCGCCGTAATCCAGGTCGGCCATGTGCGTGCACACGCTGTTCAGGAAGTGACGGTCGTGGGAGATGATGATCATCAGGCTGTTGCGCTGGGTGAGGATGTTTTCCAGCCAGCGAATGGTGTTGATGTCCAGGTGGTTGGTCGGTTCGTCGAGCAACAGCACTTCCGGATCGGAGAACAGTGCCTGCGCGAGCAGCACGCGCAGTTTCCAGCCGGGCGATACTTCGCTCATAGGACCGTTGTGCTGCTCGATGCCGATACCCAGGCCCAGCAGCAGTTCGCCGGCACGGGACTCGGCAGTGTAGCCGTCCATTTCCGCAAACTCGGTTTCCAGCTCGGCCACGGCCATGCCGTCGTCTTCGCTCATTTCCGGCAGCGAGTAGATGCGGTCGCGCTCGGCCTTGACCTTCCACAGCTCTTCATGGCCCATGATCACGGTGTCGAGCACCGTGAATTCTTCGTAGGCGAACTGATCCTGGCGCAGCTTACCCAGTCGTACGTTCGGCTCCAGCATCACCTGACCGCCCGAAGGCTCGAGGTCGCCACCGAGGATTTTCATGAAGGTGGACTTGCCGCAGCCGTTCGCGCCAATAAGGCCGTAACGGTTACCGGCGCCAAACTTGACCGAGACGTTCTCGAACAAGGGTTTGGGGCCGAACTGCATCGTGATGTTAGCTGTGGAGATCAATTACTTTACCTATCAATAACTTGGGCAATAACTGGGGAGCGCTGGTGTCAGCGGGTGTCGGGTTTTAGACCCGACCGGAGCTGTTCAGCCTGCTCCGCCTGAGCATGAGCTGATCCAACGGGCATACGTCTACAGCAACGGCAGCCTGCCATGGCCGCGTTGCCGGGATATGAATGTGGGGGTTCATGCCAGACATTGGCGCGCATTGTCGCATAGGTCGGGCGGCAGTGACATGGTGGACGGTGCCGGATTGCCGAGTTGTCCACGTTCCGGCCTGCTCAGGAGCCTGTTGGGTAGCCTTGCTCAAAGCGTGTGCACAAGGCAGAGGCAGGCGCGATTTCAAAAGAAGTCGCAGAAGAAAGATACTGAGTCGTCACATTGCCTGATCGGGAGGTCGTTTACGTTCGGCTAGCGCTGTAACGGGCAACGCTCACTTTAAGTCGGGCCTCATCAATGCTCAACTTGGGAATGACTTCATCCGGAACTCGCGAGCTGTCGGATAAATTGAACACTTGAAAATCATCCCCGACTACATGCTTCGACATAAGTTCCAGTGACGGGAGAATTCTTGATTCGTAGTGCTGGTCCAGTCCACAAGGCGAGCACACATCTGTCGACGATTCATAGAATCGGCCTGCAGACTGGTTCATATCAAAGCCCACAAGAAAGACGCTATCAAAACCAAGGTGATAAGACAATTGCAAGGCGAGATACATGACCGTGCGAGCGTCGAAAAACCCCAATTCCAGGTTTTTGCTGAAGCCGATATCCCTGCTTCTATGACTCCATAAAGACACTTTTCTGACCAGTGCGTCGTCTCGTGAGCAGAGCGCCGCAACCGTGGATAACCTCGGTGATTTCTTCAGCGCATAGGCGCGCCCGGAAGGCCTGGGAATGCCGGAGCTGAACTGGTCTTCCCAGAGGCCGACATTCTCGCTCTCGCGCATTGCCGCGGCGAACAGCTCGGGCTGCTGATTGGGAAAGTCCCGGTCAGTACACACGTAGAACAATGGTTTGATGTTCGTTTCTGCAAACATCGAGAACGCCCCGTTCATGGTAATCATAGGGACGTCCGAAAAATCTTGAATCGGGAAGTTTCGGGCAGATTGACCTGAGCCAATCAGAAGAACCGGGCCTTTTCTGGTGCCTCTACATTTGCCGAAATCAAGTACGCGGGTCGGCTTCGGAATGTGGTCTTCAGCCGATTTGCGAAGATAAGCAGTCGCATTGATGGATTGACTAGTCATGACTACCCTGTAAGCACTAGTGGCAAATTAGTTGGGACATTTTGCGCGCAATACTACTGGCTGGTGGCCATTAGTTCAACATCAAAGAGTTTCGAAAGCGTATCATACTGGAAACATCACGCCACAGATTGATGGCTCATTTTTGAGAATTTGCCATTTCTTTACAATGTTCTCGGATGTAAGGCATGGCGCGCGGCGTTGTTTAATGTTAATTGACTAGTATCAAACTAGTGGTTAATGCTCCTGTCGCTAGATGCACTTAACGCAACAATACTGTGTATGCACACAGTCTTGGCGCTGTGCGGGGGAAGGAAGGCGCGAGAGGGTGAGGCTGCAAGGCCCGGCTATTACCGGGCCTCCTTGTTGTGACGAATTTGTTGGTGGCTAATCGGATTTCCGTTCCTGCCGCTTCCTCCTGAACCAGCTCCCCAACGCGTGGAAAGGGTGAATGAACATCGCAATCGCTCCGAGCAGAAAGACGATGGAGACAAGGATCAGGCCAAGGCCCTCGTGTGCAAACATAGTGATTGACTCCTGTTGTTCACTTTGTCGGTCCGCTGAAGACTAGCCGCTGAAACGTTTCACCTCATGAAGAAAAGTTAATGAACTTTCCAGGCGGGCGCCGCGAGGCGAGCTTTTGCCTGGCTAGTGCTGTCGCGCCGAAGCTATGAAGTACTCGCGTTTGTTGACTCAAATAGCTGAGAAGGAGCGGATTTTCCGTGAGCCGGTCTGGGGACGGGACTTCTCAAAATTCACCTGTCGCGGAACTAGATGAGGTGACGACGAGACTATAAGCACGCTCGCGTTCATCGGGCCGTGCCTATGAGCGCGCATTCTCATCACCCGGAGGTTCCTGACATGAAGTCCCTTTTCCGTCCAGTCTTGCTGCTGGCTGTTGCTTTACCCCTGTTGCTGACTGGCTGCGGGGATAAGGAGCCCGAACAACGCACTGCGTTCACTCAGTTTCTGCAAACCCGAATTATCGACAAGCCAGGTGTGCACGTTCCCAAACTGACGGACGATGAAAAGAAAGCCTTTGGTGACTACAGCTCGCACTATGCCGTTATTTCCGACTTCGGCGCGGGCATGGACACTGCAGTGCAGCCTCTCGCTGGCTTGATGCAGAAAGGATCCTTTCGCTCGGTAAGCGATGTCATTCAACGTCGCGCAGACCTGGCTGCCGTGCAGACAGGTCTGGATGAGGTCGGCGAGAAGTTGACCATCGAGCAGGGCAAGGCCGATGCGGCACATGCCAAACTCAAGCAGCCCGATGACTTGAAAGTCGTTTACGACAAGGCTTATGACCGGACTGTGAGCGTGCCCGCCAACACGTTCCGTGAAGTCTTGCCGCAAATAAAGGGCACGTTTTCGAGCGGTCTGAAGGTTGCCGATTATGTGGACGCGCACAAATCGCAAATCGATATCTCCGGTTCGGCGATAACCGTCAAGGATCCGGTCGTACAGGCTGAACTCAACAAATTGCTGCAAGAGCTGAACGAGCAGGGCAAAAACGCTCAGCAGGCTCAGGCTCGCCTGCAATCGCTCATGACCGGTCGCTGAGACTGATCTGGCAGCTTGCCCCGGCCTTGTTGCCGGGCCAGGCCGTATGTCGGGTATGATTCGCGTGTCTGTTTGCCTGACCCGGGGCCTGCCTGTTTGATAATCAAACCTCTCTTATCGACGATTGCCCTGCGTGAAGCAGTGCCCGCTGACGCTATATGCCTGAGCGCGCTGGGCATGCAGGTCTTTCTCGACACCTACGCAACGCAGGGCATCCGTGAGTCCATCGCACGCGAAGCCCTCGACGCATTTTCCCCGCAGGCGTTTGCGCATCTGCTTGGCGCATCGGAAACGCTCATTATCGTGGCTGAATCTCTTGGGCATCTGATCGGCTTCGCTCAGGTAACGCTGTGCGTCGATCACCCGATGCTCGGCGTATCGACGGCTGCCGAGTTGCAACGCCTCTATGTGCAGGAACGCTTCACTGGATGTGGAGCAGGGCGACTGTTACTCGAAGCCGCCGAGCAGCGCGCTACGGCCAGAAAGGCGGCGTTGATGTGGGCGACTGTCTGGGTTGGCAACCCGCGCGCGTTGGGGTTTTATCCGCGGCAGGGTTATGAAGTAAAAGGTTCGCCACGTTATGAGTTTCAGGGCGAAACGCATGAGAATAGGCTATTCGCCAAACTGCTCGGCGGGTCAAATCTGACGCGGAATTCTGTTTGATCAACGATTGCAGATGTGTGTCCCTGTGAGCGCAGCGGAACTCCGTGACGCCTCACAAGACTCGCGTTTATCCTTGCGCATCATTCTGAGCATTGTTGCCTTCAAGGAGTCGTTGCAGTGACCACCATCAAAATTACCGCAGGCGGATACGAGTTTCTGGCCGAAGCCAATCCGGATGCGCCGCAAACGGTGGAAGCGTTTCTCAAGCTGCTGCCTTATCGGCAGAAATTCATTCATGTGCGCTGGAGTGGCGAAGGCTGCTGGGTGCCGCTGGATGATTATCAACTGAAGCTGAATGACACGTTGATCGGTTTCGAGAACGCAACGAGTCATCCTTCTGTGGGCGACATTCTGTTTTATCCGGGTGGTTACAGCGAAACCGAGATTATCCTGGCGTACGGTTCGTGCTGTTTCGCCAGCAAGATGGGGCAACTGGCCGGCAATCACTTTCTGACCATCACTCAAGGCAAGGAAAACCTTCGCAAACTGGGCGTCAAGACGCTTTGGGAAGGCGCTCAGGATGTGGTTTTCGAGCTGGCCTGAGCCTGCGGTTATTGCGCAGTAGTCATTTGCCAGCATTTCTCGGAACTGCTGATCTTCGCCAGGGGTCTAGTCCACAATGCTTCCAGCTCCCGGAAGCCGACCTGGAGACAAGACCTTGAATATCTTTGAAGCATTGCGTGAAAGCCATGATCGTCAGCGCGGTTACGCCGACGCACTGATCCAGACCAGCGGCGACAGTGTCGAACGGGAAAAAGCCTACAAACAGCTCAAGGATGAGCTTCAAGCTCATGAGACAGCCGAAGAGCGGTTTTTCTACATTCCCCTGATGGCCCACGACAACGGCGTGGACCTCAGTCGCCATGCCATTTCCGAGCATCATGAAATGGACGAGATGATGGAAGAGCTCGATGAAACCGAGATGTCGAGCCCGGCCTGGCTGGCGACTGCGAAAAAGTTGTCGGAAAAAGTGCATCACCACTTGAAGGAAGAAGAGCAGAAGTTCTTTCAGATGGCAGGCAAGTTACTTGATGAAAAGCAGAAAGAGAGCCTGGCTGGTGAGTACGTGAAGGAATACGAAGAGCAATTGGCTGAGGGGTAACAGGCCCGTGCAGTGCTAGAATCGGCTTTTTTATCAGCTAAGGCACGACATGAAGCTTCTGTTTTTGACGAGCGCAACGGTGATTGCGGCAACGGTTCTGGCCGGGTGCGCAGCGCCTTCAAACTCAGCACGTGCGGCAGGGCCATTCAAGGTCCTGTCGAGTGCCAAGCAGGATGCCGCCGTTGCCCAGTGCATTCAGGTGACCTGGCAGAACGAAGCGATGTTTGGCACATCTTCAGATGTGTTCCTGCATGATCTTTCCGGTGGCGGCTTCACCGTGTTCACTACCGAATCCAGGTATTTCGCAGACGTACACGCCAAAGGTCCTGCCACTGCTGTCGAGTTCTACGCCCCGCAGGGCGATACCCAGGCCGCCTTGCGATCTGCTGCGATTGCTACCTGCCTCTGACTGAATCTCTTGCCAATGCTCCCGCATTGGCAAGCAGTTCGTGGCGCTTTGCCTCCTATCTTCACTGCGGCGCGACCATTGCGCCTGCACCAGTACTGCGTACTCGATAGCGCGCGCGCACAAGAGTGGGGCCTTACCACTCAAACGTGACAAATGGTAGCGATGTCCTCAAGCCGTAATATCACCCAGCCATCAACTCCTTCATCTCCAGCCTTTTGATTTGCCTCGACATTTTTATGCGGTGTTTTTCGCAGGCCTCGTATGGCACACTTTCTGCTATCTATTCCGTTGTTACATACCATTGTCCGCTATAGCGGAATAAAAATACTTCGGCGGAGTCTATGTCATGCATCGCGGACCTTCTTTTGTGAAAGCTTGTGCGTTTGTCCTTGCAGCCTCATTCACGCTGGTCAACGCGGCTCAGGCCGCCGAAGGCAGCAAGCTGGATGCAGTATTGAAACGTGGCAATCTGGTGGTGGGTACAGGCAGTACCAATGCCCCATGGCATTTTCAGGGAGCGGACGGCAAGTTGCAGGGTTTCGATATCGACATCGGCAGGATCATCGCCAAGGGCCTGTTCAATGACCCGAGCAAGGTCGAGTTCGTGGTGCAGTCCTCGGATGCGCGAATTCCCAACCTGCTGACCGACAAGGTTGACATCAGTTGCCAGTTCATCACCGTTACCGCCAGTCGTGCACAGCAGGTGGCGTTCACCTTGCCGTACTACCGCGAAGGCGTAGCGTTGTTGCTGCCTGCCAACAGCAAATACAAGGAAATAGATGACCTTAAAGCCGCAGGCGACGGCGTGACCGTTGCCGTGCTGCAGAACGTATATGCCGAAGAACTGGTGCATCAGGCACTGCCCAAGGCCAAGGTCGATCAGTACGACAGCGTTGACCTGATGTACCAGGCGATCAACTCGGGGCGCGCCGACACGGCAGCCACCGACCAGTCTTCGGTGAAATACCTGATGGTGCAGAACCCTGGGCGCTACCGCTCGCCGGCTTTTGCCTGGAGCCCGCAAACCTACGCTTGTGCCGTCAAACGTGGCGATCAGGACTGGTTGAACTTCGTCAACACCGCCTTGCATGAAGCCATGACCGGTGTCGAGTTCCCGGCTTACGCCGCTTCGTTCAAGCAATGGTTCGGTGTCGATCTGCCTGTGCCTGCAATCGGTTTCCCGATGGAATACAAATAAGTCCACTCTGACCTTCAAGGGCAGGGCAGGCCATCGGGCTTTCCCTGCCAGGTACGGGCAAGCATGAATTATCAATTGAATTTTGATGCCGTATGGCGCGACTTTCCCAGCTTGCTGGCGGGGTTGGGCCTGGGGCTGGAACTGGCCCTGATCTCGATCGCCATCGGCTGTGTGATCGGGTTGGCAAATGCATTTGCGCTGCTGTCACGTTACAAGGCACTGCGAGTTGTCGCGTCGATCTACGTCACCGTGGTGCGCAACACGCCCATTCTGGTGTTGATCCTGCTGATCTACTTCGCCTTGCCCGGGCTGGGCATTCGCCTGGACAAGCTGGCGTCGTTCATTGTCACGCTGTCGCTGTACGCTGGCGCCTATCTGACCGAAGTTTTCCGTGCCGGTTTGCTGAGCATCCACAAAGGTCAGCGCGAAGCAGGGTTGGCCATCGGTCTGGGCGAGTGGCAGGTGAGGGCATACATCATCGTGCCGGTCATGTTGCGCAACGTGTTGCCAGCGCTATCCAACAACTTCATTTCGCTGTTCAAGGACACCTCACTGGCAGCCGCCATTGCGGTGCCGGAGCTGACCTACTACGCGCGCAAGATCAACGTCGAAAGCTACCGGGTGATCGAAACCTGGCTGGTGACCACTGCACTCTATGTAGTGGCCTGCTATGTGATCGCCATGCTCTTGCGCACCCTCGAACAACGTCTGGCGATTCGCCGCTAGGAGGTTGTCATGTATCAACCCCCTGGCTGGTTGCAGGAGTTGTGGACCGCGCGAGAAGTGCTCTGGTCCGGCTTTTTGACCAGTATCCAGTGCTCGGCGCTGGCGATTGCCGCAGGTACGCTGATCGGCATGCTGGCCGGTCTGGTGCTGACCTACGGCGGATTCTTCGCACGGTTGCCGATCCGACTCTATGTGGATCTGATACGCGGTACGCCGGTGTTCGTGCTGGTACTGGCAGTCTTTTATATGGTGCCAGCGCTGGGCTGGCAAATCAGCGCGTTTCAAGCTGGCGCAATAGGCCTGACGTTGTTCTGCGGCTCTCACGTATCGGAAATCGTGCGCGGTGCCCTGCAGGCCATTCCCGCTGGCCAGCTGGAGGCTGGCAAGGCGATCGGGCTGCGTTTCAATCAGTCGCTGCGCTATGTGTTGTTGCCGCAGGCCATGCGCCAGATCCTGCCGACGTGGGTCAATTCCTCGACCGAGATCGTCAAAGCTTCGACACTGCTTTCAGTCATCGGTGTGGCTGAACTGTTGTTGAGCACTCAGCAGGTGATTGCGCGCACGTTCATGACCCTGGAGTTCTACCTGTTTGCAGGTTTTCTGTTCTTTCTCATTAATTACGCCATTGAGCTTCTTGGGCGGCAAATCGAAAAACGGGTGGCATTGCCATGACACAGACTCATAACGCAACCCCCGGCCCGGCGCTGCTCAGCATCGAAGGCCTGCACAAGTCCTATGGCGCAGTGGAAGTGCTCAAGGGGGTCGATCTGCGTATGCAGAAAGGCAACGTTGTTACCCTGATCGGTTCCAGTGGCTCGGGCAAGACCACCTTGCTGCGCTGCGTCAATCTGCTGGAAGAGTTTCAGGGCGGTCATATCCGGCTTGAGGGGCAGGATATCGGTTACAGCGACGTAGGCGGCAAGCGCACCCGTCATCCGGAGCGGGTTATTGCACAGCACCGGGCAATGACTGGCATGGCATTTCAGCAATTCAACCTGTTTCCGCACCTCAGCGCTCTGCAGAACGTGACCCTGGGCCTGCTCAAGGTCAAGAAGATGCCCAAGGATCAGGCCATTGCCCTGGCGGAAAAGTGGCTGGACCGGGTCGGGCTGCTGGAGCGCCGCAATCACTTCCCCGGCCAGTTGTCCGGTGGTCAGCAGCAGCGGGTCGCAATTGCCCGTGCCATTGCCATGAATCCCAGCCTGATGTTGTTCGATGAAGTCACTTCTGCGCTCGACCCGGAGTTGGTCGGCGAAGTGCTGAGCGTTATCAAGGACCTGGCCGAAGACGGCATGACCATGCTGCTGGTGACTCACGAAATGCGTTTCGCCTATGAGGTTTCAGACCAGATTGTATTCATGAATCAGGGGCGTATCGAGGAGCAGGGGCCACCCAAGACACTGTTCGAGCAACCGAAATCGACGCGCTTGAGCGAGTTTCTCAAGAACATCCGTTTTTAACGTTTCACGACGTCCAATGCTTCAAGACAAGGAAAAACTCATGACTATTACCCGTTATGGCGCAGGCAGCACCGCAGGGGGCGGCCAGCCACGTCCATTCGCCCGAGCAGTCGAGGCCGACGGCTGGTTGCACGTTTCTGGCCAGGTGCCTGCGCAGGATGGCGAGATTATCGTCGGCGGTATCGTCGAGCAGACCCACCAGACCATGCGTAATCTGATCGCGATCCTCGACGAAGCCGGTTATGCGCTCGAAGACGTAGTACGTGTCGGCGTGTGGCTGGAAGACCCACGGGACTTCTGGAGTTTCAACAAGGTGTTCGGTGAATACTTCAGCCCCGAGCATGCACCGGCGCGCGCTTGCGTGCAGGCCAGCATGATGGTCGACTGCAAGGTCGAAATCGACTGTATTGCCTACAAACGCAAATAGCACACGTACAGCTACACGTTGCAAGCCGGAAGCCCGATCACCTGAGGCTTTTGGCTTGCCGCTTTCCCAAGGAACGAATCTCATGACCGAAGACACTATCAAGCGCCGGGCACGTGGACTGGACCGGGCGTTCGATATCCTGGATTTTCTCAAGGAAAAGGCCAGGCCCATGCGCCCCAATGAGATTGCCAGCGGGATCGGCAGCCCCAAATCGACGGTTTACGAGCTGGTGGCATCGTTGCTGGAGCGGCGGATTCTGGAGACGGTGGGCAAGGACGGGCATGTCTATCTGGGCCGTCAATTGTATTTTCTGGGGCAGGCACACTTGCGGCACTTCGATTTCACTCGCGAGGCGGAAGTCTGCCTGGGCGAGATCGTCAGCCAGACGCGGGAAACCGCGCAGATGTGCCTGCTCAACGGCCGGAAATACACCGTTGCGCTGATGAAAGAGGGTGAGCGGCATTTCAGGATTTCCTCGGACATCGGTGAAAACGCGCCCATCCCGTGGACCGCTTCCGGGCGTCTGCTGCTCAGCCACCTCAGCGATCAGCAGATCATCGACCTGATTGATCCCGAAGATTTCATCCTCCCGGGTGGCGAGCGTCTGCCGCTGGAAACCTTTTTGCGGGAGATCCGTAAGGCAGGCGAAGAGGGTTTCTTCTCCTTCGATAGCGTGGCCGACACCTTCACGCACTGCTTCGCCGCGCCGGTGAAAAACGAGCACGGTCAGTGCATCGCAACCCTGTGCATTGTCGCGCCGCGTGCCGATGCCAAGACCCATTACGACGATTATCGGCGGGTGCTGATCGACAGCGCCAACAGCCTGGCTCGTCGAATCAACGAATAACTGCAGGAGATTACTGATGAGCACCGCCGTAATGGACAAGGGTATTGCGCAACCGGGTGACAGCCTGGTCACTGATGTCAGCCTGCCTGCACTGGTCATCCATCGTCAGGCGCTGGATCACAATATTCGCTGGATGCAACGTTTTGTCACTGACAGCGGTGCAGAGCTTGCACCGCATGGCAAGACCAGCATGGTGCCAGCGCTGTTTCGGCGACAGTTGGACGCGGGCGCATGGGGCATGACCCTCGCCACGGCGGTCCAGACCCAGGCCGCTTATGCGCATGGCGTACGGCGGGTGTTAATGGCCAATCAACTGGTCGGCGCGCCGAACATGGCGGTGATTGCCGATCTGTTGGCTGACCCGATGTTCGAGTTTCATTGCATGGTCGATCACCCAGACAATGTCGCTGCACTGGGCCAGTTTTTCGCGGCACGCGGCCTGCGCCTGAACGTGATGATCGAATATGGTGTACCCGGTGGACGCTGCGGCTGCCGTACCGAAGAGCAGGTCTTGGCCCTGGCGGATGCTGTTCAGGCGCAACCGGCGCTGGCGTTGACGGGTATCGAGGGTTACGAAGGCGTCATCCACGGCGACCATGCCATCGATGGCATCAAGGCTTTTGCGGCGTCGCTGGTGCGCCTGGCTGTCGACCTGCAGGACAAGGGCGCATTCGCTTTGGATCGCCCGATTGTCACTGCATCCGGCTCGGCGTGGTACGACCTGATCGCTGAAGCATTCGATGCCCGGGCCGTTCGCGAGCGGTTCCTCAGCGTGTTGCGCCCTGGCAGTTATGTGGTGCATGACCACGGCATCTACAAGGACGCGCAGTGCTGCGTGCTGGACCGACGTGCCGAGCTGAGCGAAGCGCTGCACCCTGCGCTGGAGGTCTGGGCGCATGTGCAGTCCATGCCGGAGCCGGGTTTTGCGGTGATCGCCATGGGCAAGCGCGACGTTGCCTACGATGCAGGGCTGCCCAACCCGCTGCTGCGTTACAAAGCTGGCGTGCAGCCTGCATCAGGCGACGACGTCAGTGCCTGCAAAGTGACCGCCGTGATGGATCAGCACGCTTTCATGACCGTCGCGCCCGGATGCGAGTTGAAAGTTGGCGACATCATTTCCTTCGGTACCTCACACCCGTGTCTGACCTTCGACAAGTGGCGTTCAGGTTGTCTGGTGGATAATGACATGCGAGTGATCGAGCCTTTCAGCACCTATTTCTAATTCCGGTATTGGCAGGAGTAATCGTCTCATGAGCCTTCCACGGGTCGCCCTGATCGGCGAATGCATGATCGAGTTACAGCAGCATGCCGACGGCAGCCTGCGTCAGAGCTTCGGCGGTGACACGCTCAATACGGCGGTTTACCTTGCCCGATTGTTGGGTGAGCGGGCCAAGGTGGATTACGTCACGGCGCTGGGTGACGACAGCTTCAGCGATGCAATGTGCCGGATCTGGGCCGATGAGGGCATTGGTCTGGGCAAGGTGCAACGCCTGCCGGGGCGTTTACCCGGGCTCTACTGCATTCAGACCGATGCCAATGGCGAGCGTCGTTTCCTCTACTGGCGCAACGAAGCCGCCGTGCGGGACTGTTTCATGACGCCTGCGGCCGAGCCGATCCTCGCGGCGCTGGCCAGCTACGACGTGCTGTATTTCAGTGGTATCACCCTGGCGGTACTTGGCGAGCAAGGCCGCGCCCGATTGCTGGAAGCACTGGACCGTGCTCGTCAACGTGGGGTCAGGGTTGCCTTCGACAATAACTATCGGCCTCGGCTGTGGGCCAGCGTGGAGCAGGCTCGCGAGGCCTATCAGGCATGCCTGCAGCATGTGGATCTGGCGTTGCTCACCGAAGACGATGAGCAGGCGCTCTATGGTTATGCCGACAGTGAGCAATTACTGGCGGCCTATCGAGGTCGCGGCATCGGTGAGATCGTCGTCAAGCGCGGCGCGCAAAGTTGTCTTGTGGAAGCCGGCGGCGAGCGTTTCGACATTGCGTCGCAAAAGGTCGAGCGTGTCGTCGATACCACGGCAGCAGGGGACTCGTTCAGCGCTGCCTATCTGGCCGCCCGCCTCATGGGGGAACACCCGCGACAGGCTGCCGAAGCAGGTCATCGTCTGGCCAGTGTGGTGATTCAACACCCGGGTGCGCTGGTACCAAAATCGGTCATGCCAGTCTGATGGCACCTGCGACGGAACATGCAGTTGATCGGCTAACGCACTGACAGACAAGCATTTCGCTGGAACCTGCGCGCAAATCCGGCCACCATAGGCGACCTTTTTGCCTGCAAGCCATCCACCGGAGTCTGCGTGCCTGACGACCTTCCTTCTGCGCTTCCTCATGACCTGGATGTCGATCTCATGCCGCCTCGGCAACTGCCGTTTTTCAGGCGTCTGTTATCGCGCCTGATGGGCCGCGGCCTTACAGCGTTGGGCTCGCAGCACACGCCGTCGTGGTTCCAGGGCCATGCCGACGGCTATCTGAATGGGCACATAGAGGGCGTGCGCGAGGGTTATGCCGACGGCTACCTGGATGGTGAGGAAGCAGCGCGTCAGGTGCTGGTCATCAACGATACCCGGCCTGTCCGACATCGCGGCCCCAGAGTTGACGACCATCTGTTCGACGACTGGCGGCTGGCGCTCACGCCTGAACTGAAAAAGCGTATCAAGGCCGATGTCGCCGAAAAGCTCCCTGCGCATGCTCAGCCCAGCACGGCGCAGTGGAAGATGATTTTCAGCGATACGCCATCTACCTACGTCATTGCCGGGGCGGGCGCAGGCAAATCTACATCGCTGGTGCTGCGCATTCTGCTGTTGCATCACTACCTGGGCTTTGAACTGAATGCGATGACAGTCGTGACCTTCACCCGTGAGTCGCGCAAGGACTTCATCGGCAAGCTGATCGAGGTGATGGCCTTGTGGGGGCATGTGACGGGGCAGAAACAGGCTCGTGACCTGGTTCGCACCTTTCATTCGCGTATTCTGCCGCTGGTGCGCAGCCTGCCGGGTTTTGAGCAGCTCAGGGCGTTCGAGAACCTGAGCAGC
This sequence comes from Pseudomonas syringae group sp. 243L2, assembly GCF_032587875.1. Classification (NCBI taxonomy): domain Bacteria; kingdom Pseudomonadati; phylum Pseudomonadota; class Gammaproteobacteria; order Pseudomonadales; family Pseudomonadaceae; genus Pseudomonas; species Pseudomonas syringae group sp. 243L2. Next base: position 248,121 of record NZ_JAWHPL010000013.1, read on the forward strand.
CAGTCATCCGGCCTGGAAGAGGCGGACAGCAATCCTTTCGACCTGCGGATCAACGACGCGCAGCGTCAGCAACTCAATCTCTGCTACCGCGACCTGTACGCCGGCAATGAGCGTTTCCGCGAAGTCATGGCGCCGCTGTATCGCCATGCCTTGCAGCTCAAGGAACTGGATCGCGACCATCCTGACGTGCAGAAGCGTGTCGCGGTGACCGAGCTATCCTCGAAACGGGATGAGGAGTGGTGTGACACCGTCGAGGACTTGTGGATTCGCGCAGGAGCATGGCCTATAAAGGGCATTGAGCCTATGCGCCAAGCTGTTGAAATAAATGGATTTACCTTTTATTTTCACGGCTATATTGCCGAGCTGGACGCCTGGGTTGTGCTGGGCCTGGACGCCAGTGAAGACCAGCAACTCAAGCGGCCGGGTGCCAAATTGCCAGTGTGGGCCGAGGGGGTCATAAAGCGCACCCTGTTTCAAGCTTTCTGCAGTAAGCCTTTGATCTGGCTGGATAACTATCAGTCTGCCAGCAAGCTATTGCAGTCATTGGCGGGCGACGCAGTTGCCGGGCCCGGATTCGACTATCGGGTCAAGGGTGAGCTCGGTGCTGCGCCGCTACTGGACTGTTTTGTCACCGCCGCCAGCTTCATCGAGAACCTGGGACTGGATGTACCCAATGCCGTGTCCGAGATGAGCTTTGCCAGCGACGACCCGGATCGTTTCTTCTTCGAAGCGCTGAGTCTTTTCTGGAAAGCTTTCGAAACGCACCTGCTGGCTCAGTCGCCTCCGATCATGACCTATAACCGGATGTTTGCGTTGTTCGGTGAAACATCGCCGGAAAACCTCAAACACGTCAGCGACCAGATGCTCAGACCGCTGTCGCATTTGATGATCGACGAGTTCCAGGATGTGTCGCCGCAGATCGTCTCATGGATACGCGCCAGCCTGCGCGAAATCCGGCGTCGTGGTCCCGCTCTGCATACAGGCCGGATCGCTCAGCATTCATCACTGCTGTGTGTCGGCGATGACTGGCAATCGATCTACGGCTGGCGCGGCAGCTCACCCAAGTATTTCATGGAGTTCGCCAGGGAGTTTTCGTCACCGGCGACCACCAGAGTCATGCTCAGTGACAACTTCCGCAGCCATCAGCACATTATCGATGCCGCAGAGCATATTGTCCGGGCAGCTCCGGCGATTGCGGGCAAGAAGGCTCGTGCCAGCGGCATGCCGCAAGAGTTGCTGCCGGTCACGGTGCTGGATCGTGACGAAGACGAACTGGCCGAGCGTGTAGCCGAGCACTACAACGACGGTGACTCGATTCTGCTGCTGTACCGCAAAGGCAGCGAGAAAAGCCGGTTCTCGGAGCGTTTGCAGACATTGATCGATGCTGACGCGGCGATGGGCGCGCAAGGTCGTCGCATCAGGACGTTGACGTACCACAGTTCCAAAGGCTTGCAGGCGGATGCTGTGTTTTTGTTGGGCGACTGCCAGCATCTGACTGTCTCGCCTTACAAGAATCAGGTTTACCGTTTGGCAGGGCTGGGTGATGCGAGCGATCTTCAGCCCTTTGATACAGCGCAGAAGGATGAAGTCTTGCGCCTGGCTTATGTCGCCATTACTCGTGCGGCGCTGCATTGCTATTGGTATATCGATCAAGGCACCGGCGGCGGGGAAAGTGCCCAGATGCCTAAAGCTTCAGACAGAATTGCCCATGACAAGCCTTTCTTTGAAGACTTGCGCGGTAAAGTCCGAACAGGCTGAGGCTGTCATCTCAGGAAAAACCGGCGACCTGTTGCTGCGTATGAGTGCCGAACAATTCCAGCTCATCCTCGATGGCTTCGATGATGCGCTCTACATCTGCGGCATTCATCACCGTGGAACACGGCAGGCCTGCGATGGCGACGACTGTCTCACCGCTGGCGCGGTCGAAAAGTCGTGCAATCATGCTGCCGGGAGCATCCATCGAGGCTTCAAAGCCTACCGGATGGAAGTGCCAGCGCATCAGTTGGCACGCATTGGGGAATGTGACTTTGTTCATGACAATGGCCCACCTTAATCAATCGAGCATTTCCCTTGCTCCAATGGGTAGGCAGACAGCCAGAATTCGTCCGGTAAAGCATGATGCCGAGAAGATAATCAGCGCAGCGGACTATCGGTCGGTCGGGTTGCTTTCCAGCAGGATCGCTGAGCGGTCTGACGAGTACTGAAAATAGCATTTGCCAGCACCGTTCTGGAAAAATTTTTTATGACGCAGCACAAAAAAATCAATTATATGGCTGTCATCATCGCAAGGTATCAATGGGCACGTTCCATGCATTTGTCATTCACCCCGGAGAAGGCCCCGTAGTGAACTGAATTTGCTTGACGAAGGTGGTTTTCATGCCCGGTCTGGGGCAAGCTATCGATATTGACCCGAGGAGCTGAAAATGCTGAGAAAATCCCTTGCTGCACTGATGTTGCTGGCCTCGACCAGCCATGCGGCGGAGACGGTCAATATCTACAACTGGACGGATTATATCGCCCCGGACACTCTGAAAAATTTTGAAGCGGCCACCGGTTTCAAGACCTCTTACGAGACTTTCGAAACCAATGAGACGCTGAACACAAAGCTGATTGCTGGCCATTCCGGGTACGACCTGGTCTTTCCGTCCATTCATTTCATGGGTCGACAGATTGAAAACGGCTTGCTCAAGACCCTCGACAAACGGCAGCTCCCCAACTGGAAAAACCTCAACCCGGTTCTGCTCAAGGCACTGGAGGGCAGTGATCCGGGCAACCAGCATGGGTTTCCCTACCTGTGGGGCAGCACCGGAATCGGCTATGACATGGCGAAGGTCAAGGCCATTCTTGGCAAGGACACACCGCTTGACTCATGGGATCTGGTGCTCAAGCCGGAAAACATGAAAAAGCTCGCCCAGTGTGGTGTCGCTTTTCTGGACAGCGCACCGGCGCTGATCCCTATCGCTCTGAACTACCTCGGCCTGCCACCGCACAGCGAGGTGCCGGACGACTACAAAAAGGCCAAGGCGCTGCTGGATGAGGTACGGCCGTATGTGCGCAATTTCAGTTCAGCCGACTATATTGGCGACCTCGCTACGGGCAAGATCTGTGTGGCAGTGGGCTACTCAGGGGATATTTCCCTGGCGCAGGAGCAGGCCCAAAAAGCGGGTAACAACATCACAATCAGCTATGTGGTTCCAAAGGAGGGCGCGCCAATGTGGTTTGACATGATCGCCATCCCGGCTGATGCCCCTGATGTCAAAGGTGCCTACGCGTTCATGAACTACCTGCTGCGCCCGGAAGTGATCGCCAACATTACCAATACGGTGCATTACGCCAACGGTAACGAAAAGGCCGACGCCCTGATCAATCCCGGCCTGTGGACGGATACCACTGTCTATCCAGACGCCGACATGCTGAGCCGCTTGTTCGTGATGTCTCAGGTCCCGGTTAATATCGAGGCGTTGCGCCAGGGACTCTGGAAAGAGTTCAAGGCCGACAAGTAAGGCTGCGAGGCGACCGACGTCAAATGATATGCGCCTGATGCAGCTCGGTCAGTGCCTGAGCTTTCAGTCGAGCCAGTAACGGATCGCGGCGATCCCTTGGTGCTTGCAGCCCGACCGGCAGTTGCTGGGTGATCGTGCCGGGGCGGCTGCCCATCACTAATACCCGGTCGCTCAGGTACAACGCCTCGTCGACATCGTGAGTCACCAGCAACAGGGTGATAGCGTGACGCTCGGCCAATTGCAGCAGCAGGTCCTGAAGCTTCATTCGGGTAAACGCGTCCACTGCGCTGAAAGGCTCATCCAGTAGCAATACCGTAGGGTGCGAGTACAGACCGCGAGCAATGGCCACGCGTTGCGCCATGCCTCCGGACAATGCTTTTGGCAAGGCATCGGCGAAACCGGACAGGCCCACTTCCTCGATCAATTGACCGACCCATCTGCGGTCGTAGCCAGCATCGTCACTGAAGCCGATATTCTGTTCGACGGTCAGCCAGGGCATCAGGCGCGGTTCCTGAAACACAAACGCGACTTCTCCCTCAATGTTGTCCACCGAGCCACGAAAGTCCTGCTCCAGCCCGGCGACAATTCTGAGCAGCGTGCTTTTACCGCAACCGCTTGGCCCCAGCAGGCTGACGATCTCACCTGACTGTAATGACAGATCGATATCCTGCAGTATGGTATTGCCAGCGAATGCCTTGCGGTCTACGCGTATGTTCATCAACGATTCCGGCATCTATCGACCCTCGCGGCTTTGACCGGTGAATGTGTCCCGCCAGGCCAGAAAGCGTTTTTCCAGGCCTGCCAACAGGCCGTCGCTCAACTTGCCCAGTGTCGCCAGAACGATGATGGCCGCCAGCACGATGTCCGGGCGCGAGGTTTCGCGTCCATCACTGAGCAGGTAGCCCAGGCCTTTTGTGGCCGCGATCAGCTCGGCGGCTACCAGAAACATCCATGACAGGCTCATGCCGTTGCGCAAACCGGTGAACAGGCCGGGCAGGGCGGCGGGCAGAAGAATACGCCGGGTCAGGCGATAGCGACTGAAGCCATACATCTGGCCGACTTCCACCAGCTTTCGGTCAATGCCCCGAATCGCGGCCACGCCGTTGAGGTAGACCGGAAAAAACGCACCGATGGCGATCAGCACAATCTTGGATGTCTCGCCAATGCCCAGCCACAGCAGTAGAAGCGGCACCCAGGCCAGGCTGGGGATGGAACGAAGCCCGGCGAACGTCGGCTCCAGATACGCCTCCGCCTCACGGCTGAGCCCCACCCACGCGGCAAATACCAAGGCCAGGCTTGCGCCGATCACAAAGCCGCTGAGCACACGCAACAGGCTGGCACTTATGTGTTTCCACAACGCACCATCGGCCAGATCGCGCAGTGTCAGCACGATCTCGCTGGGTGCTGGCATCTGGTAGGAGGGCAGCCAGCCGATGCGCACGATAATTTCCAGCAAAACAATGATTACAGCGGGGACTACCAGGCCTTTGAGCGGCGTTTTGTAGCGCTGCCAAAACGTGCGCTGCGCCTTGTCAGGCAAGGCCGCCTGCGCACAGGCAGGCAGGGACTTGTCTGGGCTGGTCATGGCGTTGCGATCACGGCTTTGGAAAACTCTGGCGTGATCAACTGATCGATCACTTGTTCGACTTTCACGCCTTTGCGCACCAGGTCCTCGGACACCAGAATCGGTGCTGCGGACTTGGATGCTTCTACATCTTTTTCGCTCAGCTGCGGGTTGCTCAGGTCTGTGCGGGTCAATTGCAACCTGGCGACTTCCAGCGGCAGGCCTGACTCGTCAGCCAGCAATCTGGCCAATTCGTCGGGGTTCTTCAGCGCCCATTCGCGGGCTTTTTCATAAGCGCTCAATACCGTCCTGATCGCCTGTGGATGCTCCTTGGCGTAGGTTTCCGTGACGCTCAGTACGCCATAGCTGTTGAAGTCCTTGTTGCGGTAAAGCAGGCGCGAGCCGGACTGTATTTCACTGGCCGCCATGTGCGGGTCAAGCCCTGCCCAGGCATCTACGTCGCCTTTTTCGAGGGCGGTGCGTCCATCGGGATGCTGCAGGTGCAGCAACTCGACATCATCCTTTTTCAGCCCGGCCTTCTGCAGCGCGCGCAAGGTGAACAGATAAGGGTCGGTGCCTTTGGTGGCGGCGATTTTCTTGCCTTTGAGTTCGGCAACCGATTGCAGGGGAGAATCCTTGCGCACCACCAGAGCCGTCCATTCTGCCCGGCTGTAGACATACACCGATTTGATCGGGCTGCCGTTGGCCCTGGCCAGCACCGCAGACAGGCTGGCCGACGAAGCAAAGTCGACGCTGCCACTGTTCAGGTATTCCAGCGAGCGGTTGCTGCCCTGGCTCAACACCCAGGTGACTTTCGCCTCCGGCAGGGCTTTCTCCAGCCAGCCAAAATGCTTGAGCGCCAGGCTGACCGGCGAATAATAGGCGTAATCCAGGCGGACTTCGGCAGGCGCGGTTTCAGCGGCCTGTGCTACTCCCTGCAGGCTAATCGCCAATGTGCAGGTCGTTACCATCCAGCGAATCAGGGCTCGCGGCGTTTGCAACCAAAAAGAAATAGGGGGTTGTGGCATAGTGAGCGTCCAGATCGGGGAGACAAGGGCTGCAAGACTGGTTTGCATATTTCAAAAACAGCAGTCCAGAGAGCATGAAATTCACAAATGGAATATTGCATGCTCTGTGCCAAGGGTCCGGGTGCTTGAACAGCAAGGTATCAGGGCAATTTTCCAGTGTGAGTGATGTTGATCTGGCAGCAAGGTGTTGAACTGTTGTTGCCTGGTAAACAGTAAGGCTCACGGCCTGTTTTTCGACGATTTTCTGACAGTTTTTCTGCTTTTCGGGTGATTTTTTTCGCCAGGTTTGCAACAGAATCGTTTTTTGACACTCCTAATCGTCCACATTCTTAATTTCGAAACATGTGAGCACTAAGATTCGCGCGTGATCCATGAGTGTGCGCCCACTGCGCCCTTGGTTGACTGATCCGCAGAAATTCTTGGGGCGAGCTGCATAAGCCTGCGTATTCGCACCAGCCAGATGGCTGATCCCTTTCAAATGCGCACCGGACTCAGAAAATAATGAATATGCCGAAAATGCCTTCGATCACCCGACTCCAGCGCCGCATCGCATGGTGCTTCTTCCCATCATTACTGGTGGCTTCTGCCCTGGCCCTGTTCACCATGGGCAAGGGGGTTCATGCCGAGCCCAAGAACGGCACGCAGACACTGGTATTTCTTCGTCATGCCGAAAAACCGGCCATGGGGCTGGGGCAACTGAACTGCCAAGGGCTCAACCGGGCCATCGAACTGTCGGAGGTCTTGCCCAGGGAATTCGGCAAAGCTGACTTTATCTTCGCCGCCAACCCCAGCCGACACGTGGAAGAGGGTGAGGGCGACCTGTCCTACAGCTACGTGCGTCCGCTGATGACGGTAGGGCCCAGCGCAATCAAACTGGGTCTGCCCGTCAACCTCGACTTTGGTGCCAACGACACCGCAGACCTGGCCGATGAGCTGATGCGGGACAAGTACCACAACGCAGTTGTCTACACCGCCTGGTCGCATGGCTACCTGCCGGAGCTGATCAACAAGGTTGCTGAAGAAGCGTCCGGCAAGAGCACTAACCTGCTTGATGACTGGACGAACGATGATTTCGACTCAGTGATTGTCGTCACCCTGAAATGGGTCGATGGCAAGGCCACGCTCGATTACAAGAATCAAAAACAGGGCCTCAACAACGGCACCGAGACCTGCCCTGAGGCGACCTGATCTCGAACCACAAACGTTTTCAGCCGTTGAGCGACTTCATCGACTCCGGGCTGTAACGCTCGCCCGACACGGCCCCTTGCGCCGGGAAGATCGCATCCAGTTGAGCCAGCTCATCGGTACTCAGCGTCAATGAAGCTGCTGCCACATTGCTTTCCAGGTACTTGCGCTGTTTGGTGCCCGGGATCGGAATGATGTCGTCGCCTTGAGCAAGTACCCAGGCCAGCGCCAGTTGCGACGCGCTGACGCCTTTGGCCGCAGCCAGTGCCTTGACCTTTTCTACCAGTGCCAGATTGCGTTTGAAGTTTTCGTCCTGAAAGCGCGGGCTGAAACGACGATAGTCATCGGCAGCGAAATCGTCCGGGGTGCGCAATGCGCCAGTCAGAAAGCCACGGCCCAGCGGGCTGTAAGCCACGAAAGCAATACCCAGGCGACGGCAAGTGGCGAGCACATTGTCGTGCTCCGGATCGCGTGACCATAACGAATATTCACTTTGCACGGCGGCCAGCGGATGCACGTTGTGGGCTCTTTCGATGGTCGCTGCGCTGGCTTCGCAGATACCTATATGGCGAACCTTGCCAGCCTTGACCAGCTCGGCCATGGCACCGATGGTGTCCTCGATGGGCACATTGGGGTCGACACGGTGCTGATAGTAGAGATCAAGATAATCGGTATTCAGCCGTTTCAGGCTGGCATCGATGGACTGGTGAATGTACGCCGGGCTGCCATTCACGCCACGCGCATGCGGGTCATCGCCACGCACGATGCCGAACTTGCTGGCCAGGTAAATACCTTCGCGTTTGCCTTCAAGAGCCCGGCCGAGCAACGTCTCGTTGGTGTGCGGGCCGTACATGTCCGCTGTATCGAAAAAGGTGACACCCAGCTCCAGTGCGCGGTGCAAGGTGGCGATGGATTCCTTTTCGTCGATGCCGGTGGTGTAGAAGTCCGACATTCCCATGCAGCCCAGCCCGATGGCAGAAACCTGCGGACCGTGGTGACCCAGTTGGCGCGTGATCACAATGAACTCTCCTGATCGTTGAAAGAGCCATCAAGTCTCTACGCTTTGGCTGGCGCAATAAACCGGGTGTTTCTTATTTCACTGTTGTGAAAATCCGAATAATTAACGTTCACAAAGCGCGAGAGCGTGCGGCGTCAATCCGACAAACCGTACTAGTCATAAAATCACGAGTGGAGTACAAATGTACTCCATGAGCACATTATCTCCCCGTCGCAGCGCAATCCTTACCTTCATCCGCGATCGCATCGCGCAGCAAGGGCAATCGCCGAGCCTGGCGGAAATCTCCGAGGCTTTCGGTTTTGCTTCACGCAGCGTGGCGCGCAAGCACATTGTGGCCCTCACAGAAGCCGGTCTGATCGAGGTCGTAGCGCACCAGGCCCGGGGTATTCGCCTGCTCAACAGTGAGCCACGGCCCGAATTGCTCGAACTTCCGGTATTGGGGCGCGTAGCTGCGGGCGCACCTATCGGGCCGGACCTCGATATTCACACCACACTGCATCTGGACCGCAGCACGTTTACCCGTGTGCCGGACTACCTGTTGCGCGTGCAGGGCGACTCGATGATCGAAGACGGTATCCTTGATGGCGATCTGGTCGGCGTGCACCGTAACCCGCAGGCCAGTGACGGCCAGATCGTCGTTGCCCGCCTGGACGGCGAAGTCACTATCAAGCGCCTGCATCGCAGTGCCGATCAGGTGCGCCTGTTGCCGCGCAACCCGGCCTACGAACCGATCATTGTCACGCCTGATCAGGACTTCGCCATCGAAGGCGTATTCTGCGGGCTGGTCCGGCGCGAATGATGGGCGCGGTGGTCAGCCTTGACGCCTTGCTGGATGAGCGCAGGGTCTGGAAAGGCCGTCAGCAGAGCGCGCCGCAGGTCAGCCCGCACCCCAGTGGCCATGCGCTGCTCGATAGCGCCTTGCCCACTGGCGGCTGGCCTGCTGCCGCCCTGACTGAAATTCTCATCCCGGCCAATGGCAGTGGGGAATTGCGTCTGCTGTGGCCAAGTCTGGCAAGGTTGTCCGCGATCGGTGAGCGCATTGTGCTGGTTGCACCGCCCTACATTCCGTACCCGCAAGCCTGGCTGGCCGCCGGGGTCGATCTGCGCCAATTGGTCGTCATCGAGGCCGGTCCGCGCGATGCCCTGTGGGCTGCCGAACAGTGCCTGCGCTCCGGCAGCTGTGGCGCGGTCGTGTGCTGGCCCGGCATGGTCGATGACCGTGCGCTGCGACGTTTGCAGGTCGCTGCCGAAACCGGGCAGACCCTGGCGTTTGCCTGTCGCCCGCAGCAGGCCGCCGCCAATCCGTCACCGGCGGCCCTGCGCATCGCTGTCGATACCCGTCCTGCACAATTGCGGGTGCTCAAGTGCCGTGGCGGGCTTGCGCCGCCTTTCCCCATTCCATTTTCGACCGACGCCTGAGGTTCTTATGCTCTGGGCCTGTGTCTTGCTGCCGCAACTGGCGCTCGACGGCGTCATGCGTCGTCGTAACGATCCCGATGAACCTCTGGCGCTGATCAGCGGCAGTGCTCAACGTCGCGTGTTGCAAGCCGTCAATCCGGCGGCGCGTGCGCTGGGTTTGAAAGCCGGGCAGTCGCTGACGGCCGCTCAGGCGCTGGTGTCGAACTTCTCCACGGTCGAGCATGACCCGGCCGACATTGAGCGCTTGCAGCAACTGCTCGCGGCCTGGGCGTACGGTTTCAGCTCCAATGTCAGCCTCAAGTACCCTCGAGTGTTGCTGATGGAGATTGAGTCCAGTCTCAAGCTGTTCGGCCCTTGGCCGGTGTTCGAGGCACGCTTGCGTGAAGAGCTGACCACGCAGGGTTTCCGGCATCGCATCGTGGTCGCGCCCAACCCGATAGCCGCACGGATGCTGGCCAACATGCATGACGGGCTGAGCATTGATTGCCCGCAGGCGTTGCGCCGCAGCCTGGAGCATATGCCGCTGGAACGCATCGGTCTGAGCCGTGAAACCGCCACGGCCCTGACACGCATGGGGCTGCGCTCTGTGCGGCAGGTGCTGGCCCTGCCGCGCGATACACTGGCGCGGCGGTTCCCGGCCAGCGTGCTGCAGCATCTCGATACATTGCTTGGCGAACGACCGGTGGCACTGGAGTGCTACACACCGCCGGACTTCTTCGATGTACGCATCGAGCTGAATTTCGACGTCGAGTCGCATCAGGCCCTGTTGTTTCCGCTCAAGCGGCTGATCGCCGATCTGGCTTTGTTCCTGGCCGGACGCGACAGCGGTGTGCAGCGATTTTCCCTGCATCTGGAGCACGTTGAAGGTCCGGAGACTGTGGTGCCAGTCGGACTGCTGAGCGCCGAGCGCGATGCGTCGATGCTGTTCGAACTGGCCCGCGGCAGGCTTGAGCAGGTGCTGGTCGCGTCGCCGGTACGTGCCGTGCGCCTGCTGGCGCGAGACTTGCCGGATTTTGTCCCGGCGCACCGTCAGTTGTTCGATGAGCGCGTGCAGCAGACCTTGCCCTGGGAGCAACTGCGCGAGCGCCTGCGTGCGCGACTGGGTGACGAGTCTGTGAATGGCTTGCGCGCTCAGGCCGATCACCGTCCTGAATGTGCCTGGCAACCACACAGCACAAGCAAACCGGTCTTGCCGGCCAAAGCTTGTATGCGCCCGGGCTGGTTGCTGCGAGAACCCCAGCCGCTGCCACTTCATGCCACGCGCATCGTGGCGGGGCCCGAGCGAATCGAGTCAGGCTGGTGGGACGGCGGCGATGTACGCCGCGACTACTATCTGGTCGAAACCTCCAGCGGCCAGCGCGCCTGGGCCTATCGCAGCGTGGGCGAGCAGGGTGAACTGCTGCTGCATGGCTGGTTCGCATGACCAGCGAATACGCCGAGCTGCATTGCTTGTCCAACTTCAGTTTTCAGCGCGGCGCCTCAAGCGCCCGTGAGCTGTTCGAACGAGCCTTGCGCCACGGCTATCAGGCGCTGGCCATCACTGACGAGTGCACGCTGGCCGGTATCGTACGTGCCTGGCAGGCGTCCATCAGCACCGGCCTGCCGTTGATCATCGGCAGCGAAATGCACATCGAGAACGGGCCGAAAGCCGTGCTGCTGGTGGAAAGCCAGACAGGTTATGAGGCGTTGTGCAAATTGATCACGGTGGCACGCCGCAGAGCCAGAAAAGGTGAGTACCGGTTGTTGCGTGAAGATTTCGAGCCGTCTCCGGACGGGTTGCTGGCCATCTGGCTGCCGGAAATCGAAGGCGACGCGCAAGCCTGCCTGGCGCATGGACGCTGGTTGCGTGAGCGCTTTGCCGAGCGCCTCTGGCTCGGCGTGGAGTTACATCGCGGCGCGGATGACGAGCAGCGTCTGGCCGACTTGCTGGCGCTGGCGCAATCGTTGGGTATCCCGGCAGTTGCCAGCGGTGATGTGCACATGCACGCGCGCGGTCGGCGTGCCCTGCAGGACACCATGACTGCCATTCGCCATCACACGACCGTGGCCGAAGCAGGGCACCTGTTGTTTGCCAACGGCGAGCGCCATTTACGGCCACTGGATGCGCTTGCCGAGCATTACCCGGACTGGCTGCTGGCCGAATCGGTGCGTATTGCCCGGCGCTGCACGTTTGATCTCAAACAATTGAAATATGAATACCCGCACGAGCTGGTCCCCAAAGGCCAGACACCCACGTCGTGGCTGCGTGAACTGACCGAGCGCGGTGCCCGCAAACGCTGGCCGAACGGGCTGACGCCAGCCACCCGCGCGCAGGTCGAGAAGGAACTGGCCCTGATCACGGAAAAGAAGTTCGACAGCTACTTTCTGACCGTGCATGACATCGTCGAGTTTGCCCGCAGCCAGCACATCCTTTGTCAGGGACGCGGCTCGGCGGCCAACTCGGCAGTGTGTTATGCGCTGGGGATCACCGAGCTGAACCCGGAAAAGAGCAACCTGCTGTTCGAGCGCTTTATCTCCAAAGAGCGCAACGAGCCACCGGACATCGACGTGGATTTCGAGCACGACCGCCGCGAAGAAGTCATTCAGTACATATTCAGGCGTTATGGTCGGGGCAGGGCGGCGCTGACCGCAGTGGCCAGCACGTATCACGGCTCGGGCGCAGTGCGTGATGTGGCCAAGGTGCTGGGTTTGCCGCCTGACCAGATCAACGCCCTGGCCGATGCCTTTAGCCGCTGGAGCGATTCGCTGCCGTCGCCCGAACGCCTGCGCGAATACGGCTTCGATGCCGACATGCCAATCCTCAAGCGTGTGCTGGCACTCACCGGCGAGCTGATCGGCTTTCCTCGGCATTTGTCGCAACATCCGGGCGGCTTCGTGATTTCCGAGCATCCGCTGGAGACGCTGGTGCCTGTCGAGAACGCCGCGATGGCCGACCGCACGATCATTCAGTGGGACAAGGATGACCTGGACCTGGTCGGCCTGTTGAAAGTCGACATACTTGCACTGGGCATGCTCAGCGCTTTGCGCCGCACGTTCGATCTGGTGCATCTGCACCGGGGCAAGCGCTGGACCCTCGCAGACCTGCCGGGCGACGACCGGAAAACCTACGAAATGATCAGCCGGGCCGACACCATCGGCGTGTTCCAGATCGAGTCGCGTGCGCAGATGGCCATGCTGCCGCGCCTCAGACCGGAAAAATTCTACGACCTGGTCATCGAAGTCGCCATTGTCCGGCCGGGGCCGATCCAGGGCGACATGGTTCACCCATATCTGCGTCGGCGTAATAAAGAGGAAGCCATTACCTATCCGCCTAAACTAAAAAGCGTCTTTGAGCGCACCCTGGGCGTGCCGCTGTTCCAGGAGCAGGTCATGGAAGTGGCGATCATCGCCGCTGGTTACACACCGGGCGAGGCGGACGAACTGCGCCGAGCGATGGCCGCGTGGAAACGCCACGGCGGGCTGGAGCCGCATCGCGAACGGCTGCGCACGGGCATGCTGAAAAACGGCTATGAAGCGGACTTTGCCGACCGGATCTTCGAACAGATCAAGGGCTTTGGCAGTTATGGTTTTCCCGAATCCCATGCCGCCAGTTTCGCCTTGCTGACCTACGCCAGTTGCTGGCTTAAGTGCCATGAACCGGCAGCGTTCACCTGCGCACTGATCAACAGCTGGCCGATGGGGTTTTACAGCCCGGATCAATTGTTACAGGACGCCCGTCGCCACCACATTGAAATCCGCCCGGTGGATGTGCGCTACAGCGACTGGGATTGTTCGCTGGAGCCGCTCGATCATCCCGACAGCACGCGCAATCTGGCGATTCGCCTGGGGCTGCGCATGGTGCGTGGTTTTCGCGAGGATGATGCCCGGCGCATCGAAACGGCCCGCTCGAAACGGCTGTTCAGCGATGCCACAGACCTTAGCCTGCGTGCCGGTTTGGACGCTCGCGCCGCTGAAGCACTGGCGGATTCCGGGGCCTTGCGTGGCCTGATTGGTCATCGGCACCGGGCGCGCTGGGAAGTGGCAGGGGTGGAAGCCCAGCGACCGTTGTTCAACGACTTGCCCAGCGAAGACACACAGGTAACGCTGCCGCTGCCGACGGTGGCCGAAGACCTGATGGCCGACTACGCCACTCTGGGTACCACCCTTGGTCCGCACCCACTGGCCTTGCTGCGTCGGCAACTGGCTGCCAAACGCTTTCGCAGCTCACAAGACTTGCTGAGCTTGGAAAACGACCGAACCCTCAGCGTGGCGGGGCTGGTCATCGGCCGCCAACGACCGGGCACCGCCAGTGGCGTGACCTTCGTGACGCTGGAAGACGAATTCGGCATGGTCAACGTCGTGGTCTGGCGCGACCTGGCCGAGCGACAGCGCAAGGTCTTGGTGGGCTCGCAATTGCTGCAGGTGTTCGGGCGACTGGAATCGAAAAGCGGCGTACGGCACCTGATCGCCCAGCGGCTTTATGACCTGACGCCGCTGTTGACTGGACTGGATGTGCGCAGCCGGGATTTTCAGTAATCGGGCCTGTAATTTGCAGTAGCAATCGGTACATCCTGCCAACGAGAAGCCCTGTATGTACAAAGACTACCCAGCCGCTTACCAGGTCAGCAAAGGCGCGGCGCTGCAAGTGGATACGGCCTTTTACGAGCGTATCCGCACGAATGCGCAGCAGCGTAACCTCGTCGAGCAATTTGAAGTGCCGATCCGCACCGGACGGGCCTGGAAGGTCAAGGCCGGTCAGGTGTTTCGTGTTACCACACCGGTTGGCCCGCAGGTGGGCGATTTCAATCTGTGGAACGCCAACGACCCTCGGGAACGCCTGTGGGCGGCGCGCACGCGTCAGTTGCAGGGCGCGCATGTCAGCACCCATGACCGGCTGTGGTCGAACCTGCCGTTTTTACGGCCGCTGGTCACCATCACCGATGACAGCCTGGCCAGCTCCGGGATCGACGAGCATGGTGGCCGCCTGCACGATTTGCTCGGCACGCGCTGTGATCCCTACGTCAACAAGATGCTGACCGGCGAAGACTTTCATCATCACTGCCATTCGAACCTGACCCGCGCAGTGCTGCCGCACGGGCTGACCGAATTCGATGTGCATGACGTGTTGAATATCTTCCAGTGCACCGGCCTGAACCATGACGACATGTACTTCATGAAAGCCTGTCCGGCGCAAAAGGGCGATTACCTGGAGTTCTTTGCTGAAATCGACCTGCTGTGCGCCTTGTCGACCTGTCCGGGTGGCGACCTGTCACTGCCGATGTGGGGGCCTGACGCGCAGGACCCGTTAAGCGTTTGCCGTCCGCTGGGCGTCGAAATCTACGATCTCGACGCTGCGTTGCTGGAGGGTTGGCAGTCTCCCGAACGTGCAGCTTATAACGGTCAGCATGGCTTGCAGATTGCCAAGGCTGAATGGGAAAAATAACCGCTCAGGCTGCGCGAGCCATCTTGCGCAGCCCCCAGACCATCACCGCCCCCAGCCCGAGCATGGCCAGAAGCAGTGCCGGGTAGGCCACCCACCAGTGCAGCGGGGCGGTCATCATGCTGAATTCCGACATGCCGCCGATCCCGGCAATCAGGTTCAGGGGCAGAAACACCACATTGATTAGCGTCAGTTTGCGCAGCAGGGTGTTGGTGCTGTTATTGACCAGATTTCCGCGTGCATCCATCAACCCGGCGAACACCGTGGAATAGATCTCCGCCTGTTTGTAGCACTGGTCGTTCTCGATGATCATGTCGTCGATCAGCGCCAGGCTGTCGGCTGCGTATTGCCGGCCTTGCGCATGGTTGCGCAAACGCGTCAGGACCGCCCCGTTGCTGTGGATGGCATTGATGTAATACACCAGACTTTCGCTGAGGTTGAACATCTGCAGCAAATGGCGGTTTTCCAGGGAAGAGTTGAATTTCTGCTGCAATTCCCGGGCGACCATCTTGATGACTTTCAAATGGCCCAGATAGTGATGAATATTGTTGAACAGCAGCTCCAGAAGGATATCCAGCGGCTGGTCTAACGGGCGGTGAGCCCCCAGCGCGCTCAAGGGTAGCTCGTCATCGCAGATCAGCACCAGCTGGTCCCGGCTCAACAGCACGCCAAAGGACGAAACGTCGAACGAGAAGCTGTCCTTGCCCGAATAGTTCTCGGGACGTTTCCAGATAACGAACAACGCATCAGGGTGAAACTCGATGCGCGAAATTTCGTCGGGGTCGAGTGCCGAGGCAACGGCATGCTCATCAAGGTGAAATCGCTCCAGCAATAATCTGCGTTCCCCGGCATCGGGTTTGCTGAACCACAGCACCTGAGCCTTTTGCGGGTCACATGCCAGCAACTGGTTGTTGTCGAGTTTCAGGCCCTGAATCATCGTTTCACCATGCCTGGCCGAGGCGTTTGAGCTCAAGACGGCGGACGAATTCTTCCAGCACCAGGCTGTACAGATCATCCTGCAGATAAGCGTCTTCGATGCCGGCGTCCAGATTCGGGTTGTCGTTGACCTCGATCACCACCACTTGATCGCCTGACTGTTTCAAGTCCACGCCATACAAGCCGTCACCAATCAGGTTGGCGGTCTTGAGCGCCAGTTCGACCACGGCGCGCGGCGCTTCGTGCACCGCCAGGGTACGGCATTCGCCAATGACCTCGGCACCGATTGCCTTGTGGTTGTAGATCTGCCAATGCCCTTTGGACATGAAGTACTGGCAGGCGAATATCGGTTTGCGGTTGAGAATGCCAATGCGCCAGTCGTACTCGGTGTAGAAAAACTCCTGAGCCAGCAACAACACCGAATGCTCGAACAGCTGGGTCGTTGCCGTGTGCATTTCCTCGGGTGTGCTGACCTTGATCACGCCTCTGGAAAAACAGCCATCGGGAATCTTCAATACCAGCGGGAAACCCAGGCGTGTGGCCACGTGCTGCAGTTCTTCCGGGCGATCCTTGTAGAGGATTTCCGTTCGCGGCATGCCCAGATCATGGCTTTTGAGCAGATCGGTCAGGTACACCTTGTTGGTGCAGCGCAGGATCGAGGTGGAGTCATCCATGACCACCAGCCCCTCGCTTTCGGCTTTCTTGGCAAAGCGATAGGTGTGGTTGTCAACGCTGGTGGTTTCACGAATCAGCAGCGCGTCGTACTCGGCCAATCGGGCGTAGTCTTTCTTCTCAATCAGCTCGACATCGATGCCCAGGCGCTGACCGACGCGGATGAAATTGGCCAGCGCCTCGGTGTTGGACGGTGGCAGCTGTTCCTGCGGGTCATGCAGGATCGCCAGGTCATAGCGGGCCATGCGCCGGGAGCTGGGCTGGCGCCAGACGTTGCGGCTGAAGCCTTCCAGCGCCATGGCGAACTCATCCTGCTGATCATCGCGCAGGCGCGGCAGAGCGCCGGCCTTGATACCAGCAATGTGCCAATTGTCACGCTTGCGAAACTCCACCATCAGGATCGGGCAGGGGAAGACTTCAAACAATTGACGGGCGAGATCCTTCAACGGCTCAAGTGTGGTCTGACCGAAGTAAAGTGTCAGGGTAAACCCTTCGGTGTCGTCATAAGGGTGATCCTGAAGTGCGGTTTCCAGCAACTTGTCCAGGTCATCGAGGGCCAGGCCGTAGAGTGACTTGCGGGTCAATTCGCTGATGGTCTTTACCGAGGGAATGACATTGTGCTGGCGCGCTTCGGCCAGCAGGGAACAGTAATAACCGTGGCCCAGGTATTTGTAGCTGCGGCACAGGTTGATGACTTGCACACGCTTGCCTGCCGTGGCTTTCAGCGGCTTTTCCAGATAATCCTGGGCGCTGATCAGGTTTTCGCTGGGGAAGTACGATGCCCAGTCTTCGAGCCGTTCGACAATAATCACCAGTTGCCTCTGCGCTGCAAAGAGTGTTGTGGGGTCTGCTCGTCGGGTTGTTGCTGAAAGCGCAAGTTGCGCAGATACTTCGTTCATCTTCACCTGTGCCGCTGACATGTGTAATCGATCCGATGGGAAACAAGTCCTTTCTATTAAGCATGTGCTTTTTGAAATGTCCCGTTTCGTTACACAACTTTTACGGCGGTGCAGATGGACTTTATATTTCGCGATGCAGTTGAAACCGATGTCGACGAATTGCTGCTCTTGGAGAACCAGTGCTTTGACGGCGACCGTCTGACCGCGCGCAGCTTTCACTGGATGATTCGCCGCGCCAATGCCAGCCTGATCGTCGCCGAGCAGGCCGGACAGCTCACCGGCTATGCGCTGGTGCTGTTTCATCGGGGCACCTCGCTGGGGCGTTTGTATTCGCTGGCGATTGCCGATGCGGCGCGGGGCAAGGGGCTGGGCAAGCAGTTGTTGCAACGTGCCGAGCAGCAGGCCGTGGGCCGCGACTGCGCTTACCTGCGCCTTGAGGTGCGCCCTGATAACCACGCGGCTATCGGGCTGTACGAACGCAACGGCTACCGGCGCTTCGCTCAGGTCGACGACTATTACCAGGACCATGCCCCGGCGCTGCGTTACGAGAAGCGCATCGTCGAGCATGCCCGGCTGGACAGTCGTTCAGTGCCTTACTACCAGCAGACTCTGGAATTCACCTGTGGCCCGGCCTGCCTGTTGATGGCGATGAAGGCTCTGCAACCTGCGCGTTTGATGGACCGCGCCGAAGAACTGCAGATCTGGCGCGAGGCGACCACGGTGTTCATGACCTCCGGCCACGGTGGATGCAGTCCTCAAGGGCTGGCGCTGGCTGCCCGGCGACGGGGCTTCGCCGTGAAGTTGCTGGTGTCGGTGGCAGGCCCGCTGTTTCTGGGCGGCGTGCGCAGCGACAACAAGAAACAGGTGATTCGCCTGGTTCACGAGCAGTTCTGTCATGAGCTGCGAACCTGCGGTGTAGAGACGCTGCCCAACCGCTCATTGAACCTGCCTCGCGTACTGGCCGAGGGCGGCAAGCCGCTGGTGCTGATCAGCAGCTATCGCCTGACACGCTCCAAGGCACCGCACTGGGTGATGGTCACCGATTGCGACAGCGATTTTGTCTACCTGCACGATCCTGATATTGATCACAGCCTGCATCGCCAGGCCATCGACTGCCAGCATATGCCGGTAAGCCATGCCGATTTCAATCGCATGAGTTGTTTCGGCACCGATAAACTGCGCGCCGCAGTGATTGTGTTTGCCGCGCCTGTGGATGATCATGCGTGCGCTTCCCAAGCGGCTTCAGCAGCCCGGCCACAGGATCCCGTACATTGATCAAGTCAGCCCTCAAGGCCCTTTGCGCACTGGCCATCGCCGCGAGCCTGTCGGCCTGCATCAGCGCGCCAGTCCCTCTGACGCCAAAAACTGCCGAACAGTTGCGGCAGCAGCCACCAGTGCGGTTCCTGCTGAGCTTTGATGACGGCCCCAGTGCGTCGACTTTTTACAACCCCAGTATCACCGTACTCGACAGCCTGGCCGACAATCCGTTGCAGCCGAACATCAAAGCCGTGTTCTTCGTGCAGACCGGCGCCACAGGCGCAGGGAATAGTGATCAG
This sequence comes from Pseudomonas syringae group sp. 243L2, assembly GCF_032587875.1. Taxonomy (NCBI): domain Bacteria; kingdom Pseudomonadati; phylum Pseudomonadota; class Gammaproteobacteria; order Pseudomonadales; family Pseudomonadaceae; genus Pseudomonas; species Pseudomonas syringae group sp. 243L2. Next base: position 267,320 of record NZ_JAWHPL010000013.1, read on the forward strand.
GGGCGGGCGATCATGCATCGTCAGCATGAAGAGGGGCATTTGCTCGGCTTTCATACCGCCACGCCGCACCACACCAATCATCGTTCGTTGACCGATGAGGAGCTGGAGCAGTCCCTGACCCAAGGCTGCGCCATCATCGCCTCGATTACCGGCGTGCCGACCACGTTGTTGCGCCCGCCGTTCTGGAACTACGACAAACGCACGTTCAGCGCCTACCAGCGTCATGACCTGCATGTATTACTGACTGACCTGAGCGCCAATGACGGCAAGATCTGGGGCTATAACTTCAGCCTGCGCCGCCGTTCGAACATGGTCAGTCAGCTCTCGCAAGTACGTGAACGCATCGCCGCCGGAGAGCTGCCTGCGGTGGACGGGGTGATTCCGGTGGTGGTGACCTTTCACGACCTGAACCGCTACACCGCGCGGCATGCGCGAGAGTACCTGCAGATACTGGTCGACAGCGCCCATCAGACCGGCGTGCGACTTGCCGACAAGCCGTTCTACGACGACAGCGCGCAGTTGCAGCGCGCTGCCCTGGCGCGCACGGTCAAGGACGCGGGGCAGCCTGTAAGGCTACCCGGCGCATGGAACTGGATCTGGGACCACAACGCTCACTGACGCCCGGTCAGACCAGGGTGTTCTTACGCACGTGACCGCCCTGAACAATCATCGCCAGATGCTCGCCCTGACCGACCAGGCAACCGATATCGCTCAGCGGGTCGCCATCCACCACCAGCAGATCGGCTATCGCACCGGCGCTGATGCAACCCAGTTCACCCTCGCGCTGGAGTATCTGCGCCGCAACACTTGTTGCACTGCGTAACGCCGCCAGATTACCGAGCAGTTCGGCGCGAATCTTCAGTTCGTGGGTCTGGTACTCATGCATTTCCCCCAGTAAATCCGAGCCATAGCCCATCGGTACGCCCGCTTCGGCGAACAGCAGCAGGGCGTTGCGGCCGGCCTGGCGCACATCCTCGATTTTGGCCACCGAGTCCGCTGGCAGGCCGAAGCGCTCGCCGTACTCGGCAAGCATTTCATAGGTGACCTGAGTCGGTACCGCAAATGCGCCTTTTTCGGCCATCAGTCGGGCGGTGTCGGCATCCACCAGGTTGCCGTGCTCGATGGTTCTTACGCCGCATTCTATGGCGCGCCGAATCGCTCGTGCGGTATAGGCATGGGCCATCACGTAGGTGTTCGCAGCGGCGGCTTCGTCAACGATGGCGCGAATCTCTGCCTCGCTGTATTGAGTGTTGGCAATCGGATCGGTTGGTGACGAGACGCCGCCCGAAGCCATGATCTTGATCTGGTTGGCGCCCTGTTGCAGCTCTTCGCGCACGGCCAGACGCACGTTATCGACGCCGTCCACTACGCGGGCGATGGCCCCGGCCCGAAAGCAGCACGAGCAAGGCTCGTTGAGCAGCAATTCGCCGCGTGCGCGCATGTCGCCATGGCCGCCGGTCTGCGACAGTGCTTTGCCCGATGCGAAGATGCGCGGACCTGGAATCAGCCCCATCTGGATCGAACGCGCCAGCGCCCAGTCGGCACCCCCGGCATCACGAACAGTGGTAAAACCGCGGTTGAGCATCGCAGCCAGAATCGGTAATGCGCGGTACATGATGATTGCGTTGGGTTGCAGGGCATTCATGCCCAGGTTGGCGTTGGAAGCCAGCACATGCACATGGCAGTCGATCAGGCCGGGCATCAGGGTTCTGCCGCCCAGATCGATAATCCGCGCGCCAACCGCGGCAGGCTCGCCTTCGGCACGCACGTCGATAATGCGCTCACCCTCGATCACGACTTCCTGGCCGGAAATCAATTGCCCTTTTTGCAGGTCCAGCAGGCGACCGTTGCGCAGGATCAGGCGTGTAGGATCAGCAATACTCATTGGAAAGCTCCAGACAGGGGACGATGGGCAGCAGGCGCACGGTCGCGATACAGCAGCGCACCAATACCGCTGACGACGGCCGCGAACATGATGTAGAAAGCGGGTGCCAGGTTGCTGCCGGTCGAGGCAATCAGCCAGGTGATGGTAAAGGTGGCAAAGCCGCCGAAAATGGTGACGGCAAAGTTGTAGGCCACCGAAAGCCCGGTGGATAGCACGTGGGTGGGCAGTAATTCGCCAAAGGCCGCAAGGATCGAACCGATGTAACCGGAAATCAGCAGGCCGAGTACCAGCTCAAAGACCAGCAGCGAAAACAGTCCCGGCATCTGGTTGATGAACAGGAACATCGGGTAGGCGCTGAAGAAGATGGCAATTGCCGAGCCCAACAACCATGGGCGATGCCCGCTACGGTCTGCGAGGGCGCCGACAATCGGTGTGGCGACGATCAGTACCGCGCCGCCCATCATGCCGGCGCTGAAGCCCATCCATGACGGCAGGCCGAGCACGCGCTGGGCGTAGGAGGGGATGTAAAACAGGATGGCATAGGTGCAGACGGTCCACAGCACGACCAGCGAAAAGCTGATCAGGGTCTGGCGCGGGTAGGTCTTGATGACTTCGCGCAGAGGCGACTCGACTGGTTTTGCGGCCTTGTAGGCAGGCGTCTCATCCACCCGGCTGCGAATATAAAAGCCGACCGGCCCGATCAGTGTGCCGATCAGAAACGGCACCCGCCAGCCCCAGCTTTCCAGCTGCGCCTGGGTCAGGTAACTGGACAGCACCGCGCCCAGCGCGGAACCCAGCAGCACCGCGACGCCGATGCTGGCCTGAATCCAGCTGGAGTAAAAGGCTTTTTTGCCCTCAGGCGCATGCTCGGTCAGGAATGCGGTGGCACTGCCCATCTCGCCACCGGCAGAGAACCCTTGCAGCAGTCGCGCCAGAACAATCAGCAGCGGTGCTAGATAGCCAATTTGCGCGAAGCTGGGCGTCAATCCGATGATCAGCGTCCCCAGCGCCATCAGCAGGATGGTCAGGGATAAAGCCGCCTTGCGCCCGCGCCTGTCACTGTAGATGCCCAGAACAATGCCGCCCACCGGACGCATGAAGAAGCCGACCCCGAAGGTCGCCAGCGCCAACAGGTAAGAGGTCAGCTCGCTGCCGGTGGGGAAGAACACTTTGGCAATGATCACCGAGAAGAAGCTGTAGACCGTGAAGTCAAACCATTCCAGGCCATTGCCGATCACCGTAGCGGTCACCGCGCGGCGTGTCTTTTGTTCATGGGTGCGTGAAGCAGAGGATCGTAATGTGCTCACTGAATAGGCTCCTGCATGCGATACACGCAGGGAGGCCCCCTGCAGTGGCTGCATTGATTAAGGGGCAGGGTTGATGTAAGTGCGGCTGAGTCAGGTCTTTTTGCCCGTTTCAGTCGAGAGTAGGTGTTGGGCCGATTTTAAGAAAACGCTTATTGCGCAGGTTTGCATGCGCCAGACGCATGCAAGCGTCAGGGGCAGGGTGTCAGCGTGGCTATTTCATCTGTCAGCCATTTCTCGAACGCTCGCGCAGCGCGCCGGGGCGTCTTGCCGCTGGGGGTCAGCAGGTAATAGCCGCCTATTGCACCCACACTTTTCTGGCAGGCCGGCACCAGCGCACCGGACTGCACGTGACGGTCAATCATCGGTTGCCAGCCAAGCACGATACCGTGCCCGGCGACAGCCAGGTCGACCAGCACCGGATACAGGTTGACGGTCATGCGCTTGCGGATCAGCGACGCATCAACGCCCTGACGGCCGAACCAGTCTCCCCAGGACAGCCACTGACGTTGCCCGTCTTCCAGCATCAGCAGGCAGTGGTCCAGCAACTGTGCAGGTTCCAGCAGTTGGCCGTTCAGGTAGTCTGGCGAGCAGTAGGCATTTACCGATTCGGCGAACAGCAAACGACTGTCGAGGCCCGTTGGTGATGTTTCGCGCAGGAAATACAGCGCCAGATCGAATTCCGCACGAATCAGCGAGTCCAGCCCGTCGACCACTCGCAGGCGGATATCCACGGCGGGGAAGGCATCGCGATAGCGTCCCAGCAAAGGGCCCAGCCACAGTGCGGCTACGCCGCTGGAACACGCCAGCGTCAGTTGTTGTTCGCCGCTATGGGTAATGACTTGTGCCGTGGCCTCTGCACACAGGGTCAGCACGCGCTGGATCTGCTCGGCGTAAATCTGCCCGGCGACCGTCAGATGAATGCGCTTGTGCTCGCGACGAAACAGCGCGCGGCCGAGAAATTCCTCCAGTTGCGCGACCTGACGGCTGATCGCGCTCTGGGTGAGGTTCAGTTCGCTGGCGGCACGGGTAAAACTAGCGTGCCGAACGGCGGCTTCGAAGGCGATCAGGTTCTGCAAGGGTGGAAGGGGCTCGATACGCACAGCGGCTCCTGTTGCGGGCAGGTCTACAAAGGGTCGGGAAATGGCGTCGATAGCAGCCAGTCCCTGAACACGCACAGCGATGGCAGGTTCTGAAAGCGCGTCGCGTACGCCAGGTAGTAATTGCGCCCACTGTCCAGCGGCTCGAACAGGGTGACCAGTTCTCCGCTGTTAATTTCGTCCTGCACCAGAATGCGCGGTACCAGTGCGATACCGATGCCCGCCGCCACAGCCTGGATCAGGTGCGAGGTCAGTTCGAAACTCGGGCCGGGGCGCATGATGTGGTGGTCCAGCCGATTACTGTCGAACCAGTCCGACCAGGCATTGGGCCGCGATACCACGCTCAGCAACGAATGCTGGGCCACCTGCGCCGGGGTGATCGTCTGGTAGCCAACAAGCGCAGCAGGGCTGGCAATGACCACCAGTTTTTCGCTGACCAGCGGGTGGGCGATGTAACCGGGCCAGTTGCCGTTACCCGCACAGATGATCGCGTTCATTTCGCTGGCTGCCGGCGTCAGGTCGGCATGCACGATGCGTGAGTGGATGTGCACCACATAGCCCGGATGCCGGGTGTAAAAATCATTCATCCGCGGCAGCAGCCATTTGGAGCCGAAGGTGGGCAGCACGGCCAGGTGCAGCGTGCCGCCTTCTGCCTTGTGCGCAATGGTTTGCAGGGTTGCGCTGCGAATACGGCCCAGCGCCGCGGCCAGCTCATGCTGGTACAAGGCACCGGCAGTGGTCAGTTCGATACGTCTGCCATCACGCTTGAACAGCTCGACTTCCAGTTGGGCTTCCAGCGCCTGCACCTGGCGGCTGACGGCGCTCTGGGTCAAGGCCAGTTCGTCTGCGGCTTTGGTAAAGCTGCCATGCCGCGCGGCCGCCTCGAAAGCGAGCAATAAAGACATGGAGGGCGTCAGTCTTCTGGTGTTCATTCATAAAACTCATGGAAAAACGGCATCTTTTACGTTTGCACTGAAGCATGACACGCCGGAGAATCACGATAACCGTTGATGACGCCATGCATACGAGCGTTTCGAAGCATACGTGCTTTGCATATAAAACGCCTAGCCAGCCAGGAAGACCACCATGATTGCGCTGTTGAAACCGACCTCCGAGCAGGTCGGTCACTATGACCGTTTCCTCAATGCCTTGGTGGAGGGCGGCTTTCGCGGCGAAATAGCCAGGGACCTCGGCTCGCGTACTGTGCTGGCCACTGACAACTCCATCTACCAGCGCCTGCCGCAGGCTGCGGTGTTCCCGATGGACAGCCATGATGTGGCAATTGTCGCCCGCCTGGCAGCGCGGCCCGAGTACAAGCAGGTGGTGCTGACCCCGCGTGGCGGAGGCACAGGGACCAATGGGCAGTCGTTGACCGACGGCGTGGTGGTCGACCTGTCGCGGCACATGAACAATATCCTTGAAATCAACGTCGAGGAACGCTGGGTGCGGGTGCAGACCGGCGTGGTCAAGGACCAGCTCAACGCAGCGCTGAAGCCGCACGGGCTGTTTTTCGCGCCGGAACTGTCGACCTCCAACCGCGCCACGATTGGCGGCATGATCAACACCGACGCCAGCGGGCAGGGCAGTTGCACCTACGGCAAGACCCGTGACCATGTGCTGGAACTGACGACCGTGCTGCTCGGTGGTTCCTACGTCAACAGTCAGGCATTCAGCGCTGAGCAGCTGGCCAGCGAGCAAGCGCGTGTTGACCGTGCCGGCGATGTGTATCGCTGTGCGCAGCAGATCGCCGATACGCAGGCGCAATTGATCAAGGACGTTTTTCCGCCGCTCAACCGTTGCCTGACCGGTTACGATCTGGCGCACCTGCGTGAGGAAGACGGGCGTTTCAACCTCAACAGCGTGCTGTGCGGTTCCGAGGGGTCGCTGGGGTTTATCGTCGAGGCCCGACTCAACGTCCTGCCAATCCCCAAACATTCGATTCTGGTCAACGTTCGTTATGCCGGTTTCATGGACGCTCTGCGGGATGCCAAGGCGTTGATGGCGCACAAGCCGCTGTCCATCGAGACCGTGGACTCCAAAGTGCTGATGCTGGCCATGCAGGATATCGTCTGGCACGGCGTGGCCGAGTATTTCCCGCAGGACCCGGCCACGCCGACTCTGGGCATCAACCTGATCGAGTTCAGTGGTGATGAGCTGGACGAAGTGGAACAGCGCGTCCATGCATTCGTCGCTCACCTGCAAAAAGACACCTCGGTGGTGCGCCTAGGTCATACCCTGGCAACCGGCAGCGCTGCGGTAAACCGCGTCTACGCCATGCGCAAGCGTTCGGTAGGGCTGCTCGGCAACGTCAAGGGTGAAGCGCGGCCGCAGCCGTTTGTTGAAGACACGGCTGTGCCACCGGAAAACCTTGCCGATTACATTCAGGAGTTTCGTGCGCTGCTGGACAGCTACGGCCTGCAATACGGCATGTTTGGCCATGTTGATGCAGGCGTGCTGCACGTACGACCGATTCTGGACATGAAGGACCCGGCGCAGGCGGCACTGATTCGCCCGATCTCTGACGCCGTCGCCGCGCTGACCAAGCGCTACGGCGGGCTGCTGTGGGGCGAACATGGCAAGGGCCTGCGTTCGCAATACGTGCCTGAATATTTCGGCGAGTTGTATCCCGCATTGCAGGCCCTTAAGGCTGCCTGCGACCCGTTCAACCAGCTGAACCCCGGCAAGATCGCCACGCCTGCGACGGTGCCGGAATCACGCTTGACGCTGGTGGATGAAGTGACGTTGCGCGGTGATCTGGATCGCACTATCGATGAACGGGTCTGGCAGAGCTACGACAGCGCGCTGCACTGTAATGGCAACGGTGCCTGTTACAACTACGACACCGACGATGCCATGTGTCCGTCATGGAAAGCCACGCGTGACCGCATTCACTCACCCAAGGGCCGCGCTTCGCTGGTCCGGGAATGGCTGCGTCTGCAAGGCGAGCAGGATGTCGACGTCCTGACCGGCAGCGCCAGGGCGCGGAATGCCAATGTGCTGAAAAGCCTTGCCGAGCGAACTGTCAACAGCGTGGCCAGAGTAGCAGGGCAGAAGGATTTCTCTCATGAAGTCTACGATGCCATGGCCGGTTGTCTGGCCTGCAAGTCCTGCGCGGGGCAGTGCCCGGTCAAGGTCAACGTGCCTGAGTTCCGTTCGCGTTTTCTGGAGCTGTACCACAGCCGCTACCTGCGCCCGATCAAGGATTACCTGATTGGCTCGCTGGAGTTCAGCATCCCGCACCTGGCGCGGTTTCCCCGGTTGTACAACGCGATCATGGGCGCAAAACCGGTGCGTTACCTGCTTGAGCACGTCGCCGGTATGGTCGACAGCCCATTGCTCAGCCTGATGGACTTTCGCGCGGCCTGCGCGCGCTGGAATGTCGGCATTGCCACGCCGCAGCGTCTGGCCGCGTTGAGCGAGCAGGAGCGCAAACGTACGGTGGTGCTGGTTCAGGATGCGTTCACCCGATACTTTGAAACCTCGCTGGCAGCAGACTGGCTGGAGCTGATCTCGCGCATGGGTTATCAGGTTTATCTCGCACCGTTCGCACCCAACGGCAAGCCGCTGCACGTGCAGGGTTTTCTGGCCGCGTTCGAGAAGGCTGCCAGTTTCAACAGCCAGTCGCTTGGCAAGCTGGCAGGGTACGGCATTCCGCTGATCGGTCTGGACCCGGCCATGACCCTGGTCTATCGCCAGGAGTACAGCAAGACGCTGGGCAGCGAGAGCGTACCGACCGTCATGCTGCCGCAGGAATGGCTGGCTTCTGCGCTTGAGGAGCAGTGTGACGCTCCGTCAGGTGAGACGTATTACTTCCTGCCGCATTGCACTGAAAAGACCAACGAGCCCGCCAGTGTCGGCCTTTGGCAGAAAGCCTTCGCTCGCGCCGGGCTCAGGCTTGATGTGCTGGCCAGCGGTTGCTGTGGCATGTCCGGCACTTATGGGCATGAAACCCGAAACGCGAAAACCAGCGACACCATCTATCGTCAGTCCTGGCAGCCGCTGGTGGCCCGGCATGGCGTTGAAGGTCGACTGGTCGCCGATGGCTACTCATGCCGCAGCCAGGTCAAGCGCCAGGATGGCAAAGTGGTGCAGCATCCACTACAGGTACTGCTGGAACGGGTGAGGGCGCTATAGAGAGGACGCAGAGCGTCCAGAACGGCATGCCCACGCGGAGCATGGGCACGATAGTTACAAAACTATCGTTCCTCACGCTCCAGCGTGGGAATGCCTTGCGTGATGCTGCGCGTCACAGATCTGTGCCGCGCCGTTCGGCCAGAACTTAGACCAGGTACTTGTTGAACCACCCCAATGTGCGGTCCCAGGCCAGTTTGGCCGCGGCTTCGTCGTAACGCGGGGTGGAGTCATTGTGGAAGCCGTGGTTGGCGCCCGGATAGATGTACGTTTCGTACGTCGTGCCAGCCGCTTTCAGGGCTTTCTCATACGCGGGCCATCCTTCGTTGATGCGGATGTCCAGTTCGCCGTAGTGAATCATGACCGGCGCCTTGATCTTCCCCACGTCTTCGGCGTTGGGCTGGCGGCCATAGAACGATACGGCAGCGCCCAGTTCCGGGTACGCCACGGCTGCAGCATTGGCCACGCCGCCGCCATAACAGAAACCGGTGATGCCGACCTTGCCGGTGCTCGCGTCATGCTTCATCAGCCACTCGATGGCAGCGAAGAAATCGTTCATGAGCTTTTCCGGGTTAACGGTCTGCTGGAGCTCCCGACCCTTGTCGTCATTGCCCGGATAGCCGCCGACCGAGGACAGGCCGTCAGGTGCCAGCGCGATGAAACCGGCTTTGGCCACACGGCGGGCAACGTCTTCGATATAGGGGTTCAAACCGCGGTTTTCATGCACCACGACCACTGCCGGTACTTTGCCGGTGGCTTTTGCCGGGCGTACCAGATAGCCACGAACCTGACCATGCCCCTTGGGGGAGGGGTAGGACACATACTCGGCAACGATATCCGGATCGGTGAATTCCACCTGTTCGGCCAGCGCGTAGTTGGGGCTGAGGGAAGCGAGCAGCGCGCTGGCGGTCAGGCCGCCGAAGGTGAACAGCGCAGCCCGATCGAGAAACTCGCGTCGATTGATCCGGCCGTGCGCGTAGTAGTCGTAAAGCTCAAGCAATTCAGGGGCAAAGTCTTTTGCAGTGAGACGTTCCATCAGTACGCTTCCTTCTGAATCATTCAGGGCTGCCTGCGTGTTGGCGGGCTGATGGGCGCAGCGCGATCAACACAATGTCCGGTCCCGATAGTATTTCCAGAACACCGGGATCGCTACTGCAAATTGAAGAAAAGCCGTCATCCCTTACCGATCTCGCCAACGAGCCTGATGTGCAGGCCCGTGCCTGCTGCCAGTGGTTCAGGAAAATCAGGCATCTAATTGCACTACTTGCCATCAGTGATGTCCATTTGACTCCTTCGGCACATGCCATGGCGTTTGCGCTGTGCAAACCAACATATTATCGAGCCGCCGTATCAAGCAGCGTCGGTTCAGGCCGACAACACATCATGATCTTCACCCCACGCTCATGGTCATATTCCACCTGCATTTCGAGATAACGTGATGATGACCCTCCCGACGGAAGACCGCACCCAGCTGTTCAAGGACACGGCTATCCAGTTCTGGAACCACATCACTCCGATCGTGTATGTCGCGCTGGGCATTCACTGTGTCTTGCTGGTGGTGTTCCTAGGGCTGGGCATGAAGGTCCTGTGGGTAGCGAACATCGTCAGCACGCTGCTCTACATCAACTGCCTTTACCTGATCCGCAGACAGCGCTATCGCCAGGCCGGACAGCTGATGTGTCTGGAAATCATCGGCCATGCACTGCTCGCGACATGGGAGTTGGGCTGGGAAAGCAACTTCAGCTTCTACCTGTTCTGCGTGATCCCGATCATTGCCTTTACCTTTCAACTGGTCGCTATCAGACGCATTGCCTATAGCCTGGCGATACTCCTGTCGCTGGTCGGATGCTTCGCCTTTCGCCGGCACATGGGCCAGGAATCAGGCCTTAGCCAGAACGTGCTCGATGCGTTCGGTATCGTCAATGCGCTGGTGGCCACTGTCCTTTCGATTTATGCCACCGCACTCTCGGTACGTTTCACGTCGTCGATGCAACTGAGCCTGTTTCATATTGCCAACCGCGACAGCCTGACCAATCTTTATACGCGCAGGAGAGTCCTGCATCGCATACGCGAGCTGGAGGCAAGGCGTCAGGGGTTCTCGGCTTCACTGATCCTGCTCGACATCGATCATTTCAAACAGATCAATGATCTTCATGGGCATGAGACCGGTGACGCGGTGTTGCAGCGGGTGGCCGAAGTCATCAGTTCAAGCGTGCGCAACAGCGATATGGCTGCCCGTTGGGGCGGTGAGGAGTTTTTGGTGCTGATGCCGGACACCGCGCCCGATGATGCACTGCGGGTGGCGGAGCGCATCTGGCGGCGTATTGCTGAAGAGGCCGGTCAGATCGATGAACGCAGCATTGCGGTCACCGCAACCCTTGCCATGGCAACCCTTGCCGCGGGCGAGACCTTTCAGATAACCCTCAATCGTGCCGACACGTCGCTTTATCTGGGCAAACAACAAGGCCGAAACCGGGTAATGATCGCCGGGTGAGGTGTTCATTCACCCAGTGCTCCATCAGCGTGTAGACTTTCGCGCTTTGAACAGAGGGCGCATTGCGTCGCGCTTCCTCATTGGCTATGTATCGATCAAGGCATGCTTATGGATTTGCGTCAGCTCGAAGCCTTCGCGGCGGTCATGTCGGCAGGCAGTGTCACTGCTGCCGGGAAAATGCTCGGCCGTTCCCAGCCATCAGTGACCCGAGCCATTCAGGAGCTAGAGCAGGAGTTGGGTTTTGCATTGTTTGAGCGCAGCGGGCCGAAGGTCACGCCTACCCACAAGGCGTTCATGATGTATGGCGAAGTGGAGAGCGCGCTGCTGGGCGTGCGGAATATCCGCCAACGTGCGCAGCATATTGCCCAGGAAGAAAATCACCAGATCAAGCTGGTAGCGATCTCGGCCCTGGCGGCTGGTTTGCTGCCCACGGCCTTGTCGCGCTTGCCTGAACATCTGCGTCCGCAACAGATCCAGTTGCAGAGCATGTCCCCGGAGAATGTGGTTCAGGCTGTATTGTCGAAAACCATGGACCTGGGCGCGGTCAGCCTGCCGCTGGAGCATCGCGGCCTGGAAATCCACTGGATCGGCGAAGCGCCTTGCGTGGCGGTATTGCCTGCCGATTCTGCGCTCGCCACCCATGAAGTGCTGTCGATGGAGCTGCTGCGTCAGCAAACGCTGATCACCATGGCCAACCCGTATCGCTTTCGTCGACGCATCGACAAGGCGTTTCAGGACGCGGGCGGTCAGCCGCCGCGCATGCTTGACACCAATACGTCCCTGATCGCCATGCAAATGGCCAGAGTCGGGTTGGGTATTGCGCTGGTCGATCCTTTCACCGCCATCGGCGTGCCGTTGCAAGGTGTGGTGGTCCGGCCGATCGCCTGCAACATCCCGTTTTTCTTCGGTCTGATTTCAGCCTTCGCCAGCCCGTTGTCCGATGTGGCAAGCGCGCTGATCGATGAGATTGCCGACAGCGCAAAAACCCTGTTGCCGGCAATGATCATGCACGAAGCCAGCGCGCACGATGCCCTGTTGCAGAGCATTTATGCCGAGTGAGCGTGAGGTGCAATGCGTGTCGTGACGCTCCACGGCACCGCACGCAGAGCCCGTTAAAATTCCATTCAGTAATATCAATATGCTTTTTTGCGCATTGCGAGAATAAAAAGCGCCTCTTACTATTCGAATTAAGCATTCAAAGGCTTAAAGAATTCATTTAATGCGACATTGGAATGATTCTTGAAGTGTTTGAGTCACCGCTTGGGCTTGTGGCCCGAACATTTTTTCGAGTACCGATCAATGTCAGATGTAAATGCACCTGCCGGTCTGGCGGCCCTGGAAGCTCGTTTGCAGCAGGATCTGGCCTGGCTGGACCTGCCCGCCAGGCCCTGGGTCAAAGCCAGGATGAGCGCCGGGCAGGCAGTGCTTGATGTGGCGATCATCGGCGGTGGCATGGCTGGTCTTGCTCTGGCCGCAGAACTGCGCAACCTCGGCGTGGCGGCGGTGATTTTCGATCAGTCCCCGGCCGGTTTCGAAGGCCCTTGGGCAACCACCGCGCGAATGGAAACCCTGCGTTCGCCAAAGCAACTGACCGGACCGGCGCTGGGGCTGCCGGCGCTGACGTTCCGCGCCTGGTACGAAGCGCAATTCGGTATCGACGGCTGGGCATTACTGGACAAGATTCCACGCCTGCAATGGGCCGAATACTTGCGTTGGTATCGCAAGGTGCTGGCGCTGGACGTGCGCAACGAACACCGGGTGAGCCGGGTCGCACCCAGAGCGGACGGCCTGATCGAACTGGATATCGTGACGCCTGTGCAAACGCAATTCCTGCTGGCCCGGCATGTGGTGCTCGCCACGGGCCGTGACGGTCTGGGCGGCCCCTGGGTGCCGGATTTTGCCCGGCAGTTGCCGAAGCATTTGTGGACGCATTCGGCGGCGGGCCTGCAGGATGACTGGTTCACCGGCAAACGTGTGGCAGTCATTGGCGGTGGCGCATCAGCCATGGACAGCGCCGCCACTGCGCTTGAAGCGGGCGCAACGCGGGTTGACCTGCTCATCCGGCGTGCCGAGCTGCCTCGCATCAACAAAGGCAAGGGGGTCGGTAACCCGGGCATGGTTCACGGTTATTGGCGCCTGCCGGATATCTGGAAATGGCGTATTCGCCACTACCTGAACACTCAGCAAGTGCCACCGCCACGCGGCAGTACGCTCAGAGTTTCTGGTTCGGGCAAAGCCCGCTTCATGCTCGACAGCCCGGTGCTTTCAGTCGAACAGAACCCGGCTGGCGGCGTGTGGCTGAACACGCCCAAAGCGTGTATCGAGGCCGATTTTGTGGTGTTTGCCACCGGGTTTCGTACCGACTTCCGCCAGCGCCCTGAATTTGCCCCGTTTTCGTCGCAGATTCGCGTCTGGCAGGATCGTTTCGAAGCGCCGCAAGGCGAAACCGACAGCGAACTGGCGTTGCTGCCGGACCTGGGCAATTGTTTCGAGTTTCAGGAAAAGACCCCCGGCGGCTGTCCAGGGCTGAACCATATCCACTGCTTCAGTTACCCGGCAGCGCTGAGCTATGGCGCGGTGTCCGGGGATATTCCTGCCATCAGCGAAGGCTCCAAGCGTTTGGCCCATGCCTTGGTCGGGCAGCTGTTCAATGAGGACATCGCGCTGCATTTCGACACCATGCTCGATTACGCCGAGCCAGAGCTGCTGGGCGATGAGTGGGTGGCCAGCCAGCCGACCGCCGAAGAGCTGCGCCAATGATCGGCTGGGCGCTGCGCAGGCTCACTCAGTCGTTGCTGGTCATTCTGTTGATGACCGTGGTGGTGTTCGTCGGCCTCAATGCCATTGGTAATCCGATGGATATTCTGGTTGGTGAAGACCTCAATCAGGCCGAACGTCTGCAGGCCATCGCTCATCTGGGGCTGGATCAGCCGCTGTGGCAGCAGTACCTGATTTTTCTCAAAGGCGCGGTTCACGGCAATCTTGGGCAAAGTTTTGTGTACCACGAAGATGCCATGCGCCTGATTCTGCAGCGCTTGCCCGCGACCTTTGAGCTGGCGTTCAGCGCCTTGTTTCTGGCCGTAGTCATCGGTGTGCCGTTGGGCATGTTCGCTGGTATGTACCCCGAGCACCCGCTTTCCCGGCTGATGATGGCTGCCAGCATCGTCGGTTTTTCGCTGCCGGCGTTCTGGGTGGCATTGATGATGATCATGCTGTTCTCGATCACGCTGGGCTGGCTGCCGGCCAGCGGTCGGGGCGAAACCCGTGAATGGCTGGGTGTGCAATGGTCATGGCTGACGCTGGACGGTTTGCAACATCTGCTACTTCCTGCGCTGAACCTGGCGCTGTTCAAGATTTCGCTGGTGCTGCGCCTGACCCGTGCCGGAGTGCGTGAGGTGCTGCCTCAGGAATTCGTCAAATTCGCCCGGGCCAAGGGCCTGTCGCCGATGCGTGTGATGTGCATGCATGTCATGCGCAACACCATGATCCCGGTGGTGACGGTGCTGGCCATGGAACTGGGTTCGACTATCGCCTACGCCGTGGTAACCGAGAGCATTTTTGCCTGGCCCGGTGCCGGCAAGCTGATCCTCGACAGCATCAACATGCTTGATCGCCCGGTGGTGGTCGCTTACCTAATGGTGGTCGTGGTGATTTTCGTGGTGCTCAACCTGATCGTGGATGGCCTGTATTACCTGCTGGACCCACGCGTACGCATCGAGGCCTCCCGATGAATGTCATTGAAAAAGCCCCGATCGGCAGCACGCTGTTGCAGGCTCAATCGCCATGGCGGCGGGTGCTGACCGAGTTCTTCAGCTCACCGACTGCGGTGACAGGCCTGATGGTCCTTTTGGTCATTGTGCTGGTGGCTGTCCTGGCACCCTGGATCGTGGTGCAGAACCCCTACGACCTGATGCAGCTCAACGTGATGGATGCGCGAATGCCGCCAGGCAGCCTCAACATGGACAGCGGCTATACCTATTGGCTGGGCACCGACGGACAGGGTCGCGATCTGGTCTCGGCGATTATCTATGGCCTGCGCATCAGCCTGTGGGTCGGCATTGGCTCGGCGCTGATTGCGGCAGTGATCGGCACGTTGTTGGGGCTTGTATCTGCGTATGTCGGCGGCTGGGTCGATGTCTTGCTGATGCGTCTGGTCGACTTGCTGCTGTCATTCCCGGTCATTCTAATGGCGCTGATGATTCTCGCCTGGCTGGGCAAGGGCGTCGGCAACGTGATGCTTACCCTGATAGTGCTTGAATGGGCCTATTACGCCCGTACAGCGCGTGGTCAGGCGCTAACCGAAAGCCGTCGCGAATACGTCGATGCAGCGCGCGGGCAGGGCGTTGGTCCGCTGCGCATTGTGATCGGCCACATTCTGCCCAACTGCCTGCCGCCGCTGATCGTGATCGGCGCTTTGCAAATCGCCCGCGCCATTACCCTGGAAGCGACCCTGTCGTTTCTCGGTCTGGGTGTGCCGGTGACCGAGCCTTCACTGGGGCTGCTGATTGCCAACGGCTTTCAGTACATGCTCAGTAATGAATACTGGATCAGCCTGTTTCCGGGGCTGGCACTGTTGATCACCATCGTGGCGATCAATCTGGTCGGTGACCGTCTACGTGATGTTCTTAACCCGAGGTTGCAGCGATGAGCCTGCCTGAAGTGTCATTCGCGTCAACCCCGGTTACACAGCCAACCCTTGATGTGCGAGGGCTGTGCACCTCGTTCCATACCCGCGCAGGCGTGCTGCCGGCGGTGCGTGATGTGTCCTTGAGCGTGCAGCCGGGGCGTATTCTCGGCCTGGTCGGTGAGTCGGGTTCGGGCAAATCGGTCACCGGGTTTTCGATTCTCGGCCTTGTCGATGAGCCAGGGCGCATCAGTGGCGGGCAGGTGCTGTTCAAAGGGCGTGATCTGACCAAACTGTCTGCCTCGCAACTGCGCGGCATTCAGGGCAACCGGGTGGCGATGATTTTTCAGGACCCGATGATGACCCTCAACCCGGTGCTACGGGTCGACACGCAAATGATCGAAGCGGTGCGCGCGCATAGCCCGCTCGGCAGGCGAGAGGCCCGTGAGCATGCCAGTCGTACTCTGGCGCTGATGGGCATCGCCAGCCCTGAAGAACGCCTGCGCGCCTATCCGCATCAACTGTCTGGCGGCATGCGCCAGCGAGTGGCGATTGCCATTGCGCTGCTGCACGCCCCGGACCTGATCATTGCCGATGAGCCAACCACTGCGCTGGACGTCACCATTCAGGCGCAAATTCTCAGTGAGGTGCAGAAGCTGGTACGTGAGCAGGGCACCTCACTGATCTGGATCACCCATGATCTTTCCGTGATTGCCGGGCTGGCTGATGACGTGGCAGTGATGTACGCCGGACGCATTGTCGAACAAGGCCCGGTCGCCGAGGTGCTGGATCGCCCGCAACATCCTTATACACAGGGGCTGATCGACAGCCTGCCAAGTCGCAACAAGCGTGGCCAGCGCCTGCGTCAGATACCCGGCATGGCGCCGGACCTTCTGTCTACGCCTGCCGGCTGCGCCTTTGCGGCGCGCTGCTCCAGAGCGTCGCAGATATGTGTACAGAGCGACCCCGAACCCCACGAGGCGGGACCGCGCCAGACGGTTCGCTGCTTTCATCCGGGAGCTGCCGATGCCCAGTGATCTGATTCCCCTTATCGAGCTGCACCAGGTCAGCAAGACCTTCGGCAAACCGGTGGCCGAACACTCTCTTCAAGGACTGCTGCAGCGACTGCACCTGACCCGTCCGAAACCGGTGACCCATGCTGTGGATCGAATCGATCTGCGGATCATGCGTGGCGAAGTGGTCGGGCTGGTGGGCGAGTCGGGCTGCGGCAAATCGACCTTGGGACGCATGGTCGCCGGGCTGCTGCCGGTCTCGTCAGGTGTCGCGTCGGTGGACGGCAAGCCGCTCGACAGCCTGACGACGCAGGAGCGCAAGGCGCTGCGCCTGAAAGTACAGATGATTTTTCAGGACCCGTCCTCAAGCCTCAACCCGCGCCTGCGGGTCGACCGTATCGTCGGGGAGGGCGCGCTGCTGCATGGCCTGACCGACCGCAAAGGGGCTGATGATTACGTCAGTGCCCAGTTGCAACGTGCCGGGCTCAGCCCGCAGTTGCGCCAGCGTTATCCCCATCAATTCAGTGGCGGTCAGCGTCAGCGCATCGGCATTGCCCGTGCACTGGCGGTGCAGCCGGAACTGTTGGTATGCGACGAGTCGGTAGCAGCGCTGGACGTGTCGATTCAGGCCCAGATTCTCAACCTGTTCATGGACCTGCGCGACGAGCTGGGCCTGACCTATCTGTTTATCAGTCATGACCTGGGCGTGGTCGAGCATCTGTGCGACCGCGTGGTTGTTATGTACCTGGGCCGTGTGGTCGAGACCGCATCGGTCGATGACCTGTTTGCGCGTGCCAATCACCCGTATACCCAAGCCCTGCTGGCGCAGATCCCGCGCTTTGATATCCGCAGTACCCGTTATGACGCGATCCAAGGGGAAATCCCCAGCCCGCTGAACCCGCCAACCGGGTGTCATTTCCACCCTCGCTGTCCGCACGCCATGGCGCGCTGCCGCGAGGAAGTTCCAGCGCTGAGGGAGGTTTCGCCGAACCACCAGAGCGCGTGCCATTTGAATGATCAACGCTGAACGAGCGCCTGAAGCTCGTCACCCTCTGCCATTGCGTACAAGGAATCACCCATGAAACCACTCGTTCGTTCGTTGTTAGCGTCGGCCCTCGTTCTGGCCGCTGGCAGTGTCTCGGCGCAGGACTTGCGTATCGGTTATGCCGACCCGGTATCGTCGCTCGATCCCCAGCTCAACAACTATGCCGGCGACCGTTCGGTGGCGCTGCATGCCTTTGAATCGCTGGTCAGCCGCCGCGATGACAAGACCCTGCCGGGCCTCGCCAAGAGCTGGAAGGTTGTCGACGACACCACTTGGGAATTTGCCCTGCGCGATGACGTGAAATGGCAGGACGGCACGCCGCTGACCGCCGACGATCTGGTCTTCTCCTTCGAGCGCGCCCGCAGCGTACCCGGCAGTGTCGCGTCTTATGCAGGTGCCATGCGCACCGTTGAATCGGTCAAGGCCAAGGATGAGCACACGCTGATCATCAAGACTCGTCTGCCTAACGCCAACCTGCTGCCGGACGTCGATTCGATCTACATTGTCAGCCGTCATGCAGGTGCGACCGCCAGCAGCGCCGATTACAACTCGGGCAAGGCCATGATCGGCACCGGCCCTTACCGGTTTGTCTCATTCGTGCCGGGTGATCGCACTATCTTTGCCCGTAACGACAGCTACTGGGGCGCGAAACCAACCTGGGACAAGGTTGATTTTCGCTTCATCGCCACCGCCGCCAACCGTACTGCGGCCTTGCTGGCGGGTGATGTGGACGTGATCGACAAGGTGTCGCCCACCGATGTAGAGCGCCTGCGCAAAACGCCGAGTGTCAATGTCTTCGCCTATCAGGGCCTGCGTGCGCTGATCATTCAACCGAGCTTCCGTGCCGGACCGAATGAGTTCATTCGTGACAACGCAGGCAAGCCGCTGGCCGAAAACCCGCTGCTGGATGTGCGGGTGCGCAAGGCGCTGTCCCTGGCGATCAACCGCCCGGCCATCAATGAACGCATCATGCAAGGCACCGTCACCGAGGCCAATCAATGGATGCCGGCCAATACGTTCGGTTACAACCCGCAGATCAAGAACATTCCCTATGACGTCAAACAGGCCAAGGATCTGCTGGCGCAGGCAGGCTTTCCCGAAGGCTTCCAACTGACTGTGCATGTGCCAGGCGACCGTTATCCGCAGGCACCGGAGGTCATGCAGGCGGTGGCGCAATTCTGGACGCGGATCGGCGTCAAGGTCCAGCTGGAGGTATTGCCGTGGGCTGTGTACGCGGGCAAGGCCAACAAGAATGAACTCGCGATCAGTGTGATTGCCTGGGGCAACGGGACTGGCGAAGCGGCATATGCCCTGACCAACATTCTGACCACGGTCGACAGCAGCAAGGGGCAGGGCGCGTCCAACTGGGGGCATTACAGCAATCCGCTGGTAGACAAGGCACTGGCTGATTCGACCGCCGAATTCGACGAGGCCAAACGGCGCAAGATTCTTCAGGACTCGGTTCAGGTGGTCAGCGACGACGTCGGCATCATCCCGCTGTTCCACTACCAGAACATCTGGGCGGCGCGCAAAGGCCTGAAGGTCGAGCCGCTGGTCAGTGACCGCACGGCGGCAACCATGGTTACCGAACAGCCTTGATCTCCTTTCATTCACGTGCCGCTTCTTGAAGCGGCTGCGCGCATGCAACCACAGCATTGCAGGACCTGTCATGACATCGACCACTGAACATTCGACGCCTCCGGACACTCTGGATAGTCTGTTGGGCATCGCGCCAGCCAGCCCGTTGCACGCAATTCGGCATGCGCGGGACAAGGTCGCACTGGCGACCCAGGGTAGTCAGGATTTGTTTTTTGCCCCGACGCTGGAGCACAACCTGTCGTTGAACGAGCGTCTCTGGGTTGCCTATTACGCGACCCTGCTGAGTCTGCAACCGACCCTCAGCGAGCATTATCTTTCGCAATTGCAGGCGACTGGCGCGCAGGCAAGCGTACTGGCCGATGTGAGCGCCAGCCGAATCGACCTGCTGGAGGACCCGCGCCTGGCTGCGATCCTGCGCTTTACCCGCACCCTGATCGAGTCTCCGGTACACGGTGATCAGAGCGCGTTGCAGGCGCTGCAAAAACAGGGCCTGAGCACCGCTGAAATAGTGGTGCTGGCGCAACTGATCGCATTCCTGTCCTACCAGGTGCGTCTGGCCGCAGGGCTGGGTGCGTTAAAGTCTGCCGGAGCAGCCTGATGAGCGAACTGATTGAAATTGAAGGCTTCACCAATCAGGTACTGGGCTGGAAAGCCTGGCTGCCAACCGTGGACCTGAACAGCGCGACCGCCGGGCAGGTTGCGGTGCTTGAAGAAAGCCATCCGCAGGCCAAGACCTCGGATTACTACCTGACCCTGGCACATCACCCTGACATCCTTCGTCAGCGCTCACAGGCGTTCAACGCGATCATGTACGCACCGGGTGGCCTGTCGCGCGCCGAGCGGGAGCTGGCGAGCACTGTCGTGTCGCGGATCAACCGCTGCGTCTATTGCGCGTCAGTGCACGCGCAACGCTTCGAACAACTGGCCAAGCGCAATGATGTTATCGCCCAGGTATTTGCCGACCCCCATACGGCAGGTACGACCGCGCGTGAAAAAGCCATCGTGCAGTTCGCCATCGACCTGACGCTCGAGCCGGCCTCGCTCAACGCCGGGCATATCAATGCACTGCGCGAGCAAGGGCTGGACGATGCGCAGGTGCTGGACCTGATTCACGCTATCTCGATATTCGCGTGGGCCAATCGGCTCATGCTCAATCTGGGAGAACCAGTGTTTCCCGAGGTTTAAAGACTGCGGTGTTCTCAATCGCTGCCGCGCTTCAGTAATGGCCGGGGCGAAGTCTGGCCCGGTCGTTGCAGGTTCGCTGTACTAGTGGATAAGCGACCTGGTCACGATTGAGGTAACGGAATGCTGATAGCGCACATTTCTGACACGCATGTACGACCCAGAGGGCTACTCTATCAAGGCGTTGTCGATTCGAATGCAATGCTGGCGGCTGCCGTCGACACGATAAACGCCCTGGATCCGCCGCCTGATCTGATTCTGTTCAGCGGTGATCTGGTGGACGAGGGGCGACCCGAGGAGTACGCAATGGCCCGAGAGCTGCTGCAGCCGCTGCGCCAGAGGCTTTTGATGATACCGGGCAACCATGATCATCGGCAGAACCTGCGTAATGCCTTCCCGGAGCACGATTACTTCATCAATGAGGAAAACTGCAGCTTCGTCGACTCAGGTTCCGCGCCGATGCGCATTATCGGGCTGGATATCAGCGTGCCCGAACAGCATCACGGCGATATGACCGATACTGCCACCCAATGGCTGGATCGCATACTGGCGCTGGAGCCTGACAAACCGACGCTGATCATGATGCATCAGCCGCCGTTTTCAAGTGGCATTCACTGCATCGACGCCTATCGCTGTGAAAGGGGCGAGCGGCTGGCCGAGGTGGTCTCCAGATACCCGGCTGTCGAGCGAATCGTCTGCGGTCATATTCATCGTTTCATGCAGCTGCGCTTTGGCGGCACGCTGATGTGCACGGCCCCGAGCACGACGACGGCCATTGCCTTGCAACTGCGCCCGGATGCTGCCGACGCTTCCTATGTCGAGCCTCCCGCGCTGTTGCTGCACCACTGGAAGGCCGACACCGGTCTTATTACCCACTGGGTGCCAATAGGCCGTTTCGAGGGGCCTTTTGACTTCGCTTGAACCGACATATGAGCCTGGCAACCATGCGCTGTCAGGCCACTTGTTCCTTGGCCAGATTGACCAGAATGATGCCCGCGATGATCAGGCCGATACCGCTCACGGCCATTAACGTGGGCACCTGTTGATAGCGAAACGCGGCAATGACAGTGATCAGCGTAATGCCCAACCCTGACCACATGGAGGTGATCAGGGACATGGGCAAGTCCCGTTGTGCATACCCCAGGCAGACGATTCCGAGCCCGTAGCCCGCGATAGAGGCAATAACCGGGACCCAACGGGTAAACCCGTTACTTTCTTTCAGTGCGATGGTCGCCACTGTTTCAGCGACAATTCCTGCAAGCAGGAACAAATAGGCTTTTATGAGCATGGCGGCAGATCGCTTTTCAGGCATTCAGGAAGGGAGAGAAATGATGCGGTCGGCGTAAAACCCGTTGAACGGGGTGCGCAGGGACACCGAGTAAGCGCCGGTCGATTGGAATTCCAGCCAGTCGCTTTCCCTGATATCGCTGGCGAGCGAGTAGGGGAAGGCCAGGCGATCCATGCTGTCGCAGGTGGGGCCGAAGATATTGAACGTGTTTTCCGCAGCACCGGTGTAAGGGGTGCCTTCTCGCCACACGCGTGCGGGAAATTGCAGCCACTGCTGGGCTGAGAGCAAACCGCCAAAAATACCGGCACCACAAAAAACGCTCTGTTCGCGTCTTGAAAGCACCCGTGCAAATAGCGACATGCCGCCGTAGACCAGACCACGACCCGCTTCGCAGATCAGGTTCAGGTCCTTCAGTGTCGGGCTGGTCTGGATATGCTCGCAGACTCTGCCAACCAGGTCTGGCGTGTTACCCATGGAGTTCAGGTAATTACCCGGAAACCCGCCACCGATATCCAGGTGCCTGACGTGCTCGGCGGTGTCGCGCACAATGGCATCGGCGTCATTGAGGGCCGCGAGCCACGGGCCGTCTTCAAGGGCTTGCGAACCGACATGGAATGACAGCCCGAGTGACCACTCGGTGCTGGACGCCACTTGATGCACCAGTTGCGTCGCTAACACCGGACTTGCCCCGAATTTTCCTCTGAGATCATAAACCGCCGTCGACTCGGAGGGTGCGTAGCGCACGAACAGGCTGATCGTGCTGTCGCGTTCGGGCAACACGTCCCGCAACTTCGAGAGTTCCTCCTCACTGTCGAGCACAAATGAACGCACGCCATACCGATAGTAAGCCTCGTGCAGGCAATGGCGGGACTTCACTGGGTTCATCAGGTATTGAACTGCATTGGGCAGCGTGTTGTGTACCGTCTGCACCTCTGCAAGCGACGCCACGTCAAAATGATTGATACCGCCCTGGCTCAAGGCTTCAAGTACTTGCTCAAGTGGATTGGCCTTCATTGCATACAGCACGGTACCTGGAAAACAGCCACTGAATTGCTGCGCATTCCGGGTGATCCAGCGCGGGTCAACGGTATAGAAGGTGTCGTTGGTGTCGTCGGCTAATTGTGCAAGAAGTGTGTCCACGTTGAACTTCCCTGGCTTCGAAGTGTGAGCAGAGCTTGAGCAAGCTTCGTGCCACTGCTTTATCAGACGGCTGAACAAACTTAACGGCAGTGATCTAATAAACATGTATACAAGACGATAATCCAAAACAGTGCGATTTCGACGTTATCGAGTCGGCGTGGTGCAGTTGCTTACGCGCCCTGAAATAATAAAAATGGATAGCACTTTGCTACTTTTAAAAGTGGCTTATACATAATTCGATACATATATTAAAGTTTTCATATTTCGAAAGTTCACGGAAAAAAGTCATTTAAATTAAAGGCTTGCCGATCTTTCAGTCACGCTTTAGGCCGGCGTTGGCGATTATCTGGCACCTTGCCAATACACGATGATCAATAACGGTGGCACGCCACTTGCTGGGTACAACATCGTGAAGTAATGGGGCTTGTTCCATTGCGTCAGCGCTCGCGTTAACGACGACAAAGTAATTCATGGTCATGGATCAGGCAGGGGGTTGCTCGGCAAGCCGAATAGCAGCCCCAATGAAGTCACCGTTATCGAGTGGAAGGTGTACATGGATTTTCGTGCTTTTTATTCAGGCAACGCCCTGCAGTTTCTGGCCTCGCGCCAACTTGCTTTTTCTGAACTGGAAGAGGTTGTAAAACGCCAGTATGCCGATGCACAACTGGCGCTGATCAGCAGCTCTCCCGTACATGGCATCGCTAATGCGGCCAGTGATATAGACCTGATATGTGTGACCGATGATCGGCAGTCCGATCAATCGATGGCCTCGCAGATTTACCACAATGAACACCATATGGAAGTGGTGGCATTTGCCCGAGAAGAAGTTCACAACGCGTTCTCCCAACTGGCGACGGACGCACACAAAACTACCGCACAGAAACTCGTTGCATTCAAGCAGTGGGACAAGCAGCAGGCGGTATCGCGAAAGTACCTGGAGCGCCTGGTCTGCGCGGTGTCGACCGATCAGTCGCTTCCTTATCTGGACAGTCAGAAGGACTTGAGTTCGATCTGGTCGGTGGCAGCGTTCGACGACTTCCGCCAGAGCGCCTGCTTTTCAGTGCTGGCCTGGCGCAGTGGCGAATACCGCGCGGCCGCCGCCTATGCCTGCAACGCCGCACTGTTTCTGATGAACGCGACGCTGGCCAGCCACGGCTGGGTCAACTCCAATCGCAAGTGGACACTCCTGCGATGGGACCGCGCGCTCAACCGGCACGGCATGCTGAATGACGACGGCCTTGCCCGTGCCATCGGGCAGTTGTGGCAACGCGCCTATCCTGCCTGCCGCAATGGATTGCAGGGAGCAGGCCTCATGCAATTGTGTGAATTGACCCAGCTCGCCGAGCAAACCTTTGCCTGCGAAGCGGACTATGCCGCATTAAAACCAGGTATCGAGCGTTCCGCCGCCAGTGCGTTTTTGCCGGGGGTCGACTTTGTGCTCACCGACGATCAACAGGCGACGCTATTGGCACGTCTGGATGTGCCAGAGCTGTCCAGCACCCGCCCGATCGATCTTGCCGAGCAATCACCTGAGGCTGCCGCCTGTCTTCTGCGCGCTGCGCGTGCCGGACTCGTCAGCTTCTCACTCAAGGATCACAACCCGATGCAGGGAGCACACGCATGACTGCAATTTCAGCACAGGCAGCCGGTCGCCAGTGGTTTCCCCGGCTGAGTGGCGGCTATGTATACCCGGCAGGGCCTTACGCGCAAAAGCTGATATCAGTGGCCTGGTTGCTGATGACCGAGCTTGAAGCCTATCTGGAGGACCTCGAAGGCGCGGCGAACGAGCCTCAAGTGGTGGATGCGCTGAGAATCAAGCTGGCTGAATTGATGGTCGACATTGACTGCCGACTCGCCGGTGCCGACACCCCGAACGAGTTGCACCAGTTCGCCTTGTTCAGTGAATACGGGCTCACAGACGTCGTTGCTCACTCCGGGCCAGTCGCCGTCGAATGGCTGGGCGTGCCCACGGATACCGATGCCGACCGCAGTGATGAGGCGAGCCGGTTAATCGAGCTGTTCAAGGAAGTTCTGCAGGCCTTTCCCGGAAAGCTGTTCAACCCGTTGCTGCCGGGTACTCAGGGCCAGGTCCTGCGGACCCTGCGTGACTGGGACCGCTCCTGCCGCCTGGCAGGACGCGATGCTGCCTTTCTGGCTCCTTTGATGAGGTCTCTATGAACAGTCATGTCATGACCGCGCCTGCAAGTGTGCCGGTGCGCAAATCATCGTTTGTCGAGCGTTACGGGGCGGTTTTCGGCCGCGAGCAAGGCCTGATGCTGCGAATGGCAGGGCTTACCGCAGCCGAGCACTCGGCCCAGGGTTCGTGGATAACCGATGACACCGGCCGGCGCTGGCTGGACTTTGGTTCATTCGGGCTGCATCTGCTGGGCCATCGGCACCCCGCGGTGGTCGCTGCTCTGACGCGGCAAGTGACGTCGCTGGGCCTTTCAAGTCGGATATTGGCCAACGAACCCAGCCTCAGCGCAGCCGAGCGCCTGGTGGCCTGTATCGGTCGGCCGGGCAATGGCGTGCTGTACGGCAACAGCGGTTCGGAGGTCATCGAAGCGGCGCTCAAACTGGTGCGCATGCAGACCGGCAAGCGGCGAATCATCGCGTTGACTCATGCTTATCACGGGCGCACGAGTGGCGCGCTGGCGGTCAGCTATGGCTACAGGGGGCACGCCTCGCTGATGCATGCCGAAGATGTGGTGTTCATCGATGCCGGTGATCTGGACGCTGCACGCAAGACACTGGCAGAAGGCGATATTGCAGCGGTCATCGCCGAGCCTGTTCAGGGAGAGGGCGGAATCAGGCCGGTGGACCTGAGCTTTCTGGGAGAACTTGCCGGGCTATGCCGCGAGCATGACGCGTTCATGATTCATGACGAGATTCAGTCAGGTCTGGGGCGCAGTGGTTCGTTGGTTTGCGGCGCGCCAGCCGACATCATCGTGTTCGGCAAAACCCTGGGCGGTGGCGTGTTCCCGGTTGCCGCCGCCATTTACGACAGCAGTCGGTTCGGCGCGCCCGCGCGTGATCCTGTCGTGCATGCCTCGTCCTATGCGGGCAGCGCCCTGGCCGGGGCAGTGGTCAACGCGGTGCT
The DNA here is from genome assembly GCF_032587875.1 of Pseudomonas syringae group sp. 243L2. Taxonomy (NCBI): domain Bacteria; kingdom Pseudomonadati; phylum Pseudomonadota; class Gammaproteobacteria; order Pseudomonadales; family Pseudomonadaceae; genus Pseudomonas; species Pseudomonas syringae group sp. 243L2. Next base: position 293,225 of record NZ_JAWHPL010000013.1, read on the forward strand.
CGACGTGGTTAGCGATCCCGCATTCTGCGAACGCGTCAATGAGCTTGGGCAAGTGGCCATGGACATCCTGCGCAAACGTCTGCAGGACTGCCCGGCAGTGGCTGAAGTACGCGGTAGTGGCCTGATGATCGGTGTGGAGTTCACCTCCAGCAACTATGTGGCGCAGACCCTGATCGAGGCCGCACACCGCAACGTGCTGCTGGCTTTCTGCCTGAGCGCAACCCGGGTACTGCGGGTTTATCCCGACGCGACCATCACCCGGGACGACCTCGAACAGGGCATCAACAGTTTCTGTGATGCCGTCGATGCGGCCTATCGTTCCATCCAATGACGGAGATTTCCTATGCCTGATGTATCAACCAGTGTGCTTCTTGGTGACTTCGAGCCTGGCGAAGTGTGGCCGATCCTCTCGGACTTCGCCCGCTATCCCGACTTCATGAGTGATGTGCTGGAGGTGATCGTTCACCCCCGGCAGAGTGAATATGTCTCCAGTACGTGGCGCGTGCTGATCAATGGCAGCGAGCTGACCTGGACCGAGCAGGACTGGCTGGTGACGAACGAGCGTATCGAGTTCAAGCAGACCGATGGTGACCTTGAGGTCTGGTACGGCGAGTGGCTGCTGATACAACGCGCCGATGGCTTGCATGTGGACCTGAATGTCACCTTCGACCTTGGCATCCCGTCGCTGGCCGAGGTTTTGCACCCCATAGGCGAACGAGCGATTCGCGCCAATAACATCCAGATGCTCGACGGTATACGCAATCAATTGCTCGCTCGCCGTCATCAGCGGGTTGCGGCAGGGGGCTGTTGATATGCGTTCGACACTGATCATTACCGGTGCCAGCGGCGCACTGGGCTCCTGGTTCGTGCGCGACTGGCTCAGTCAGCATCCGGAGTCGCATGTCATAGCCTTGTGTCGTTCCGGGCAAGCTGCCAGTCGCTGCCTGCAAGACCTGCCGGTGGACAGCCGCTCGCGGCTTGAGTGCCGTATCGCCGACCTTACCGACGCCGCTTCCCTGAATGCGCTGGCGGACACCATGCCAGTCATCGAGAGCGCCACGGCAGTCCACCTCGCTGCCGATGTGGCCTGGGACAAGACGTTCGAAGAGATGCATGAGCTGAATGTCGAAGGTGCGCAGCTGTTCTGCGGTTTTGTCCAGAAACTGGTGCGCAAGCCTCACTTCATCTATGTGTCCACGGCTTTCACGCAGTGTGAAGGCTGGACCTATCGCAACGGTTATGAGGAAAGCAAGGCCGCTGCGGAGCGGGGTTTACGTGAAACCTTCGGCAGGCAAATGCCGATTTCCGTGTTCAGTTGCAGTCTGGTCATCGGCGCTACGAGCGACGGCGCAATCAGCCGTTTTCATGGGCTGTATCCGTTGATCCGCTTCATCAATACCTTTTCACCACCGTTTCTGGTCGGCAACCGCCAGGGGCTGTTTGACCTGGTGCCTATCGACTGGGTGGTCGACGAATTGATCCACCTGGTCAGTCATTGCGTTGCAGGTGGCGACGCGCGCGAGGTCGTGGCATCGGCAGGGGATGCGCGGCTGCCTTATGAGCAGGTGATCCGCATCATCGAGTCGCGTGTCGACCGGGCGCGCCAGGCAGCAGGCGTTGCGCCGCTTACCCCGGCACCGATCCTGCGCAGTCGGCAATGGGCGTTCCTCAAGCGCTCGCTGGTTGCATGGCGGCCGGAGGGTATTTCAACCAGAGATTTCCGCTATTTCGAGCGCTTGTTACAGATCTACGGCGTGTACGCCGAAAGCGATCTGGTCAGACCCCCGTTGAATGTCCGGCACCCGGCACCCAGCGCAGAAATATTTTTACCCAGAGCGGTGGATTACTGGCTGGCTCATGCGCCCGATGCGCGGCTCAGCCTCGACAGGCTTGTCGCGAAATCAGCGGCAATGCACGGTTAGCAGGCCCTTTCAACGATTGAACGGGAGATGAAAGATGGAAGACACAATCGAACTCGACACGATGGACAGTGGCGCTTACGACCGACGCTCGGAGCGCGCCAGGTTGGCACGCGATAACCTGTCACTGACCTCGGATCTCAAGCAACTCAGCAACTGGCGGCAGGCATTGCAGATAGGCGTGCAGTGGGCGGTGATCGTCGCCGCAGTCACGCTGGCTGAAGTCAGCGATTCGACGCTGGTTTGTATTGTCGCCGTAGTCGTCATTGCGACGCGACAGCACGCGTTGCTGGTACTCATGCACGACGCGGCGCATTTGCTGATCAGCCGTGACAAGCGGCGTAACGACCTGATCTCCAACGTCTTTCTGACGTTTCCTCTGACATTGAGCACGTCACGTTATCGGGCTCACCATATTGCCCATCACAAGCACCTTAATACGCCTGCCGACCCGGACTACGCCGATGCGTTCGCACCGCCAAGTTCGGGGTTGTTCTGGCAGGCCTTGCTGCGCGACATCAGCGGGTTGTCGACCCTGCAATCGTTACGCACGATGGACAGTTTCAGCGTGATCGGGCTTTTCACCAGCCCTTCGCCCGCGACCCGCACCGAGCGCTATCAGGCTTTGGCTTTTTATGCCTGCGCAGTGCTGCTCATCAGCGCTTTCAGTGCCTGGCCGGGCGTGCTGTTGTACTGGCTGGCACCGCTGGTGTTCTTTCTTCCGCCGATTCTGCGCATTCGCAGTCTGTCGGAGCATGCCGGGCTCTCGACCCGGAGCGTGAAGCGCGATGCACGCAGCGTCAGCCCGGGCTGGCTGGAACGAGGGTTGTTTGCACCGTGCAATATCAACAGGCACTGGGAGCACCACCTTTTTCAACAGGTGCCCAGCTATCACCTGGGCACCTTGTCGCGACGCCTTGCTCAGCGCCTGCCAGGCTCGGCCGCCGCCTGCAACACCGAAGGCTATCTTTGGGGCGCGCGCAGCATGCGGGCCGAATTGTACGGTGCGAACGGGCAGGCACGCGCCGTGGCGTCTCTGGATCAGGAGGCTTGAACCCATGATGCTGACCGGTTCTGAAATAGTGAAAATGCGCGAAGTCGGCAGTGTCGTCATCGAGCCTTTCGACCCCATTCATGTCGAGGTCAATTCCTACGGCTGTCACCTGGCGGATCTGCTTCTGGAGTACCGCAGCGACCGCATCGATCCTCACGGGGAGCTGGAGGTGGTCGAGCATCATATTCCGCCCGAAGGCTTTGTGTTGTACCCCAACCGCTTTTACCTGGGCGCCACGGCCGAGCAGATCGGCGGTATCGATTTTGCCAGTGAGCTTTACGCCAACGTTTCCACCGCCTCCTGTGGCGTTTTCATTCAGACCAGTGCGCCGCTCGGCCACACCGGCGCGGCCATCAGCTGGACCCTGGAGATCGTCGTTACCCAGCCGGTGCGGGTCTATGCCGGCACCAAAGTGGCCAAGGTCTGCTTCTGGGCAAACTTCGGCCTGACCACCTGTTATGCGGGACGCTACTTGGGCTCCAAGAGCACCGTGCCCTCGAAAATCATTCTGGATTGACCATGATACTGACCGGTAGTGAAATCGAAAATCGTGTGCGTTCGGGTGAAATCGTCATCAGTCCTTTTTCCCATGAGAACGTCAATCCCAACAGCTACAACTTCCGCCTGCATGACCAGATGAAGGTCTACGAAGACGATGTGATCGATGTGCGCACCGAGGCGTCCACCCGAACCATCGAAATCGGCCCGGAAGGCTATGAATTGCAGCCGATGAAGCTGTACCTGGCTTCAACCATAGAAACCATGGGCAGCACCCATTTCGTACCCACTTATGCGGCGCGTTCCTCGATTGCAAGACTGGGGATGTTCATCAACCTGTCGGCCCCACTGGGCGACATTGGTTTCGTCGGACGTTGGACCTTGCAGTTATATGCGCTGAACCGCATCCGTGTTTACCCCGGCATGAACATCGGTCAGATGATGTTCTGGAACGTCAAAGGCGATATCGAGCTGTATTCCGGGAAGTACCAGGGCGCGACCGAAGCCTTCGCGTCACGCATATTCATGGATTTCGAAAAGACGCCACGCCCACAGCCACTGGTGGTGCCCAATCTTGCGCCGTTTCCGGTTCTGGCAGCCCAGGAGGACGTTGATGCAGTCCCGGATGCACTGACCAGTGGGCCCGCTCGGAGAGCCACTGACCTTCCACTGATAGCAGGAGGCCGTCGTGTCCAGTAAATACTCAACCCTGCAACAGCTTGCCGATACATTGCCGGTGCCGCCCCTGAGCGCACTGGACGATGCAGACTACCGCGTGCTCTGGCACGACTTCGCAGACCGCAAGCAGGCTATTGAAGACACGTTGAAAACCGTGCGCATCACCGCAGGTGCCTTCCTTGACGAACACATGGACAGAATCGCCCGGCTGGCCGAGTTTGAATGGAGTGAGGCTGCCGACAGCCATCTCCAGGCGCTGCTTGAGCAAGCGGGCTTTGATGCCGGCAGCGAACTTGCCGTACGTTCTTCGGCGAATATCGAAGATGGTAATCAGCACAGTTTTGCCGGGATTTTCAGCACACACCTTTCGGTGCAGGGGCTGCAAGCGCTCAAGACGGCGGTGCTTGATGTATGGCGCTCCGGAGTTTCCCGCCAGGCCATTCTGGAACGCTTGCGAGCGTCGATGCTGGAAACGCCGGTAGAGATGACGGTGATCGTGCAGCGCATGGTCAAGGCCCGCTTCGCAGGCGTAGCCTTCAGCCATGATCCGTTGAGCGGGGAGGCAGTAACGCTGATTGAAACCGTCGCATCGCTGGGCGAAGCGATGGTCTCCGGGGTAGAGAAGGGCATGTCGGCGCGGGTCAGCGACCAGCAATTACTGGGTTGTGACCCCGCGCTGGAGCCTCACAAGGCGTTGCTGCTGGAAGTGGCGACACTGGCTGCCAATGCATCTGCGGCGCTGGGGCTGCCCGCCGATATCGAGTGGGCGGCTGATGACCAGAAACTCTGGCTGCTTCAGGCAAGGCCCGTCACCAGCCTGCGCGAAGCACGCAGCCTGGAGCCGGTCCTTGAATGGGCCGAACTGTATATCGCCAGTGATGATGCGCTAATGGATTTCCGGCCATTGCCTGCCTTTGCGCAGTATTTTCGAAGCAAGCGCCGCCCGCTGGCGTTGTTCGCGCAAACCCACGGCGTTTCTGCGGGCCAGGCGCTGTTGGTCAAGGCAAACCGTCAGGGACTGGTCGAGCCAGCAATGAGCCAGGTGCTTTTGGACCGACTCAATACCGATCAGGTCGTGCTGGACTTCTCCGATCAGGTACGCCAGCAGATCCTTGAGCGCGGCGCATTGCTTGAACGGCTGCTTGAGCTCAGTGATGAGCGTGTTGTGTGTTTTGTGGTCCGCGAGTTTCTGAAAGGTGAAACAGGGCTTATCACTCAGGCGTGCGATGACGGCTCCACGACCTGCGAATGGTCATCGGAAGGCTTGCTGGCGATCAATCGCGGCATCGCCGGAACGCAACGCGCCCGGCTGGTAGCGCACGATCCGACTGGCCCGGCAGATGCCCTGCAATTGCACAGCATTACTCACGCCGCCGGCGAACTGTTGGGCTCGGTGCAACTGGAGTGGGTGAGAGCGGGGCAGCAGTTGCACCTGATTGATTTCTCGCCGTTGTCGACGTTCGTGCAGGTAGAGGACTCAACGGAGATCCGCCTGATTTCTCCAGGTTATGCCGACGGGCCGGTGGTTGTAGTAACTGCCGGTCGGCAACTGGAAGAACTGAGTATCTCGGCCACCGTGTCGATCAACTCGATCCCCACGTCCAGCTCTCTGGGGGCTGAACTGGAGGAGCTTGAGCGACAACTGCGTGCTCATGACGGACAAGCCATTGTGGTCTCGCCACGCCCCTACGCGGCACTGGCGGCGTTGCTGCCGTTCGCACGCGGTTTTGTCTTCGAGCAGGCGTCCATGCTTTGTCATCTTTCGATCCTCTTGCGTGAACACGGCATCCCCGCCGTGGAGTCCGAGGCGCTGTATCAACAGGGGCTTGCCGGACAACGGATCACTTTCAGTCAGAGCCCGAAGGCGCTGCCTCACTCTGTCAACGAAGTACGGGAGCTACAATGACTACGGATATTTCACTGCTGTTCTTCGATCCGCACACCCTCAACGGCAGCCTTGATTCTGCGCTGGTTGCCATTGTCGACACAGAGGCTGCGCGGGCCCGTCACTCGGACAACGGTCTGTTCATTCCCAGTGGTACGTTGCATGCGCAGTGGCTTTCCAACGCTCATCACACCCATGTGCCGATGCCGATGAAGGACTTCGACTTTCAAGTCTTCAATGCCGGGCAGCGCAAGCGTACGCAAGACAGTCGTTCACGCATGCATGTGCTGGACCCGACGCTTCACCGTCGGCCGTCCGATCAGGCGCTGATGGCCACTCTGGCGGTGACTCATCACCTCGGTAAATGCAGCGTTTATCACTATATCCATGAAGGCGAAGCCGGTGCCTTGTTCCTGCACCTGATGGATGTCGAACCGGTAGAACGCGCTTCCTGGAGGGCCTGGCAACGTTTGGCCAGATCCGCCGCGGCGCGTGTGGCCGCTTCGCAACCGATGCTCAGCGACGACTGCTGGTACGTGCGCTGGCGCCCGGAAATGGAGCTGGAACGTAAATTCACCTCGTTTCAGATACCTGACATGTGGCAGTTGTCCACCGCGATGCACAAAGCGTTCGGAGAGGGCGCTTTCAAGGACCTGGTGCTGGAAATCGACCGTGACTTTCAAACCTACGATTATGAATCGCACATTTTCGAAGTGACGGGCGACCCGCTCGAAACCGGTTACATCTCGTTCATTCCTCAGGCCGATGGGCTGATGGCGGTCAAACGCAAATGGTTTCTCGAAAACGCCGAATTGCGCCGCGAGGACTTCAACACCGATCAGCCGGTAGCGTTTGCCGACATCGAAAGTCACGCCCGCTCGATGACCTCGGCAAATCTGTGTCGGCTCAAGCCGTTCAGGCGCACCCGGATCGACATCAATTTCGAATCGCTGAGGACCGGCAATGGTTTTGGCGCGTATTTCGATGTCTGCCGCATGGTTGACGGCAGCGCAGAGTTCGCTCAGGTCGAGGTCGAGTATTGCCGCAGCAGAACATTGCACACGCTACGTGAAGTTGAAGAGGACTTTGAAACCGTATCCAACGTGATGCGTGATTTTCTGGCGGAGCGAAACCTGCCGTTTCAGCAGGATCTTTATTCGAAACTCGACTTTGCCCGTGAGGCGAGTCGGCTCTGAATTCACTTTGCCGGGGAGATAATCATGTCGCAATCCACGACCACGCAAACGGCTATTGTGTTTGGTAGCTGGAAGATTCGCCATCAGGAGCCTTTCGGTAGCGATGACCACACGTTATATGCCATCGCTGCGGACACGGCGTTGCTGGGCGAGCTGACCGCGGTCGCTGACCTGCGAGGCAGCCACCGGGTTCTGGCCCGCTGGGACGCCGATGGGGCAATGCTTCTTGATGATGAAAACGGTGATCTGGGCGACGAAACTTGCCACAACCTGTCCGGAGCCGCCATCCCGCTTGCGATCATCACGTTACAGGCGGACCACGTATATATCAGTCACCTGCTGAATCGCATTGATGTGCATCGTTCGCTTTTCGTACAACCTCCGCTTGAGATCGACCAGCCCGCAGTCCCGCAGAACCTGTTGATGGCTCTGCGCGACGCGTTCGAACGTAACCACTTGGCGATCAACAATTGGGAATGTCGCTACGCCACCACCGAGCAGACGTATGTCGAGTCCTTCGAACTGCCCCCCGACTGCCATGCGCGGATGCTCGGCGAGGCCTGGTTCGATGCCAGTTTCAGCCCGGCAATGGCGCCGTTCACCAGCCAGTGCGGTGACGAATTTCAGGTCTGGGATCATCAGGTGACCGCCGCCCGTGATGAAGACGGGGGCTATGTGTGGGTCGAGCATTGCAGCCGCAAACGCAAGCTGGCGGTCAATGAACCCATCGTGCAGTTGTTTCGCAGTGCGCCGGGGAGCTTTTCGGGCACTGTGAAGAACCTGTCGCTGGGCTCACCGACGCTGGAGGCTATGGCCATGAGCGTTGACAGCACATTGCAGGCACTTGGCGAGTATCGACGTTATGCATTCAGTGCGCCGTGCGAGTCGGTGCAAAGCGGCAACCTGTTCGTGATCACGTTCGAGACCTGCACGCCACTCGCTGCGCATTCGGCCAGCACGACACGCGGTGACGTGCGCTTTCTCAAGTCCCGAGGCGTAATAGACCCTCAAGCAATCAACGCCGATCTGCGCGAGCTGATGAAACGTCTGCACGCGTTTCTGGACGAGCGTCGCCAGGAATGCTGGCCGCTGGCCGACCGTTTTGCATTTCTGCACTCGCCATCGCCCTTTATCGCCACCCGGGAGAGCCTGTACTCATGAGCCGCTATCTTTGCAATGGACGCTATCGATTCGAACTGGATGATCAGACCTCGGGCTCCGCACTGGCGCAGCGGCTGCGAGTCTTCCTCGCACCTTACTTTGCCGAAGTCGCGGACGACGGCCAGACCACCGTCGACTTGAGGGTCCGGCTGCACGACAGCACCGCCTTCAAGCCGGAATGGATTGGCCTCTGCGCCACCCCCGACATCATTCGCGAAACCTATGCCCCTGGTTTTACCCTGCGTGTTCTGCGTGGCCACGACCCTCAGACCGGTCTGGACTACGCCTGGGATGCCGATACGCAGGTCGGCTACCGGATTGACCGGGCGCGTCACACTGTGGATTTTCACGGCGACGAAAATGCATTCATCCACTTGATCGAGCTGGTGCGCTACTACGGCCTGCTGGTCGAGCAGGCCAAAGGCAGTGTGATCATGCATGCGTCGGCGGTGGTCGGGCCGGACGGTGGAATCGTTGCAATCGGCGGTGCGAAGGGAGCTGGCAAGACCACTACCATGCTGGATCTGGTGCTGTCCGAGGGGTATCTGTACTTTTCCGGTGACAAGCTGTTGCTGGACTGTATCGACGGCCGGGTTCGTGCCCGTGGCTGGCCGGACTACCCGCATGTCGGTGTCGGCACGCTACGTACACACCCCGAACTGGCCAAACGACTCGATCTGGCTGCGGTGGCCGATGACCTGTCGATTGCACACACCGAAAAACGCCTGTGCATGCCAGAAACCATGCGCGCCGCACTCAAGGCCAGCCCTGAAGGGTGTGGCTGGCTGCAAACAGTCGTACTGCCCAATGTAGCTGCGCGGGGCAAGTTGCAGATCCATGCGATGGGGCACGATGCGATTCTGGAGCAAATCCACTCGCCCACGCTCTTCGAGTGGCCGCACCGTTTCGTGACCTCAACCTGGCACGGCCTGCTTGACGCCACTTCGCTGACCGATACCGTGCCAGCGCAGATCGTCCGGGGGCTGCTCGGCGTGCAATGGCAAAGTCGTGTCGGCGTGGCGCGTGAACTCATCAGCGCCTGAGATAAGGAGATCCCATGAACCACGCTACCCAATTGCGTCTGGCCCTGGTGGCCCCCAGCGGCTCCGGGAAGAGCACGACCGCTCAGTTGCTGCGTGAGCATTTCGAAGAGGCCGGGCTGTCGGTAGAGGTCATCAAGCTGGCCCAGCCACTGTATGAGTTGCAAGGCATGTTTTACGAACAGGCCGGGGTGGAGCTGGCAAGCGGCAGTCAGAACCAGCGCCTGCTGGAGTGCATCGCGCGCGAACTAAGGGTTCTGGACGGTCAGTCGCTGGTCAAGAACTTCGCACGGCGGTTGATGCAGTCCCGCGCGCAGGTTGTCATCAACGACGACCTGCGCGATGACACCGTCGACTGGCCGTATCTGTATGAGCAAGGCTTTCAGGTGATCAAGGTGCTGGCAGATTCATCCTTGAGGCAATTGCGTCTAGGCCTGCGCGGCGACATCAGTGTGGTGGAAAACAGCGCGCTTGATCTACAGATGCGCCGGATCGACGCGGATTACGTACTGCCCAACAGCGGTTCGCTGGCGCAACTGAAGCAGCGTGTTGCAGTGGTGGGCCGATGGGCAATGCTCGGTGTTCAGCGCCGGATAGCTTCATGAAAGGCGCTGATCCGTTGATCTGGCTGTTGATCGACGGGCTGTCGTGGGAGCTGGTCAACCGTTATCGGACAAGAAAACCTGAACAGCCCTCTGCGCGCTGGCCGTGTTACCCGCTGTTGCCGTTGTCGCCCAATTGTCAGACCCCGCCATCGTTGCTGTCGATTTTCAGCGGCACACAGGTCAGCGAGCACGGTTTGACCGGCTATCTCGTCCCCGCGCCGACAGCTCGTAACTGTCTGGCCGTGGCGGATGCCTTTCAGGCCTGGCCGCGCGATATCGACATGGTCTGGGACGAATGGGCTCGCCAAGGCATCACCTTTCGCCTGTGCGCGGTGCCCTTTGTCCAGCCGGACAGGCTGGGCAGCGCATTGCTCGGGCAAAGCTGTGTGTATGAGGGCTTTTCCGTACCTCCCGAGTTGATCGAAAACGGCGGGCACCTGCGCATCGAGAGGCTGGGCATGGCTGCCAGGGTCAGCTCGCGCGGTGACGGTGCAATGCTCGACTGGCCAGCTGAGGATGGCCGTGCACCCTGCTGGTTACCGCTGGGCAGTACGGTGCACTTGCCGCTGCCGGAGAAAGGGCCTGGCAACGTTTGCAAGGCAATTGCGCTGCGTGCCGTATGTGTCGAAAACCGGATAAGTGTGGTCAGTTTCGGCTACCAAGAGGTTCAGGCGCTGGATTTGCAGAGCGACAAAAGCAAGGCTTATGTGGCCAGGGACCTGACCGTGCTGTATCGCAGCGGGCAACTGGGCAAGCGGCTGGATGAAGGCGGGCAGGGCACAGCGGAGTGGCTGTTGCTGGAACTGATGCGGGAGATGCATGAAAGCTTTTGCAGTGACATTGTCGGCGCAGTCCGTGCGGGTGATGCACAGCGAGTCATCGGTTATTACCCGGTGGTCGATCTGCTTTCGCATCATTTGCTCAAATACCTTACGCCAGACTGGGCCAGTGAGCGCATGCGCGAGGTCGGGCAACAGTTGTTCGATGAAGTATCGGGTTGGGTCGACGAGCTGATTCAACGCTGCATGGATGCGGCGGGTGGCGAGGTACGCTGCGTCGCTCATTCGGATCACGGCATGGCCCCGGTCCATCACGACCTATACCCCAATGCATTTTTCGAGCGTCAGGGCTGGCTGGTCTATGACTCGGCGGGCGTGCCGGATATGCATAAAAGCGCGGCAGTCTTTCATCCGGCAGACAACGGTCTGCTGCTGTTCAATGAGGCGCGGCTCGCGATGTCGGGGCATGACCCTCGTTCAGTCACCGAAGCCTGGCGGCAAAGCCTTGCGCAGCCTTTTCAACATGAATGGACGATGTTCGAGTGTCCGGGCGAGCAGCGTTTCCCCGAAGGCTGGACGGGCTCCTGCTATTGGCAGGCTCCAAGAGGGGCCCGGCTGATTGCGGCACGTTCAGAGCACTGTGTCCGCCTTAGCCGTAAAGGTGGCGACCACACGGTGTGTGCCTCTGACCCGTGGTTGCGTGGCGTGGTGCTGGATGCCAGCAGCACGCCATTGCCACGTCCTGCCAACCCTGAACTGACATTGCCCGAGATTCGCCAATGGCTGACTGCCAAATTGTGAAACCTGCCCCGATCATTTCAGCCACAGGGAGCTTATCCATGAATTTTGACAGCCTGCTGTTGGACATCGACGGTACACTCATGCTCAAGGGACAGCCTTTACCCGGTGCAGCCGAGGCACTGAGTTTCGCCAGGGCTCAGGGGCTGCGCCTGCAACTGCTGACCAACACCACGGCAAAGATGCCGGAGGCCCTGGCGCAAGAGCTGTGTCAGGCCGGAATCGAGGTGGTCCCCGACGAAATTCAGACTGCCACAACGGCCTGTGTGGGCTATTTGCAGCAGCATGCGCAACTCAAGTGCCATCTGCTGGTGCCCGACTCGATCAGAGCGGCCTTCAACGGCATTCTTACAGACGATACAAACCCTGACGTGGTGGTCATCAGCGATATTGGCGAGGCATTCGATTACGCAACGCTGAATCGCTGCTTCCGCATGCTGCGGGGCGGCGCTCGGCTTATTGCGTTGCAAAAAAACCTGTTCTGGTTCGATCGTGATGGGGAGCGTCTCGATTGCGGCGCCTTCATCGTCGGTCTTGAGGCCGCAGCGCAGGTGCAGGCGTTGGTCATGGGCAAGCCGTCACCGATGTTTTTCGAGGCTGCCCTGCGCAAACTCGATACCTGCGCCAGCCGCACCCTGGTGGTGGGTGATGATGTTTTGACCGACTGCGCCGGGGCAAAAGCCGTTGGTGCCAGCAGCCTGCTGGTGCGTACCGGGAAATATGATCTCGCACTTTTTGATGCCCATAGGCACAACGTGGATGCGGTGATTGACGGCATTGCAGATTTTCCGCGCTGGTGGGCGTCCGGCAATACCGCAGATCGTCATGACCAACGTTAAGTAACCGGATTACAAGGACGAATCATCAATGCAGACAGCATGTGCCAAAAAGTCGAAAGAACGCCCGGAAAACATATCGGAGCGGATTTACGCTCGCATCAAAGAAGACATTTCCGAATTTCGTCTATTACCCGGCGAACGATTTACTGAAGGTGAGGTGGCCGAACGCGTTCAGGCCAGTCGTACACCGGTCAGACAGGCATTGTTCCGGCTGGAGCAGGAAGGGTATGTGGAGGTTTATTACCGCAGCGGCTGGCAAGTACGTCCCTTTGATCCCCGACATTTCGAAGAGTTGTATGACGTGCGTGTGGTGCTTGAACTGGAGGCGCTTGCCAGGCTGGGCTTGATGGACCTGAGCGTCGAGCCGCTGATCGATGAACTCACACGCACCTGGCTGGTGCCGAAACACGAGCGATTGAGGGACACCGATATCCTGGCCAGATTGGGCGAGCGGTTTCATTGTGCGTTGGTAGAGGCGGTGGGTAACCGGGAAATGGCGAGGCTGCATTACGAGATTACCGAGAAGACCCGGACTATCCGCCGTCTTGAGTTCAGCGCCTCAAGAGTCGATGCAACGTACGAAGAGCATGGCAGCATTCTTCAGGCCCTCTTGCAACATCAACCTCAACAGGCTCAGCAGTTGCTGGAAGCGCATGTCGAACTCAACAAGGAGGAAGCGCGCAGAGCCACCCAGCATGTTTTACGGCGCGCGCGGCATTACGCCGAGAAAAGCCGCGAGCCCGCCAGGCTGCGCGTGCAAACACAATGAGCGATGGCTGCGGGGCTGCGCGTTTCGGTCGTTTGATGAATCACCGGTAGCGCAATGCCTCCAGCACCTGAATCAGGCGTCCGGCTTCGATATGCACGGCGACAAGGTCATGCGGGATGTAACTCAGGCCGAAGCCATCGAGTGCAGCATCCAGCAGTGGATAGACCCCGTTGAACGTGAACTGACCGGTGACACGCACGTTCATGCTCTCGCCATCCTTGGCGAACTCCCAGGCGTACAGCCCGCCATTGGTGGGCAGCCGCAGATTGTTGCAACGACGGGCTGTCAGGTCTCTGGGCGTCTCGGGTTTGGTGCGGTTCTCGAAGTAGACCGCAGAGCCAACTACCGAAAGACGAATCCGCGTGTGCAGATTCGCTGCGTGATGTCCGGATCACCTTACAGGGCTGTCATTTGGTCAACAATGGGGTGTTATCGGGATAGGCTCATGAGCTCAGCTCATGAGTAAACATTGAAGAAGACGCTCGTACAATGAGGTATCAGTATTTTTGCCTGAGCCTCGACCACATCAACGACGCAAGCGAGCGGGATGCCATGAGCTGTTCCTCGGCTCGAACTGCAGAGGGCAAGGCATGCCAGGGTATGCTGGCGGTTCGGTGATGCTGCAAGTGCAGGTTGATATGGTAGGGCCAGATGAAAAACCGCCCCAGCCAGCCGACGCGCCAGGCGTATGTCCATTCTTCCCAGCCAGGTGTGACGCCGGGGCCGCCGCTATGCTCGGCCATGCTGCGAATCTTCTGCAGCAGGGTGCCGACCGTAATCAAGGGCAGGAACCACAGCATCGCTATCAAACCGAACGTTTGCGCCGAGCATTGCCAGATGAGGGCGGCGACAATCATCAGCCAGACCAGCGCTGCCGCAGTCAACGGGCGGGTCATCGCTGGCGGCGCGCCTCCTGCGGCCTTGTAGGCGGCAATATTGCGCAGCGTATTGATCAGCAGCAAGTCTCCTAACAGTTGTCTGGCCAGCAGCTTCGTGGTTAACGGCCGGAAATGCCAAGGCTGGCGGTCATAGAGAAAGCGTCGTTCCGGGTCCTGTTCGGTACCCGCGTGCTGGTGATGGTCCAGGTGCAGGGGGCGGTAGAATTCGATCGGCACCAGGCCTGGAACACCGATAGCCAGATTGATCAGAAAGTCGTTGATACTGCGCTGTCGAGTCAGGTGGTAGTGGGTTGCATCGTGATACAGCACGAACAACGCGTGCTGTCTTGCCGCCACGACGAGCACAGCCAGCAGATAAAAGCGCCAGTCTGCCAGGTAAATCGCGACACGAATCGTGACCAGTATGCACAGCCATTCGAGCAGCAGTGCCGATAGGGTGCGCATGTCCACCGCACAGCGACTGAGGACCAGAGTCGTAATGCCGCATGCCAGACCGATCACCAGGCCAGAGACCATGTCGGTGAAGACATGCTGCCCGGTGGTCATCACCGTCAGCATCAGTACCGCGCTCCAGAGGGCAAATACCCAGGCCGATCGCAGCCGCAAACCGCCCATGACGACGCTGATTGCAACGGGCAACGCTACATGCCCGCTGGGTGAGGCCGCCAGTGGCGCATCGAGCCGGTACAGCCAGTCGAGCCACGCAGACCCGGTTTCAGGACGCAGGATCATGGTCGGCCAGAACAGGTGGCTGATCAGGCACAGCCCGGCGGCCAGGGCGCCAGCGAAAAAAACCGGCAGCAGCCATGAGGACTTACGGCCCATGTACACAAGCACTGGCATCACCAGCGTATAGCTGAGATACAGCGGCAGCGTGAACGGCAGCAAGGGCATATGAAGGTCGACGATGCCTGGCTCGACGAGTCTTACAGCGCCCATTGGAACGTGTGTCACCAGAAAGTACAGCAGGCCGGTGACCAGCAGGTAGACCAACAGCCAGGTAACGGGGCGATCAGTGCTGGACGTGGCGCAGTGATGAGGATGCATGGATGCGAAGCCTGGTTCATTCAGTACGTGCACAAGCGAACACCCGGACAGGCCAGGCTGTGCGCAGCGATGATTTCAGAAGAAACGGGACATTGTGCGGAGAGACTGATTGCCCTCGGCGGCCCGGCAATTCAGAATCTGGTCATTGTGTTTCCATACATCGAAGGCCTCCATGAGTTTGTGCGCGACCGCCGTTGGGCGCCCCGATTTACGATCAGATGATATCGATCGGATGTTCGAGATTTATTCTGCCTGCTATCAGGATACCTGCCGGGCTCGATTCGAGCAGGACCTTGACGACAAGACGCATTGCGTCGTTCTGCGTGACACCCATGACACGATTATGGGGTTCACAACGCTGAAACTGTTTGAAATGAGCTGGGACAATCAGCCCTGCAAATTCGTTTTTTCCGGGGACACTATCATCACCCCTGAACACTGGGGCAGCCAGCAACTGGCCTTCGCCTGGTCAAGACTGGTGGGCGACCTGTGGCGTCAGGCTCCCGATGTTCCCCTGTACTGGTTTCTGATCTGCAAGGGGCACAGAACCTATCGCTATCTGCGGGCAATGGTACTGGATTACGCACCGCGTGCGGGTCATTCGACAGCGCCTCGTGTCCAGGCCTTGATGAATCACCTGGCACATACGCGTTTTGGCGATGCCTACGACCCGGCAACCGGTGTGCTGTCATTCAAGACACCGCAGGGGCGCCTTAGCGCGGAGCTTGCACTGATCTCGGAAAATCACGCGAAGCTGCCGGAAGTCGAGTACTTTCTGCAAAAAAACCCTGGTTACGCCGAGGGCGACGAACTGGTCTGCCTGTGTCGTCTCACCCCCGAAAACCTGCGGCCGCTGGCTCGACGGCTGTTTATGACCGAGCAGTATTCGGCGTGCTGATTCGTCAGGCCGGTGCGGCGGACAATTCGCAACTTCTCGACTTTCAACGGCGACACACGATGCGCGGGAGCATGCCGCTGCGTTTTGATCGCAGCCCGGATTACTTCGCCCTGCATCGCTGTCATGCCGACGATCAGCGCACCTGGATAGCCGAAAGCCCGGACGGTGAACTGCGCGGCGCGGCGAGCCTGGTGGTGCGTGATGGCTACCTGCACAGTGGTGTCGAGCCGGTCGCATATCTGGGCGATCTGCGACTGACGCCGGATCGCAGACTGTCCGGGTCATGGATGGCCGAGGTAGAGGCGCGTCTCGCGGATCTTTCCCGTGAAACAGGCGTGCAGCATGCCTATTGCTGCATCATCCGTAACAACGCCCTGGCGACCCGGTCGCTGCTGCGAGGGCGACGAGCAAACCCGCTGAAACTCGCACACTGGCGTGGCTACAGTAACGTCTCGGTGTACGGCCAGCGTGGCTTGAGTAGCGTTCCCCGCACGAGCGCCAAGGTGAGGGTGGTACGCGCAGCCCCCCGGTATCTGGATGCGCTGAGGGCGTTTCTCGATAGCGAGTCATCCCGACAATCGTTCGGCTGTGTGTTCAGCGAGGCGGAATTTGAGCGCAGGCTGAGTCAGTGGCCGGATTTCGGCATTGACTCGTTTCTGCTGGCTGTCGATGACCGCGACAACCTGCTCGGCTGCGTCGCGCCCTGGGATGCAGGGAAGATAAAACGCATCGTCGTCGAACAGATGCCCTTGACGCAGCAGTTACTGCGGCTTGGCTACAATGCGCTCGCACCTCTGGCAGGCCGACCGGGTATCGCTGCGCCGGGCCAGGCACTGCGGGATATCTACCTGACCCACCTGCAGGTTCGCCATCGTGACCCCGAGGTGTTTTGCGCACTGCTGGATGTTGCCTGGAAGCAGGTCCGCAACGACTATTCGCTGATGCAATTATGCCTATACGACCAGGACCCGCTGTGGAAGGCAATGCATCGTTATCACGCCTTTTCCTTGCCGATGGACCTTTACACGGCACCCTGCGGCAGCCACGCAGCCGACTTTAAAGAGGCTTGTGCGGCGAGTATCCCTGGCTTCGAAATCTATCTGGTGTAGAGCCTTCTGGCGCACGTGTCTGGTGCAGGACGTCCAGCAATGTTCGCCAGAATCTTGCCGGGTCAAAGCCTGCGCCGCCCAGTATTGGCTGACCATGATCCAGATCCGGCAGGCAGATCTGCGGTACGCCTGGCAACGACAGGTTTTCCATATAGAACTGACCGTCATGCGCATGCCCGGGACGCAACGCATTCAGGCGCTGATGGTGAGTATCGAAGTGTGAGCGGCGCGCAGCGGACCAACTGACGACATGCAGGCAGTGCAGCGTGTCGGGCAGGGCGCGGAGCATTTTGGCAACCTGTGGGTCGCGGCTGCTGCTGATGTCCCGGGTGCCAGCAGCCAGCGGAGCGCTGTTGATCATCGCCTGACGGAACCTGTCCATTCGGTAACCTCTGCCAGCGCCGGCGGCACCGTGGCCCAGCAGCGCATCAATGATCGGCGATGGTCCTGCGGGAGGTTGCACCAGAACGACGCCGTCACAGGCGTCGAGCAGGTTCTTGTTCTGTGACAGCGCTGCCAGCGTATCCAGACCACCCTTGCTATGAGCCAGCACCACAAAACGCTGGCCTGGCTTGAGTCGGCTGCCGAGTAGGGTCGCAATGTGCCTGCCTTGCTCAATCACACCGCGCGAAGAGCGCACCGGCATGCGCAGGACATCGTGCCCCGCAGAGGTGAGGGACCGGGCACAGGCGCGATTGCAGTAGAGGATGAACTCCGAGTAAAGACCTGCAACCAGCACGACCAGGGTGTCTTTTGGCAGGACGGGCAAGGGCGCTTGCCAGCGCTGCAGGAACAGATCGGTCCAGTCCAGCTCCGCAGGATGACGCACGAACGCTGTAGCCGGGAAATGCCCTTGCCATTCCTCGAAGCCCTCGGGTTTCCAGATCGTCCTCATACGAGCCGATCCCGGAAGCTGCCTTCAGCGCTGTTCATCAAGCGCCTGGCGAGCGTTGTCGAGTAGCTCGCGTGTGTCGATTCGGTCAGGATGGAAGCCAGGCACGAACCAGAACAGCCCGGCAGGCACGATTCGCGAAAGCAGGCCCGGATTGACGAACAACCACCACTGCAGGCGCAGCCATTCGCGCCAGTTGCGGTGTTGCCGGTCCCCGCGCACGAGGTGATAGGTGAAGTAAGTAAGGTCGAAAGTGAAGTACACCGAAAGGCTCGTCATCGCTACCCAGCGAAGCAGGTAACGCCGCAGCGGGTTAGGTTCCACCTTGCACAGCACGTCATAGGCCACTGCCTTGTGCTCGATCTCTTCCATTGCGTGCCAGCGCCACAGGCGGGCCATCGTCGGGTCGGCGCCCGCCATGAATGCCGGATTTCGCAGAATCTGCTCGGACAGTATTGCTGTGATGTGTTCAAGGCTGGCCGTCAGTGCCAGACGAAAGCTGGCCGGTAATCGCTCGCTTTCCTTTCTGCGCCGCAACAGCATGCGTTCCAGCTTTTCGACCGGTGCGCCCTGTGCGCCCAGAAGCAGGTTATAGGCACGGTGCTCGCGGATGTGCGACGCTTCCTGATAGACGAAATCGTCGACGGCCTTTTCCAGAGCGCTGCCTTTGTCGAGCTTGTGGCGAAAGTGCACCACACTCTCGATGAAGATTTTTTCCCCTTGGGGAAACATGAACGACAGACAATCGAAAAAGCGCGTGGTGTGCGTCCGGCCGTCATGCCAGCAGCGGGGGATACTGGCATCGAAGGTGAAGCGTATTGATCGGTGCGCGATTACCTGCGGGGAAAGCATGGCCGCCGAGCGTCTGGACAGAATTCGTTTGAAGAGCGACATGGGGCTCGGCTTAGCGTGATGTCAAGGTGCACAGTGTGCCAGACTCCGGCAGGCTTGAAACTGCCGAATAACCATACTGACGTTCCGGCAGGTATACTTCGGGGCTTTCGAATGTGGTCATTCAGGCGCAGATATATATGGATATTTCCCCGGCACGCCGCTTCGACAAGGCCAACCTGGCTGTACTGGCGCTTCAGACGCTGTTCTGGGGCGCTACGCTCACCTGGCTGTCCCACACCGGTGCGGGTTCATGGAAATGGCTGGTCCTGATTCCGTTCTGTCTGGTCATGCAGGGTGTGTTCTCGATGATGCACGAGGCGTTTCACAGCCTTGCGCACAGCGAAAAAACCATCAATTACCTGATGATGTGGTGGGCTTCGACCCTGTTCGGGGCGTCCGCGACGCTGATCCACATCAATCACCTCGGGCACCACTCACGGAACCGCACACGTGCCGAACTGGCCGATTTTGCGATGCCGGATGAATCGCTGCTGCGTAAGCGGTTGGAATACTATTTTGCGGTGCTCGGCGGTATCTGGCTGGCGGCATTCGTCGGCAGCCTGCTGCTGCCCTTGCTGCCTCCACGTATAGCAGATCGATGGTCGCAGAGCGGTGAGGTCAATACTTACGCCGCGGCGTTCAAGGATTTCTCGATCAGCGACTTTCGGCGCATCCGCAAGGAAGTCATCACCGGTATTATCGTCTGGCTGACGTGTGCCTATCTGTTTGGCTGGTCCTGGGAAGTGGTTCTGATTGCCTATATCGCATTCGGTTTTTCCTGGTCATCGCTGCAATGGGTCTATCACATGCGCACCCCGATAGATGTCGTCGAAGGTGCCTACAACATGCGCGCGCCACGCTTGGTCCGCTGGGCATTCCTCAACTTCAACTACAACCTGACTCACCACCGCCACTCACAGATGCATTGGCAGCTCATGCATGCGGCATCCAGTCTCAAGGAAACCCGCCCTCTATGGTTCGGCTGGCTGCAGGTGTTCATGCCTCCGCAGCGACTGCCCGATGACCTGACTCAGCTCGACAAGACCTACTTTTGATGCAGGCGGGTGAAGAGGTGAAAAGGGCCTTGTGGTGCTCGTTCATGGACAGTGCTCACGCCACGCTCGATCACTGGCAAAGTCTGTTCGAGCAGCCCGAGCAATCTCAGCAGCGTTTATTGATGCTTATGCTGTCGGCCAACCGTGACTGCGCCTTCGGCCAAGCCCATGATTTTGCCGGAATCCGCGATGCCGAAGAGTTTCGCAAGCGGGTACCGATTCATACCTATGCCCAACTGCAGCCCTGGATCGAGCGTGCGCAGCAGGAACAAGGGCCGATACTGACCGCCAGTCCGCCGTTGTTCTTCGAGCGCAGCAGTGGCAATAGTGCACTGCAGAAACACATCCCTTATACGCAGGAGTTCCTTGGCCAATTACAGGGTTCGTTGACGGTATGGCTGGCGGATATGTACCGCCAGGTCCCGGAAATCAGCCAGGGCAGCGGGTACTGGTCCATGTCGCCGCCCTTGCAGCAGCCTGCAACGACGGCCAACGGCATACCGATCGGCAGTGTCAGCGATCTGCAATATCTGCAAGGCAGTGCAATCGCCGGGCTGGCCGGCACATTGCTGATTCCTGAACTGGCCAGCGACGTGGCGCACTGGCGCAGGCAGACGCTGCTCGCTCTGATTGCAGATGCCGGGTTGAGCTTTATCAGCGTGTGGAGCCCAACGTTTCTTACCAGCCTGCTACAACCGTTGCTCGACACTGAAATGCTCGAAAGTCGGCAGGTAGTTGCCTGGCTCGAAGAAAGGTTGCCGGTACCCCGCCGGAAAGCCTTGCGCCACGCACTTGCTCATGGGGTATTCACCGAGTTGTGGCCACGCCTGGCTGCGGTAAGTTGCTGGATGGACGGGCCAAGCCGCGTGTACGCCCAGCAACTGGCTGTGCGTTTTCCTCAGGCGCGCTGGTTAGCCAAAGGATTGTTCGCGACCGAAGGCGTGGTCAGCCTCCCGTTCGGGGAAGGGGCTGGCTGCCCGTTGGCGATAGGCTGTCATTATCTGGAATTCATCGGGGACGACGGGGTGCCGAAAGAGGCTCACTCCCTGCGCATGGGGGAAACCGCGCAAGTGCTGTTGACTACCGGTGCAGGTCTTTACCGGTATGCACTGGGTGACCGGGTGCGCGTAGTCGGTAAACTCGCCGGAACGCCGCGTGTGGAGTTTGTCGGGCGCTGCGCAAGTACCTGTGACCTGGTGGGCGAGAAGCTCGATGAGCAAGTGGTCGAGCGAGCCCTTGCGCAATGCATGGACGCAGCCGACAGCGCATGCCTGATACCCGACTCCAGCAGCACACTGCCGCATTATGTGGTGCTGTTGTGCACCTCAACGACGACGCTGGCAAGCATTGGCCGCGCTGCGTTGGCCAACGATATTGAAATGGCCCTGCAGCGTTCCTTTCACTATGCACATGCGCGCACGCTGGGTCAGTTGGGGCCGGTACGCATGCGTTTTGTCTGTGGCGGGGCGCAAAAACTCGCAGAATTGCTGCAGCGCGCTGCAGAGTCGACGGGCATTCGTGCAGGCGACGTCAAGCCGCGTGCATTGATCAGCCGTCTGGACACGGCTGAGGCGCTTCTTGCAATCACGGAAGGATCTTAATGCACACAACGTTGAGCAGTGAAACCGATACCCATGGCGACGGCACACGTGAGCAGTGGTATGTGGCGTGCACGCAAAAACAGCTGCGCAAAGGCAAGCCATACCGGGCCACGATACTCGGCCTGAATATCGTTCTGTTTCGCCGCCGCGATGGGCAGCCCGCTGCGCTGCTGGACCAATGTGTGCACCGTGGCACAAGGCTGTCAGCCGGCAAAATCAAGGATGATTGTCTGGTATGCCCGTATCACGGCTGGCGCTATGACGCGAACGGTCAAGTGGTACATATTCCCAGTGTAGACGCCAGGCAGGGCGCAGCGAAGTCGCCTGACTATCGCTACCGGCAGCGCCGTTTTGCCGTCTGCGAGCAGGACGGCCTGGTCTGGGTTTACACCGGCACGCGCGATGCTCGCGAAACACCGATATTTCGGCTGCCTGCCTATGGCGAGCGGCCATGGCAATCCTATTTCATGATCAACACCTTCGACGCCGATGTCGGCAGTCTGGTGCAGAACTTTCTGGACGTGCCGCACACGGTGTTCGTTCACGAGGGTATTTTTCGCTCCAGCAGCGGTCGAGCCATGGAAGCGACGCTCTCCTGTAAGGCTCAGAGCATTGAGGTTGTCTATCACGACGAAGTCGACGAGATCGGGATGATGCAATGGCTGACCAACCCGGACGCCGAGCCGCTTGTGCATACGGATCGTTTTCTCGCGCCTAATGTGACGTTTTGTGATTACCTCTGGGGGGCACGCTCAGGCTTTCTGATCGTGAGTCAGATCACGCCAGTCCATGATCGCCAATCGCGCGTTTACACCTACATTGCCTACCGTTTTCCAATTCCGGCCTGGGTGCTGCGGATATTGCGTCCTTTCATTCATCTGTACACGCACATCGTGATTCAACAGGACGTCAGAATCATTCGGGCGCATCGCGAAGGGCTCGACAACGCGGCTGGTTTCAAGCCGTGCAATGTGCCTGCCGATGCAATCCACGTCGGCGTCGAGCAACTGCTTGCTGCGGTCCGGCGCGGCGAGGCGCTGCCGCAAGCACAGCGCCGCGAGCGGCGGATTCGATTCGAGCTTTGATAGTGCGGTGTTTTAACGGTCTTTCAGCCTCGGCTGCACTGAATCCGCCAATTGCGTCAGGATCAGGCAGCACGACACCGCGCCGGCATCCAGCACGCCAAGCGATCGTTCGCCCAGGCGACTCGCTCGGCCTATCTTCGCTACCAGATCACGGGTTGAATCGCGCCCTTGTGATGCGGCGCTTTTCATCGCATCAAGCGCGGCGCTGAATGATTCACCCCGGGCGTGGGCCTGCTCGAAGGTTTCGACGGCCGGAATCAGCGTATCCATCAGGCATTTATCGCCGACGCCGGCTTCGGTGATGTCCTGCAGTGAAGTGAGGCCGCCACGCAGCAGTTTGGCGAAGGCCGCGGCATCGATCTCCTCGCAGCCGCGTACCTGATCGGCCATGCCGATAAACAGGCTGCCATACAGCGGGCCCATGGATCCGCCGATGCCTTCCATCAGGCTCAGGGTCAGCTCATCCAGCGCCTCGGCGAGGCTCAACTGGCGGCCTTCGATGATACGACCGCAGTGGGCGAAGCCCTTGGCCATATTGATGCCATGGTCGCCGTCACCGATCGCGCCATCTACTTCGCTGAGGTATTCGCGGTTGGCGACGATCACGCTCACCAGGTCGGCAACGATGGCAGTGCCATGTTGGGTAGAGAATTGCTCGCTCATGGTTCACTCCGCCTGGGTCATGCCGATGGAACGGCAAGGGTGGTCGATCAGGGTTTTCAGTTCGGCGTCCAGGCCAAGCAGCGTCAGGGTTACCCCCATCATCTCCAGCGACGTGAAGTAATTGCCCACGTAGCAACGATGGATTTTCAAGCCCCGAGCCTTGAGCAGACGCTCGACTTCGGCGTAGAACACGTAGAGTTCCATTACCGGTGTTGCTCCGAGGCCTGAAACCAGCACGACTACGCTGTCGTCCACGCTGAAATCCCGGTCGGCCAGAATCGGCGCGAGCATGCGTTCTGCCATGGCCGCCGCAGACTCGATGTCGATGACTTCGATACCCGGTTCGCCATGGTGACCGATGCCCAGCTCCATTTTGCCGTCGGGGATCTGAAAGTTGGGTTTGCCGACCGCCGCGATGGTGCAGGGCGTCAGGCCGATACCGATGGATCGGCATTGATCCACGGCCTTTTGCGCGACACGGATCACGCCGTCCAGATCGTAACCGTGTGCGGCGGCAGCGCCACCGACCTTCCACATGAAAATTTCCCCGGCCACGCCACGACGCTTGGCGATATCGGCTTTCGGCGCCGAGGCCACATCGTCGTTGGCCACCACGGTGCGCACTTGCAGGTCTTTGCTGGCGGCCATTTTCATCGCCAGCTTCACGTTCATATTGTCGCCCGCGTAGTTGCCGTACAGGCAGGCGATGCCTGCACCGTGATCGGCCGCGCGAAAGGCGTCGAAAAAGCTCTTGGCAGTAGGCGAGGAAAAAATCTCGCCGACCGCTACCGCATCTACCAGCCCTGGACCGACATAGCCGAGAAAGGCCGGTTCATGACCCGAGCCGCCGCCGGTAACGATACCGACGCGCCCTTGCTCCGAAGGCCGGGTTTTGCTGATGACCCGTGGATTACTGTCACTCTGCGTCAGTTCGGGGTGCGCGACCAGAATGCCGCGCAGCATGTCCTCGACCACCTGGTCCGGATCGTTTATCACTCGGTTCATAACGCGATTTCCTGTGTTCTTTTTATAAGGATCGGGTGGGTCAAGGTTGCAGAACGACCTTCAATGATTTGTCGCCACGCTCCATGACCGCGAACGCCTCCTTGAACTCCGCCAGGGGGAATTTGTGCGTGACAACATCGCGCATGTCGATCTTGCGATTGCCGATAAAGTCGATGGCACGCGGGTACATGTAAGGCCCCAGATGGGAGCCGAGTACGTCCAGTTCCTTGCGGTCGCCAATGATCGACCAGTCCACCGTGGCCTCGTCGTTGAACACGCTGAACTCCACAAAACGCCCGAGTTTGCGCAGCATTGCCAGGCCCTGATTGACCGCCTTGTGATGCCCTGTGGCTTCTATATAGATGTCGCAGCCGTAGCCGCCGGTTATCTCACGGATCTTCGCCAGTACATCGACCTCGGCCGGGTTCCACACCTCGTCAGCGCCCATGCGCAAGGCGAGGGCGGCGCGCTCGGGTTTCATGTCCAGCACAATGAGTTTTTTCGGGTTGCGCATACGCACTGCGCCAATGATCCCGAGGCCCAGCGTGCCCGCACCGGCGACCACCACGATGTCGTCGAAATCGACATTGGCTCGTTCTGCCGCGTGCAACGAGCAGGCCAGCGGTTCGATCAGGATCGCTTCGTCCGGGGCAATCGAATCCGGCACTTTATGGATGATGCCTTCTTTGGTGAAGATCATGTACTGGGCCATCGCGCCCTGCACGTTGTTCTGAAAACCGTACAGGTCGTGTTTCTGACACATCCAGTATTGCCCGTGGTTGCAGAAGCGGCAGCCCCAGCACGGGACGATCTGCTCGGAAATCACCCGGTCGCCGATCTGCACGCCACGCTTTTCTGCGCCTGGGCCGAGCGCGACCACCCGGCAGACAAATTCATGGCCCGGAATCATCGGTGGTTTGACGTAACGGGGCTGCTCGGCATCGCCCCAGAATGACGGAGCGCCGCGGTAGGTCTTGATGTCGCCCATGCAAATCCCGCACAGCTCTACCTTGGTGAGGATTTCGTCGGGGCCTGGCGTCGGCACATCGACGGTCTCCAGCCGGTAGTCTTCCGGGCCATAGCAAACCACCGCCTGCATGGTGGACGGAATCACGGGAGAGAGTTGTTCGGCAGTGCGTTCAATGACGGTGGACATGACGATAAACCTCGCAACAGAAAAGTGAATTACTGGATGCTGTAGCCGCCGTCGATCACCACGTTTTCGCCGGTGATCATGCTGGCGGCATCGCTGAGCAGGTACAGGGCCAGCCCGGCTATCTCCTCCGGCTGAGCGAAGCGGCCTGCCGGGATCTGCGATTTGGCCCGCTCTCCGAGTTCGCCCGCCCAGGCTTTTTTGCCCAGCGCGGTCTCGACGATGGTGGGTGAGATGGCGTTGACGTTGATGTGCGGTGCCCACTCCATGGCCAGTACTTTGCTCATGCCGACCACGGCAGCCTTGCTTGCGCAGTAGGCGACATGCCGGTCCAGGCCGATTACGGCAGCCTGCGAAGCGAGGTTGACGATGCGCCCGCTGCCTTGGGTGAGCATGTGCCGGGCGCAGGCCTGCGCCACGAAGAAACTGGCCTTCAGATTGATATCCAGAGTGGTGTCCCAAGCCTCTTCGCTGACATCGACAGCCTTGTCCAGCACGGCAACACCAGCGCTGTTGACCAGATAGTCGATGCGCTTGAAGTGCTCAAAGACGGTGTCGATGGTGCTATTGACCTGATCGATCCTGCGCAGATCGACCGTGATGCCGATGTTCCCGCTGCCAAGGCTGGCAGCCACGTCGACCACTGTAAGGTCGCGGTCCAGAAGTGCGACCCGAGCGCCTCGCTCGACCAGCAGGCGGGCACAGGCAAGACCAATCCCTGCGGCCCCGCCGGTGATGACCGCGCAACGGCCATTGAGATCGAAGGCCTTGTTCCAGAATTCAGACATGAAAATGACTCCTTTAGCGCTGTTTTTTGAAGACTCAAACACGTCAGCTTTTGATTCTGGCCGAAGGCCGTGGGAGCGAACCGGGCGACGCTTCGCTCCCACGCCCTTCGGGCAGAAGCGGGAATCTCAGACCGGTTACTTGCCGCCGCTGACCTGTTGATACAGCGCATCGGCGTTGGCGTCGGTGACCGGTACCCAGGGCAGGATGTAGTTCTTGTCCGTGCCGTCGCCCCATTTGACGTCCTTGGCGTAGCGCTGCCAGATCACCGACTGTGGCTTGTAGTCTTTCCCGGCCAGGGTGCGAAGCGCGACATCGAGGGCACCCTGGGACTGGGCCTGGGCGTCTTGCAGGAAGGTCGTGATTTCGTTTTTCTTCGCCGCCTGGATGGCGTCAGGCATGCCGTCGATGGAGGTGATCGGCACATCGGCAGGCTTCAGATTGCGGGATTTCACCGCTTGCAGGGCGCCGAGAGCCATGTCGTCGTTTTGCGAAATGATCCCGGAAATGCCGCCGTTCTGATGCGCGTTGAGCCAGTCTTCAGTCAGGGTCTGGGCTTCGGCCCGGGACCAGTTGGCGGTTTTCTTCTCAATGATCTTGATGTCCGGGTGTTTGCTCAGGACTTCCAGCTCGCCTTTTTCACGATCAATCTGGGCTGACTGGCCAATTGGCCCCTGAATGATCACCACGTTGCCTTTGCCTTTAAGCTTGTCGACCATGGCCTGCGCCTGGAGGCGACCGCCCTCGACATCGTCGTTGCCGACGTAGGGCACTTTGTTGCCGGCAACCCGGGTGTTGGAAGCGATCACCGGAATGTCGTTCTCCATCGCTCTTGCCACGGTGCCGACACCTGCCTTGGTGTCGATGGGCACAAAAATGATCGCATCGTAGTGCTGGGTGATCATGGTTTCGATCTGGTTGTTCTGGGTCAGTGCGTCGTAGTTGCCGTCGAACACGGTGATCTTCACGGTGCCGTCCTTGACCGCCGGATGCTCCTTGAGCTCACGTACCCAGTTCTGCATGAACTGGCCCTTGAGGCCGTATACCGCCGCGCCGATTTTGTAGGTTTTGCCATCGGCGGCCAGGGTGATGCTGCTGGCGAGCAGGGAGAGCGCCGCAACAGCGGCCAGGGATGTACCGAATTTCATGATGAGAACCTCGTTATTGTTGTAGTCAGTCGTTCATACAGAGGAAAAGGCCTAGCGTTTTTTCTTGCGCCACACGTCAATCAACACCGCAAACACGATGATCAGGCCCTTGGCGACCTGCTGGTAATAGGACGACACGCCGAGCAGGTTCAGGCCGTTGTTGATCACCCCGATCAGCAATGCGCCGAACAGTGTGCCGACGATGCTGCCGGTGCCTCCCGACAGGCTGGTGCCGCCGATGACCACCGCGGCGATGGCGTCCAGCTCATAAGACATACCGGCCTGGGGCAGGGCGGAGGTGGTTCTGGCGGACAACACCACGCCAGCCAGTCCCGCCAGTAGCCCGGAAACCACGTACACCGAAAACATCACCTTGCGCACACCGATCCCGGAGGTGCGTGCGCTCTTTTCGTTGCCGCCGACGGCGTACACATAGCGGCCATAAGTGGTGTAGCGCAGGACCATCCAGAAAATCAGCGCGACCACGGCAAAGATGATGATGGGCACGCCAATCGGGCCGACCCTGCCGATGCCCAGCGCCAGATACTCTTCGGGCAGGTCCGTCACCGGGCTGCCATCATTGAGGATGAAGGTCATGCCACGGGCGATACTGAGCATGCCCAGGGTGGCCACAAACGGCGGGATTGAAAGGTTGGCGACCATGAAGCCGTTGACCACGCCGAGCATGGCCCCGGCGAACATACCTGCGCTGACCGCAGCCAGAAGGCCGTAACCCTGTGTCGCCACCAGCGCGCTGCATAACCCGGCGAACGCCAGAATAGAGCCGACGGAAAGGTCGATGCCCTTGGTCAGGATGACGTAGGTCATGCCGACCGCGAGAATGCCGTTGATCGACGTCTGGCGCAGAATGTCCATCCAGTTGCGCCAGGTCATGAAATATTCGCTGGCAAAGGCCATCACCAGGCACAGCAGAATGAACACTAGCGGCAGGCCAAAGCGATCAACGGACAAGCGCAGGCGGCTGCGTGGCGCAGTGGTGGCAGGGGCGACAATGGTTTTGGCATTCATGAGGCAAGACTCAGCAGGACTTCCTGGGAAAGATCGGCATCGCTGCTGATAGTCACCAGCCTGCCACCCTTGAACACAGCGATTCGATCACTCAGGCGCAACAGTTCCGGTGCTTCCGACGAAACTACGATGGCGGCCCCGCCAGCGCGTACGAACTGATCCAGCAGGTGATAGATTTCCTGTTTGGCGCCCTCGTCAATGCCTCGGGTCGGCTCGTCGCAGAGCAGGCAGACCGGCTCGGTCGAAAGGCATTTGGCGAGAACCACTTTCTGCTGGTTGCCGCCGCTCATCGACGCAACGGGCAGATCCAGTGATGCGGTCTTGATCTGCAGGCGCCTGACCATTTCTTCGGCCAGCTTGTGCTCTTTGCGCGCATCGATCAGCGACCAGTTCGACAGCTGTCTATAAGCCGACAAGGCGATGTTGGAAAGGATGCTGCCACTGAGCACCAGGCCGCTGTCCTTGCGGTCTTCGGTGACCAGTGAAACGCCTGCGCGGATGGTTGCCTTGGGCAGACCGATCGGCATGGGTTTGCCTTGCAGGGTGACACTGCCCGAGTCGGGCGTGGTCAGGCCGTACAGGCAGTTGAGAAACTCGCTGCGACCCGACCCCATCAGCCCGTAGATGCCGAGAATTTCACCGTGACGCACGTGCAGGCTGATGTCTTCGAATTCGCCGTTGCGGCTCAGGCTTTCGACATTCAGGCAGCACTCGGCGACGCATTCACGACCGGCCCTGTGGTCGATGCGCTGCAACTCCTGGCCCACGATACCGCGCACCAGGTGTGTCCGGTCGATATCAGCCATGCGTCCGCTTTCGACGAAAGCGCCATCGCGAAAGATGCTGTAGTCGTCGGCAATCTGCGCCAGCTCGCTGAGGCGGTGAGAGACATAGATGATGCCTGCGCCTCGAGCAGCCAGACGGCGGATGGCCTTGAACAGGGTTTGCGCCTCGCGCTCGCCAATCGCCGAGGTGGGCTCGTCCATGATCATCACTTCACAGTCGTGACTGAATGCCTTGGCTATCTCCACCAGTTGTATCTGCGCCACACTCAGCAAGTGCATGGGGCTGGTGGCGTCGACATCGAACTCCAGCTCTTCCAGCAGCTCGCGGGTGCGCCGATTCAACTCCTTGCTGTCAACGATGCACCCGGCCCTGCGCGGTTCGCGGCCCAGCCAGATGTTCTCGGCGACGGTCATGAAGGGGATCGGCTCCAGTTCCTGGGTGATCATTGCGATTCCGGCTGCGAGAGCGTCGCCAGGACGGCTGAACTGAACCGGTTCACCATTGAGCAGGATGGTCCCGGCATCGCGCTGGGTGATGCCCATCAGAATACTCAGGAAGGTGGACTTGCCCGCGCCATTGCCGCCACACAGGGCATGCACGCTTCCGGCTCGCAATGACAGACGCCCATCGCGCAGGGCGGGGATACCGGCGTAAGCCTTGGTGACATTTTCAGCCTGGAGCAGTAATGGCGTAGCCATTGGCGTGTCCTCGTGCTGTGAATTCTTATTAGGTGCACTGATGCGTTGCTCAGTGAGCATATGTGTATCAAATGAAATTCTGATCAGTCAATCTCTTTCATATAAAAGTTTTAAAGCGTCGATTTCTGGCTTCGCTCATCGCAAATGAGAGCTTCTGATCAGTGTTCATGCAAAAAAGCCGCTTGACAGTGCGTCGTTAATGCCTGAGAAATGACTGATCGGAATTTCACCGATTGAACATTTGGTCAGACAATAAGAACTCGACAGCGGAGCCTGATGCCATGAACACACCTTTCCCGGTGGCTATCGGATGTGATGAAGCGGGTTATGAACTCAAGGAATTGTTGAAGCGCCATATCGAGTCACTGGGTTATCCGGTGACTGACTTCGGCACTCATTCCACTGCGCCGGTGCTCTATCCGGACATCGCTCTGGCGGTCGCCACGGCGATCAATGCCGGCCAGCAGCGGCTTGGCGTGCTGGTCTGTGGTACTGGAATAGGCATGGCCATCTCCGCCAACAAGGTCCTTGGCATTCGTGCAGCTCAGGCCCACGACACCTACTCGGCAGAGCGGGCACGCAAGAGCAACGATGCGCAAATTCTTTCCGTCGGTGCACGAGTGATCGGTGCGGAACTGGCGAAAAGCATCGTCAAATCGTTTCTGGAGTCAGAGTTCGAGGCGGCTCGCTCCGGCGCCAAGGTCGAGCGTATTAACGCGATAGAGCGCGACGGGCATCAATAGAGAGTGGACGGCACAGGGCGGGAGTAGGGAGAATGCGCCTTTGACGTCGAAACGGAAGCTTGTCCACATGAGTGACAGTACCCAGCGCATGGCCAGCGACATCGATCTGATGACTGAAGTCGCGATGCTCTATTACCTTGAGAACGTCACTCAGGAAGCCATCGCCAAGCGCTTTGACCTGTCGCGCGCAAAAGTCAGCCGACTGCTCAAGCGCGCACGCGATGAAGGTATTGTCGAAGTGCGCGTGCTGCAGCACCCGGCAATGAACAACGAGCTGGAGCTGGCGCTGGTAGAGCGCTTTCAGCTCGACAGGGCGCTGATAGCAGTCGACCACAGCGACCCCGACACCCAACGTTCGGCGGTCGCCAGCCTGGTTGCCAACTACCTGAACAAAACCCTGAGCGATGGAATGATCGTTGCCGTGGGCATGGGCCGCAACGTCGGCGCAGTGGCGGATAACGTGTTTTTGCCGGTCACGCGCAACTGCACATTTGTCTGCGCCATTGGCGGTTCGCTCAAGGCTGGCGAATACATGAACCCCGATCATATCTGCCGCCGTCTGGCGCTGCGCTTCGGTGGCGAAAGTGAAAGCCTGTACGCGCCTGCCCTGGTGGCCAACCCCGAGCTGCGCAGCATTCTGATCAGCAATGACACTGTGCGCTCCACACTGGACCGTGCCCGCCGCGCAGACATGGCGCTGATTGGCATCGGTGACATGAGCGAAAACAGCAACATGGTGCGTATGGGCTGGTTTTCTCCGCAGGAGATTGCCCAAGCCAGATTGTCCGGTACCGTGGGCGATATGATGGGCTATGATTTCATCGATATTCACGGCCAGCCGGCAGTCAACGCCATTCAGGGCAGGGTTATCGGCCTGACCGTGCAAGAGCTGTTTCGTATCCCGGATGTAGTGGCCATCGCCAGCGAAAACACCAAAGCAGCGGCCACGCTGGGTGCATTGCGCTCAGGTGTGATCAATACCCTGGCGACCACTGTCACTAACGCCCATACCATCCTTGCGCTGGATGACGCGACGCGCAAAAACTGAACCGACACGCAGGATGGCGTGGCGTCGAAAACCTTTGCAGCGCAAGGTCATAACAAGAAAGGACAAGGACGATGATTCTGAAAGTGACAGGTATCGTAATCGCGATACTGAGTTTTATTCTGCTGTTCATGGGGGCGCAACTGGTCGCTGCCGGGGGCTCTCCTGCCTACTCGATCATTGCTCTGGTCTTGCTGGCCACGGCAACCCTGATCTTTCTGAAAAAGAAGTCGGCGCTGACCCTGTACGCATTGCTTATGTGGGGGATTCTGATCTGGATCATCTACGAAGTCGGCTTTGACAAATGGCAATGGATCCCCCGCGGTGATCTGTTTGCGCTGATCGGCCTCTGGCTGGCGCTGCCCTGGGTGGTGCGGCCGCTTTATCAGGCAGGTTCGAGCTTCGATAACCGTCGTTTTCATCCCTTTCTCGGCAGTACGCTGGGGGTGATGCTGGTGATCGTGGTTGCGCTCATGTTTCATGACCCGTACCCGCTTCAAGGGCAGATCAGTAATGCAACGCCCACCCGTAGCGCCGAGTCGGCAGGCAAGGACTGGGCGGCTTATGGCGGGACCACTGCCGGTCAGCGTTTTTCCAGCCTTGATCAGATCACCCCGAAGAATGTCGGCAAGCTGTCGGTCGCCTGGGAGTACCACACCGGCGACCTGCGTGACGCAGGCAAGGATGCGGGCGAGTACACCTTTGAAGCGACGCCGCTGAAGATCAACGACCGGGTGTATGTATGTACCCCGCATAACGAAGTGCACGCGTTGAACCCGCAGACCGGGGAACTGGCCTGGAAATACACGCCCGAGAAAAAACGCTCCTACTTGCAGCAGCATCAGACCTGTCGGGGCGTCAGCTATTATTCCGCTGCATCCAGCCCTGATGGCCAGGTGCCACAGCCCGCTCAATGCGCAAAACGCATCATCACCGCCACCGCGGATGCCAGGCTGGTCTCGCTTGATGCAGACACCGGTAAATTGTGCGGCGATTTCGGCAACGGTGGCGTGATCGACTTGAGCGTCAACATGGGCGAGATTCGTCCACACGCGCTGATGCAGACCTCTGCGCCACTGATTGCAGGCGAGTTGATCGTGATTGGCAGTTCGGTGATGGATAACGGCTACGACGACGGCAACCCGTCCGGCGTCATCCGCGCCTATAACGTCATGACTGGCCAGCTGGTGTGGAACTTCGACCCGCAAAACCCCGACACTACCCAGCCGATAGCGGCCGACCAGAACTATCCGCAGGACACACCTGTTGCCTGGGCAACCCTGAGCGCCGATGTTGAAAACGGTCTCGTGTACGTTCCCTTCGGCAATGCCTCGCCCGACGAAACCGGCACGCGGCGTGACCCCGCCAGCAATACCGAGCAGTTTCGCGATGCGCTGGTGGCGCTGGACTTGAAAACAGGTGCGCTGCGCTGGAAGTTTCAGTCGTCGAACAATGACCTGTGGGATCGCGACAACCCTTCACAGCCGTCGCTGCTTGCTGTGGGAAAAGAAGGCAACAGGCAGCCTGCGTTGCTGTTGCCGACCAAAGTCGGGAATATCTTCGTGCTCAACCGCCTGACCGGCGAGCCGATAGTGCCTGTTGACCAGGTCAGCGTTCGCACCGAAGGCGGGGTTGCGGGCGAGCGCTTCGCGGCGACCCAGCCGGTCTCAAGGCTTAACTTCATCCCTCCGGCGTTGACCGAGAAGTCCATGTGGGGCATTACGCCTTTCGATCAGATGGCCTGTCGGATTACCTACAACTCACTTCGTTATGACGGCAATCCCTGGACACCTGCGACAGAGGCGGGGTCGCTGATCTATCCCGGCAACATCGGTGTGTTCAACTGGGGCTCGGTGGCGGTTGATCCTGACCGCCAATTGCTTATTGCAGCACCGGTACGCCTTGCTTATATCTACAACCTGATAAAGCGACCCGATCAGGACGCGCAAAAGCGTTTGTTCACTCAGGAAGGCAAGCCGTACTGGAACGAAAACTTCAACGGTGACTACGCCATCCGCATCTCAAGGTTCGCCTCCAGCCTTGGCATTCCCTGCACCGCGCCACCATGGGGAACCCTGGCAGGGGTTGACCTGGCCACCGGCAAAACCGAATGGACACGCCGGGTCGGCACCACCAAAAATCTCAAGACCAGCTTCATGCAGGAGCGTTTTCCAGTCGGTTTTCCGATGGGCATGGTCGCCCATGGTGGTCCGCTGGTTACCGCAGGTGGTCTGGTATTCCATGGGGCGACAGCGGATAACTTCTTTCGCGCTTACGATGTGAATAACGGAGACGTGCTCTGGGAGCATGAATTGCCGGCTGGAGGGCAAGCGACGCCTTCGACCTATACCGGCAGTGATGGCAAACAGTACGTGATCATCGCGGCTGGCGGCCACGGATCGCTTGGTACGACACTGGGTGACAGTGTGATTGCGTTTCGGCTTGATTGAGATCGGGTCAGGGCAGGGGAAAGGGCCGGAAAAGGCCCTTTTCAGCATCCGTATGATGCCTGCGCATTGCGTCAGGCAGTATCAGCCGCCTGCCATCCAGCGTGCCAGGCCATGCCGGCCGCTGACGCCGAGTTTGGCGGTGGCGCGCTTGAGGTAGGTTTCCACCGAGCTGTTCTTCACCTTCAGGCGCTGCGCCATTTCGGCCACAGTGCCGCCGGTCAGCAAACCCAGGCACACCTCCTGCTCGCGTGCGGACAGCGTGACCGAATCCTGTGCCAGCCTGCCACTGAATGCCTGATCCAGAGAACCGGGCTCCGGCTCGATACGGGGCTTGCGATGGCCTGCCTGAGCAAGGATTTGCGCATGATGCTCGACCAGCGGCAACAGTGTGTCGGAGAGACTCTTGAGCAATGAAAGCTCGGTCAGGGAAAACGCGCGCAGGGAAGTCAACCTATAAACGCAGATGATCCGTCGACGGTCACCGCTGCTGGAAACGAGATTGCACTGGTGAGTGTTTTGCTGTGGGCGTTGCGCGTCAAGCGGGGTTTTGAGCTGGACCAGCAACGGTGCCTGCATGTGCAGAATGCTTGATAACAGAGGATGGTCAGTTGTTTCGGTGCTCGGAGGATCGTGCTGCAGGCCGGCGCTGCCGAGTAGATTGATGCGACTGATACTGCTTTGACGCACGTCCAGCGTCCATTCACTGAGCTCAAGCCCGTGAATAGGCACCAGCGAACCCACCAATTGCAACATCTGCTCGGAAAATGTGCCGGCACCGGTACTGGAAACCAGTTGAGCCAATTGCAGATAGAAGCGTGGATCGTCGCTGTATTCGAAATGTTGCGCCGTGTTCATCTTGAGCTTTCCTGATTCCGACCGCGCAAAAAGGACCTTGGTCGACTGCTGCGCGGTAACTACTGATTGCAATAACTGACAAGCCTGATGACTGGACTGGGTCTTTGGTATTCAGCCAAAGCTTTTGTCGTGCGTCTGTAACGGAAAACGGGGACAGATTTTCAACCTGCCAAACATGTATGAGCGATAAAGAGTGGCAATAAGCCAGTCGCCGGGGTCTGTCCGGGTTTAAGGGGCCATACATAGGCAAGTCGGCAGTGCTTAATCCGCGGCCTACCTGTCAAGAAGGACCTTGAGCCATGTTTGCCCCAGCCGCTGAAACTTTCCCTCTGACCGCTGCTCAGCGTGATATCTGGCTTGACCAGATCAGCCGTGGCGATTCTCCGCTTTACAACATCGGCGGCTACCTGCAACTGACCGGACCGGTTGACCCGGCGAATCTGCATCGAGCGTTGGAACAACTGGTTGCCGCTCACGAAAGCTTGCGCACAGTGCTGATGCCGGGAGCAGGGACGGATGGCTTGCCGCTTCAGTCATACGCTGCTGTCATGCCGCTGACCCTACCTTTACACGACTTCAGTGATCACCCCGAGCCGACCCGTGCAGCGCAAGCGCTGGTCAATGACCACATGCGGCGTCCATACGCACTGGGTGGCAGCCCACTGCTCGATTTCCGCCTGATCCGTCTTGCCCAGGATCAACACTGGCTGGTGGGCCAGGCCCACCATCTTATTCTTGATGGTTGGGGCTTCGGCCAGTTGTTCAAGTCCCTTGGCGAGCTTTACAGCGCATTGATGGCAGGTGAATGCCTTGAACTCAGTGCGCCAGGTTACCGAGCCTTCATTGCCGACGACGCGCAGTACCAAGCGTCGAAGCGCTATTCGCTGGACAAGGCCTATTGGCTGGAAAAATACCGTGAACTGCCGGAACCGTTGCTGGTATCGCGCTATCACAACCGTCGGGCGACAGATCCGGCGCCGTCCCATGCCTGGGTGCAGGCACTTCCCCAGGCATTGCATGTGCGCATGAAGCAATTTGCCGAGCGCCACAATGCGTCGGCGTTTCATGTCTTGCTGGCGGTTCTGCATGTCTATTTCACGCGCACGGCGCAACGCGACGAATGGATTGTGGGCTTGCCGTTACTCAACCGCAACGGCGCGCGCTTCAAGGCCACCCTGGGCCACTTCGCCCAGGTCAGTGCGGTGCGCATGGCCTTCGCCGACGGGCTGGACTTCGGTGCTCTGGTGGTCGAGGTCCGTGACGCGCTGAAACGCGACTTCCGTCATCAACGTTTCCCACTGAGCGAGCTCAATCGCAGCCTGGAATTATCCCGCGAGGAGCGCGCGCAGTTGTTCGAAGTCTCGGTGTCCTACGAGCTGGAAGACCACGATTACTGCTACGGCGAAGCTGAGGCACACACGGTAAAAGTCTCCAATGGCTATGAGGCGACGCCGCTGGCCATCCACTTGCGCACCAACAGCTACAACGACGATGCGGCGCTGCATCTGGTCCACCATCGCGCCTGGATCGAAGATACCGAAGCCCAGGCCATCGCCGGGCGTCTGCTGCACATACTGGAGCAGGGCCTTGAAAGCCCGACGCTCAAGCTTCAAGACTTCCACATTTCAGCGCCAGCCGAGCAATTGCAGATACAGGCCTGGAACCAGACTGAAAAAACTGCTGCCGACGAGCAATTGATTCATCGACGCATCGAGCAACAGGCACGAATCCGCCCATATGCGGTGGCAGCGGTTTATCAGGGGCAGCACCTGACCTACGCGCAACTCAACCGGCAGGCCAATGCGCTGGCCCAGCGCCTCATCTACCAGGGCGTACGGCCTGACGACCGGGTTGCCATCGTTTCCCGCCGTAGCCTGGAGACCCTGGTCGGGCTGTTGGCGGTCCTCAAGGCTGGGGCTGCCTATGTGCCCATCGACCCGTCACACCCACGCGAACGTTTGCATTACCTGCTCAGCGACAGTGCGCCGGTGGTGGTGTTGACGCTATCAACGCTGATCGACCGTCTGCCACCGCTGGCAATGCCGCTGATCGAGTTGGACCACTGCACAGACAGCGAGGGGGCTGACAACAATCCGCAGGTAGCGGGGCTGAGCAGTGACAATCTGGTTTACGTGATCTACACGTCGGGCTCCACCGGTCAGCCGAAGGGCGTGATGGTGGAGCATCGTACGCTGGCCAATCTGGTTGACTGGCATTGCAGTGCGTTCGATGTGAAGGCGGGCAGTCATACGTCCAGCCTCGCCGGCTTCGGCTTCGATGCAATGGCCTGGGAGGTCTGGCCGACCCTGTGCGCTGGCGCAACCCTGCACCTGGCCCCGGTTCAGGACAGCGGGGAGGACATTGAAGCGATGCTGAACTGGTGGCGTGCCCAGCCGCTGGACGTCAGCTTCCTTCCGACTCCAGTGGCTGAGTACGCCTTCAGCCAGGACGAAGAACATCCGACCCTGCGCACTCTGCTGATCGGCGGCGACCGCCTTCGTCAATTTGTTCATAACCGCCGTTATGCGGTGGTCAACAATTATGGACCGACCGAAACGACGGTAGTCGCCACCTCTGGCCAGATATTGGCCAACGGCTCGCTGCACATCGGCGGCCCCATCGCCAACACACGGGTTTACGTGCTCGATGAGCAGTTGCAGCCAATGCCCGTGGGCGTTGCCGGTGAGCTTTACATCGGTGGCGCAGGCGTTGCGCGCGGTTACCTGAACCAGCCGCAATTGACCGAAGAGCGGTTTGTCGCCGACCCGTTCAGCGATGTCGAACAAGCGCGTATGTACCGCAGCGGTGACCTGGTGCGCTGGAACGCCGACGGGACCCTGGATTATCTGGGGCGCAACGATGATCAGGTGAAGATTCGTGGCATGCGCATCGAGCTGGGAGAAATCGAGGCGATGCTGGCCAGCCTGGAGGGTGTCAAGGATGCGGTGGTACTGGTTCGCGACTTGCAGCTGCTGGCCTGGTTCACTGAAACGTCTGCGGTCGACACCGACGCACTGAGCCCTGCGATGCGGGCGCGACTGCCGGGTTACATGGTGCCGCGCGCGTTCACGCGTCTGGCTTCACTGCCGCTGACGGCCAACGGCAAGCTTGACCGTCGCGCGTTGCCTGACCCGGACCCGGCGTACCTGCTGGGGCAAGCCTATGAGGCACCTAAGAGCGAGGTGGAGATCGCCATGGCGACCATCTGGGCGCGAGTCCTGGGTGTGGAGCGGGTAGGGCGACACGATAACTTCTTCGAATTGGGCGGTCATTCCTTGCTGGCCGTGAACCTGGTCGAGCAACTGCGCAAGGCGGGGCTGATGGCAGATGTGCATGCGCTGCTCAGCCAGCCGACACTGGCTGCTCTGGCCGCTTATCAGCAAGATGCTCAGGCATTCAAGGCACCTGCAAACCTTATCCCGCCAGGGTGTAACCGGATCACACCGCAGATGTTGAGCCTGGTCTCGCTTGAACAATCGGCCATTGATCGTATTGTCGCCAGCGTGCCGGGCGGTGCTGCCAACGTGCAGGAAATCTACCCGCTGGCACCGTTGCAGGAAGGCATTCTTTACCATCATCTGACCGCCGGGCAGGGCGATCCGTACCTGTTGCAATGGCGTCTGGCGTTCGACACGCCGCAGCGCCTATGCGCGTGGGCCGATGCGTTGCAGCACGTTATCGACCGGCACGACATTCTGCGCACCTCAGTGGCCTGGGAGGGGCTGGAAAGCCCGCAACAGGTGGTCTGGCGCAACGCTGAACTGACCGTACAGGCTATCGAGTTCGATGCCGACGAGGAAACGGCGATCATCGACCGTCTGCAACGGCGCTTTGACGCCCGTCACCATCGACTGGACCTGTCACAGGCACCGTTGATGCGTCTGGTGCATGCCCATGAACCGGCAAGCGGAGAAACAGTCGCCATTTTGCTGTTCCATCATCTGGTTCTTGATAACACCGCGATGGAAATTGTCAGCCGCGAGATGCAGGCGTTGCTGTTCGGCCAGCGTTCTGACCTAAGGACGCCGGTGCCTTATCGTAACTATGTAGCGCAAGTGCGGCTGGCCAGCGATGAGGCCGGTCACAGCGCATTTTTCAGCGAAATGCTTGGTGATGTCGAAGAACCGACCTTGCCGTTTGGCATACAGGACGTGCGTGCCGACGGCAGTGGCATAGAGGAGGATCGACGGTCACTTGACCACGCCCTGGCCCTGCGACTGCGCGAACAGGCGCGGCAACTCGGTGTGAGCGCGGCAAGCCTGATGCATCTTGCCTGGGCGCGGGTCCTCGGGGTGCTGGCCAACCGTCGGGACGTGGTGTTCGGCACCGTATTGTTGGGGCGCATGAGCGGTGAGGGGGCTGATCAGGCACTCGGCGTATTCATCAATACCCTGCCACTGCGGGTCGATACGGCGCTGACCACTCGGGCGGCCGTCAAAGCCGTCCATTCGAAGCTGTCTGCACTGATCGCTCACGAACAGGCTTCGCTGGTGCTCGCTCAAGGCTGCAGTGCCGTTGCATCAGGTTCGCCGCTGTTCAGTGCACTGCTCAATTACCGCCACAGCGCTGACGTAAAGCCGCAGGACGGTGAAGGTCTCTGGCAAGGCGTGCGGGTGCTCGGCGGCGATGTGCGCAGCAACTACCCGTTGACGCTCAGCGTGGACGATCTGGGTGAAGGCTTCGACCTGCATGTCTTGGCGCTGCAAGGCATGGGCGCCGAGCGCATCGCTGGCTGGGTGCTCAACACGCTGACGCATCTGCTGGAGACGCTGGAAGAGGCGCGGCCACTGAAGCTGGAAAACGTTTCGATTCTCGACGCCGAAGAGCGCAGCCATTTGCTGCTCGATTTCAACAACAATGAACAGGGCTTTGTGCAGCACTGCACGGTGAATGCGCTGATCGAAGCGCAGGCCGCCAGTCGACCCGACAGTCCTGCGGTGATTCAGGGCGGTAACGTCCTGACCTACGCGCAGCTGAACGAGCGTGCCAATCACCTGGCTCACCATCTGATTGGTCTGGGTGTCACAGCAGATGAGCGAGTCGCATTGTGTCTGCACCGTGGCCCGCAGCGGCTGGTCGCCATGCTGGCGGTGCTCAAGGCCGGTGCTGCGTACGTGCCGGTAGATCCGGTCTACCCGGCAGAGCGCATTGCTTACCTGCTGGAGGACAGCGCACCTCGCGTGGTCCTGACCGAAGATTCGACGCGCGATCTGGCGGGCGATACAACGCAGTTGAACATCGAGCAGATTAACTGGCTTGAAGCGTGCGCCAGCAACCCGTCGGTAGCGGGCTTTGATGAGCATAATCTGGCTTACGTCATCTACACCTCCGGTTCCACCGGCCAGCCCAAAGGCGTCATGGTTGAACACTGCACGCTGGTCAATCTCGTGCACTGGCATTGCCAGGCGTTTGATCTGCAGGCTGGCAGTCATACGGCGAGCGTGGCGGGTTTCGGGTTTGACGCCATGGCCTGGGAAGTGTGGCCCGCATTGTGTGCCGGTGCCGTACTGCATCTGCCACCGGCACAGGTCGGCAACGAACACGTGGATGAGCTGCTTGACTGGTGGCTGGAGCAGCCACTTCAGGTCAGTTTCCTGCCGACTCCGGTGGCTGAACAAGCATTCAGACGCCCTCGTCAGCATCCGACTCTGCGCACGCTGCTGATCGGCGGCGACCGTTTGCGTCAGTTTGACCGCGACCCGGGTTTCGCCGTGATCAACAACTATGGCCCGACCGAAACCACCGTGGTGGCCACCTCTGGCGTAGTAAAACCGGGTGGCTCGCTGCATATCGGAGGTCCGATTGCCAATACCCGTGTTTACGTACTGGACGGGCAGTTACAGCCCGTACCTGTGGGTGTCATCGGCGAGCTGTACATCGGCGGCGCAGGTGTTGCACGGGGCTATCTGAACCGGCCGCAGATGACCGAAGAGCGTTTTATTGCCGACCCGTTCAGCGACAAGGCGCAGGCACGTATGTATCGCAGCGGCGACCTGGTGCGCTGGAACGCCGATGGCAGTCTGGATTACCTGGGGCGCAACGATGATCAGGTGAAAATTCGCGGCATGCGTATTGAACTTGGCGAAATCGAGGCGACCCTGGCCAGTCAGGCGCAGGTCCAGGATGCCGTGGTGCTGGTGCGCGGCGAACGTTTGCTGGCCTGGTTTACCGAAAACTCACCCGTCACCCCCGATGTCCTGCGCGAAGCGCTGCGCGCGCGCCTTCCCGCGCACATGGTGCCGCTGGCCTTTACACGCCTGGACACGCTTCCCTTGACCAGTCATGGCAAGCTGGATCGCAGTGCCTTGCCGGACCCTGAACTGGAAGAACTGAGCGGGCAGGCCTACGAGGCACCGCAAGGCGAAACAGAGACCATCATGGCCGGTCTCTGGGCGCAGGTGCTGGGTCTGGAGAAAGTCGGACGGCACGACAACTTCTTTGAACTGGGCGGTCATTCGCTGTTGGCGGTCAGCCTGGTCGAGCGCCTGCGCAATGCGGGCCTCAGCGTCGATGTACGGGTGTTGCTCGGCCAACCGACCGTTGCCGCTCTGGCCGCATCGGTAGGCAAAGGCCGTGAAATTTCTGCGCCTGCCAACCGCGTTCCAGCCGGTTGCACGCACATCACGCCGGATCTGCTCAGCCTGACACAGCTCGATCAGACGACCATCGAGCGTATAGTCGCCACGGTGCCTGGCGGCGCGGCCAACGTGCAGGAGATCTACCCGCTGGCACCGTTGCAGGAAGGCATTCTTTATCACCACCTGACCGCCGAGGAGGGCGACCCGTACTTGCTGCAATTGCGCATCAACGTCGACAGCCCGGAGCGCCTGGCGGCGGTGGCCGACGCGCTGCGCAAGGTCATTGCCCGGCATGACAGCCTGCGCACTGCAATCGTCTGGGAAGGACTGGACATGCCGCAACAGGTCGTCTGGCGCCAGGCTGATCTAGTTGTCGAGCGTGTATCGCCAGCGCAAATCGATGCGCCCGCAGGCTCGGCACGCTTGAACTTGAGCTGTGCGCCGCTGATTCGTCTGGCCTACTGCCCGGACGCAACGGGTTCTGGCCTGTCTGCAACGCTGATGTTCCATCACATCGTGGTGGACGCCACTGCGCTTGAGGTCATGCGTGAGGAAATGCTCGCCCACCTGCGCGGCGAGTCTGGTCCAATGCAGCCCGCCGTGCCTTATCGCAACTATGTGGCGCAGGCGCGTCTGGGTGTCAGCGAAGCGGAGCACGAAGCTTACTTTCGCGAGCAACTGGGCGATATCGACGCGCCGACGCTGCCATTCGACCTGCGCGACGTGCAGGGTGACGGCAGCTCCATCGAGCACGCGCAGCAGGTGCTGCCTGATGCGCTTCTGCAAAGCCTGCGCGGCCAGGCTCGGCAACTTGGGGTCAGTGTCGCCAGCCTGCTTCACTTGGCATGGGCGCGCGTTCTGGCTGCGGCCACCGGCACTGACCGGGTGGTATTCGGCACTGTCCTGCTGGGTCGTTTGCAGGGCGGTGCGGGTGCCGACCGCGGCATGGGCATGTTCATCAACACACTGCCACTGCGAATTGATCTGGGTAACGTCGGTATACGTGAAAGTGCACGCGCTACTCACGCCCGGCTTGCGGCGCTGCTCGGTCACGAACATGCGTCTCTGGCTCAGGCCCAACGCTGGAGCGGGGTGGCCGCGCCCTTGCCGTTGTTCAGTGCGATTCTCAACTACAGACACGCCGCAGGCCAGGCCCGTCAGGATGCGCAGCTCGATGCGTGGCGCGGTCTGGAAATTCTGGCAAGCGAGAAGCACACCAACTATCCGTTGAGCCTCAACGTCGATGACCTGGGCGATAGCCTGCGCCTGAGTGTCACCGTGCCACCTCAGGTGGGTGCGCAACGTATCTGTGGTTATGTGCAACAGGCGTTGACAGGCATCGTTGACGCGCTTGAATGCCAGCCGGATCTGCCGGTGCAGCATCTTTCTGTGCTGAACGCCGAAGA
The DNA here is from genome assembly GCF_032587875.1 of Pseudomonas syringae group sp. 243L2. Classification (NCBI taxonomy): domain Bacteria; kingdom Pseudomonadati; phylum Pseudomonadota; class Gammaproteobacteria; order Pseudomonadales; family Pseudomonadaceae; genus Pseudomonas; species Pseudomonas syringae group sp. 243L2. The sequence goes on from NZ_JAWHPL010000013.1 coordinate 336,271, forward strand.
GCGCCAGCGTTCGCTGGTCGACTTCAACGCTACGACGGTTCATCACGATCTTCAACAAACCCTGCAAGGGCTGTTCGAGGCGCAGGCGGTGCGCACGCCGCAGGCTGTTGCCCTGCGCGCCGGGCGTTCGCAGCTGAGCTATCGACAGCTCAACGAACAGGCTAACTGTCTGGCCCATCACCTGATCGATCTGGGTGTGCGGCCCGATGATCGCGTAGCGATCTGTGTCGAGCGCGGCCTGTCGATGGTCGTTGGCCTGCTGGCCATTCTCAAGGCCGGTGGCGCGTACGTGCCGCTTGACCCGGGCTACCCGCGCGAGCGCCTGCAATACATGGTCAAGGACAGTGCGCCGGTGGCTTTGCTGGTGCATGCAGGCACGCGCAATCTGCTCGACGATGAACACACCCTGCGGGTCGACCTGGACAGCTCGACCTGGGACATGCAGCGCGGTGATAACCCGCGTGTCCCCGGCCTGATGCCGAATCATCTGGCGTACGTGATTTACACCTCGGGCTCCACCGGCACGCCCAAAGGGGTGATGGTCGAGCATCGTAACGTCAGCAATCTGGTGCAGTGGAGTTCGCGACTGTGCCCACCCACAGCGGCCAGCGCATTGTTGCAAAAGACGCCGATCAGCTTTGACGCCTCGGTCTGGGAGATTTTCTGGCCGTTGAGCAGCGGTATCCCGCTGGTGCTGGCCCGCCCTGACGGCCAGCGCGATCCTGCGTATCTGGCGCAGTTGATTCAGGAGCGTCAGGTCAGCGTGGTGCAGTTTGTTCCGGTGCTGTTGCAGCAGTTTCTCGACCTGCCGCAAAGCAGCCAGTGCCTCAGCCTGACCGACATCGTCTGCGGCGGTGGCGAGCTGACCATCGCCCTGGCCGAGCAGTTACGCAAGCAACTGCCGCAGGCACGCCTGCACAACGTTTATGGCCCGACCGAAACCACGGTGGATTGCAGTGTCTGGACACTGGAACCCGACCAGGCCGTGCCGGAAAGTGCTTTGCCTATCGGTTGCCCGATCAGCAACACGCGATTGTATGTACTCGATGCCTATGACCAGCCTGTACCCTTGGGTGTTATCGGTCAGTTGCATATCGGTGGTGCCGGGGTAACCCGTGGTTACCTGAACCTGCCGCAAGCTGACGCCGAACGCTTTATCGACAGCCCCTTCGTGGCGGGTGACCGGCTGTACCGCAGTGGCGATCTGGTGCGTCAGCGGGCGGATGGCAACCTCGAGTTCCTCGGCCGCAATGACGATCAGGTGAAAATCCACGGGCTGCGTATCGAGCCTGGCGATATTCAAGCCTGCCTGATCCGTCATCCGGGGATTGAACAGGCCGTCGTGCTGGTTCGCGACGAGCAGCCGGGCGGCCAGCGGCTGGTGGCCTATTACACCGGCACACCACTGCCGGTCGAGACACTGCGTGAGGCGCTGCGTGCGCAGCTGCCGGATTACATGGTGCCTGCACTGTTCGTGCACCTGGACGCCATGCCGCTGAGCCCCAACGGCAAGCTGGACCGCAAGGCTCTGCCTGCGTCCGGCGGCGATGCGCTACTGACCCGCCCTTATGAGGCACCGCAAGGCGAAACCGAAGCCTTGCTCGCCAGACTCTGGAGCGAGCTGCTCGGAGTCGGGCAAGTCGGACGACACGACAACTTTTTCGAACTGGGCGGGCACTCGCTGCTGGCGGTGAACCTGACTGCGCGCCTGCGCCAGGAAGGCATCGAGGCCGATGTCCGGGCGCTGTTCGAACAACCTACGCTGGCAGGCTATGCAGCCATCACAGAGAGCATGGAGATAATACTGTGAGCATCAACGAACTATTGGCGGCACTCAAAGCTCACGCTATTCACCTGACGGTCAAGGACGGACAACTGGTTGTGCAGGGCAATCGCCGTGCATTGACCGAAAACGGTCTGCTGGAGCACCTGCGCGAGCACAAGCCGGCGCTGATAGAACTCATCGAACAGGGCGATTACCAGAACAGCAAACGCGGCGCACTGACGTTGCCCGCCAATGGCATTCCTCAGGGCTGCGAGCAAATCACTGCGCAGATGCTGACGCTGGTGGAGCTTGATCAGGCAACCATCGACCAGTTGCTGGACGCAATACCGGGAGGTGCCGCCAATGTGCAGGACATCTACCCGCTGGCTCCGCTGCAGCAAGGCATTTTGTACCATCACGTTACCGCCACTCAGGGCGACCCGTATGTGATGCAGGTGCAATTCGCCTTTTCTGATCAAGCGCGTCTGAAGGCATTCGCCCAGGCGCTGCAAACCGTCATCAACCGGCATGACATTCTGCGCACCTCAGTGCACTGGAACGGTCTGGAAACCCCGCTGCAAGTGGTCTGGCGTCACGCTGAACTCAAGGTCGATACCTCGCCGAGCGCCGAAGGCATGACCATGGTGCTGGGCCAGGCACCGCTGATGCGTCTGGTCTGCCATGAGCCGGCGCAAGGTCAGGGGATGCAGGCTACGCTGCTGTTCCACCATATCGCCATGGACCACAGTGCGCTGGAAGTGGTGCGTCATGAAATACAGGCGTGCCTGTCGGGGCAGGCCGGGCTGCTGGGTGTACCGGTACCGTTCCGCAACTATGTCGGGCAGGCGTTGCTGGGCGTCAGCGAAGAACAGCATGAAGCGTTCTTCCGCGACATGCTCGGCGACCTCGATGAACCGACCCTGGCGTACAGCCTGCAGGATTTGAGCGGTGACGGCGATGAGCTCGAAGAGCACAGTGTCACGCTTGATCTGCTGCTGTGCCAGCGCTTGCGCGCTCAGGCGCGGAGCCTGGGAGTAAGCGTCGCCAGCCTGTTTCACCTGGGCTGGGCACGGGTGCTGGCAGGCCTTGCCGGACAATCGCGAGTCGTCTTCGGTACTGTACTGATGGGGCGCTTGCTGGGTGCCGAGGCCACGGAGCGGGCGCTGGGCATCTTCATCAATACCTTGCCGCTGCGTCTCGATCTGGACGATCAAGGCATACAAGCCGCAGTAAGGGTAACCCACCAGCGCCTGACCGCACTGATGCGCCATGAACACGCACCACTGGCACTGGCCCAGCGTTGCAGCGGGGTGCAAGCGCCGACGCCGTTGTTCAACGCCTTGCTCAACTATCGTCACAGTTCACCAGCGCAGGCTTCCGGTGAAACATGGCAGGGCATTGAGGTGCTGCATGCTCAGGAGCGCAGCAACTACCCGCTGGTACTGAGCGTCGATGATCTGGGCGAAGCGTTTGGCTTTACTGCACAAACTACCGCAGGTATCAGTGCGCAAAGCATTTGCGCTTACATGCAATGGACCATGGAAAGTGTGCTCGATGCGCTGGAGCAGACGCCGCAGATGCCCGTCGATCAGCTTGATATGGTGCCCACCAGCGAGCGAGCGCAGCTTCTGCTCGGCTTCAACGACAGACATGCCGACTATGAACGCCGGCTGACGATTCACCAGCGCATCGAACACCTGGCGGAGCAACAGCCTGATGCGATCGCCGCGCAGGTGGGCGAGCAATGCCTCAGTTACAGCGAGCTGAACGCGCATGCCAATGCGCTCGCCCAGCACTTGATCGGCATCGGCGTACAGCCCGACGATCGCGTTGCCGTGGTTGCACGACGCAGCCTAGAGACGCTGGTCGGCTTGCTGGCCGTACTCAAGGCCGGGGCGGGCTACGTACCGGTTGACCCGGCGCATCCGGATGAGCGTATCGTCTATTTGCTGACTGACAGCGCACCGGTTGCGGTATTGACGCAACAGGCATTTGTGGAACGTCTCAACGGCGTTTCAGGGTTGCAACGGCTGGAAGTACCGCTGATCGACCTTGACCTGGCGAACTGGCCGCAACAGCCAGGCAACCCGCACATCGACGGGCTCAATTCGACTCATCTCGCCTACGTGATCTACACCTCGGGCTCGACCGGTCAGCCCAAGGGCGTGATGGTCGAGCACCGGACGCTGAATAATCTGGTCGACTGGCACCGCGCCGCCTTCGATCTGCGCGCGGGCCGTCACACCGCCAGTGTGGCGGGTTTTGGTTTCGACGCCATGGCCTGGGAAGTCTGGCCAGCCTTGTGCGCCGGGGCGGCGTTGCACCTGCCGCCTGCCGAGATCGGCAATGAACAGCTCGATGCGCTGCTTGACTGGTGGTTGACCCAACCGTTGCAGGTCGCATTTCTACCTACGCCTGTTGCCGAGTACGCCTTCAGTCGCAACCTGCGTCACCCGACCCTGCGCACGCTGCTGATCGGCGGCGACCGTCTGCGCCAGTTCCATCGTGATCCAGGCTTCGCAGTGATCAACAACTACGGCCCGACCGAGACCACCGTGGTCGCCACCTCAGGCCGCCTGTTCCCCAATGGCAGCCTGGACATCGGCAAGCCCATCGCCAATACCTCGGTTTATTTGCTGGATAACCGCCAGCAACTGGTCCCGCTGGGTGTGGCAGGCGAGCTGTACATTGGCGGCGACAGTGTCGCTCGCGGTTACCTGAATCAGCCGCAACTGACTGCTGAACGCTTTCTGCGCGACCCTTTCTCCGGACAACCACAGGCGCGCATGTACCGCACCGGCGACCTGGCACGCTGGAACGCAGATGGCACGCTGGAGTACCTGGGCCGTAACGACGACCAAGTGAAGATTCGTGGCGTGCGCATTGAACTGGGTGAAATAGAAAGCCAGCTCGGCCAATTGCCAGGTATCGAGGAAGCGCTGGTCCTGGCTCGCGAAGATGAGCCAGGGCAACCGCGCCTGGTGGGTTACTTCACTGAACGTGCAGACGCTCCCACCACCACAGTAGAGCAATTGCGTACCGCGCTGCTGGCCCGCCTGCCGGGTTATATGGTGCCCGGCGCATTGGTACGACTGGAAAGCTGGCCACTGACGGCCAACGGCAAGGTCGACCGCCGTGCATTGCCAGTCCCCGACCGCGATGCGCTGTCAACCGGGGAATACCAGGCACCGCAAGGTGATCTGGAGAACGCACTGGCTCAGATCTGGAGCGAATTGTTACAGGTCGAGCGGGTAGGGCGTCATGACCGGTTCTTTGATCTGGGTGGCCATTCGCTGTTGGCCATGCGTATGGTTTCTCAGGTGCGCCAGCGTCTGTCACTTGAGCTTGCCCTTGGCGACCTGTTTGCCGACAGTTCGCTGATCGCGGTGGCGCACTGCCTGACGGCTGCCGCGCGCAGCCAGTTGCCTGCCATCGACGTGCAGCCACGCACCGGCCCTGTTCCGCTGTCGTCTGCTCAGCAGCGCATCTGGTTCATGGCGCAAATGGAAGATGCCAACAGCGCCTACAACATCTCATTGGGCCTGAAACTGAGCGGCCCGCTGGACAGCCGTGCCTTGACGCGTGCGCTGGAACGCATTGTCGCCCGCCACGATAGCCTGCGCAGCCAATTCAGCCAGGAAGACGACAAGGCCTGGGTGCAGGCAGCGTCCGCCACGGTAGTGCCCGATATTGGCTGGCAGGATTTGCGTGGCCAGGACGCAGGGGCCTTACAGGCGGTAACAAAGGAAGAGGCAGCGCAGCCCTTCGATCTGCACCGCGACCTGCCGATTCGTGGTCGCTTGCTGTGCCTGGCTGAAGACCGTCACGTTTTGCTGCTGACCGTACACCACATCGTTGCCGATGGCTGGTCGCTGGGTGTTCTGACCCGTGAACTCACCGCGCTCTATCAGGCGTTCAGTCAAGGCCAGGATGATCCGCTGCCTGCGCTGACGCTGCAATATGGCGATTACGCAGTGTGGCAGCGCAACTGGCTGGATGCCGAACGGTTGAGCCATCAGGGCGATTACTGGCAGCAGGCACTGGCGGGTGCGCCGGTATTGCTGACCTTGCCCACTGACCGTCCACGGCCTGCGCATCAGGACTATACCGGGGCCAGTGTCACGCTGGAGCTCGATCCGCGCCTGAGCAGCGACCTCAGGACCTTCTGCCATGAGCAGTCGGTGACACCGTTCATGCTGTTCATGGGGGCCTGGGCCGCATTGCTGGCGCGGTTATCCGGCCAGGAGGAAGTCGTCGTCGGCATGCCGGTTGCCAACCGCCGCCATGCCGAAATCGAAGGCCTGATCGGTCTGTTCGTCAATACCCTGGCCGTGCGTGTCGATACCTCGGGCGAGCCGGATGCTGTGACGCTGCTGGCCCGCATCAAGGCCCGCGTGGTGGCGGCGCAGGACCATCAGGACCTGCCTTTCGAGCAGGTGGTGGAGCGCTTGCGACCGCCTCGCAGTCTTTCGCATAGCCCTTTGTTCCAAGCATCACTGACCTGGGACGGCAGCCAGGGTCTGGATTTGCAACTGGGCGACATGCACCTGGAACCGCTGGAAGAGCAGGCCGCTTTCGCAAAATTCGACCTGGCGCTGAGCGTCGGCGACAGCGCCGATGGTTTCCGCTGCATCGTGGAATATGCGACAGCGCTGTTTGACCGCAGCACCATCGAACGCTATCTGGGTTACCTGGAGGCGATATTGCGCGGCATGATCACCGACAGCCAGACGGTCGTGAACCACATTCCGCTCTTGTCGGGTAGCGAGCGTCGGCAGTTGACCGACGGTTTCAATGCACCCGATGCGGTTTACCCGCAGGGGCTGACCCTGCACAGCCAGTTTGAAGCACAAGTGCAGCGCACGCCGGATGCGATTGCCGTAACGTTCGAAGATACATCCTGGAGCTACGCGACACTCAACGCCCAGGCCAATAAAATTGCACATCGCCTTATCGGCATGGGCATCAGTGTCGATGACCGTGTTGCCATCTGCACGCAGCGGAGCCTGCAAATGATCGCGGGCCTGCTGGGCATTCTCAAGGCCGGTGGCGCCTATGTGCCGCTGGACCCCGCTTACCCACTCGAGCGTCTGGCCTACACCCTCGGCGACAGCGCGCCAGTGGCGTTGTTGAGTCAGCGGTCAGTACAGCACGCCCTGCCGGTGTCAGATGTGCCGGTAATCAGTCTCGACGATGCCGATTTGCAGGACGAGTCCGTCTCTAATCCGCAGGTGCCGGTAAAGCCCACTAGCCTGGCTTATATCATCTACACCTCGGGCTCAACCGGTCAGCCCAAGGGTGTGATGATCGAACACCGCAACGTTGCACGGCTGTTTTCGGCCACCGAAGACTGGTTCGGTTTCAACGAACAGGATGTCTGGGCACTGTTTCACTCATTCGCCTTCGACTTCTCGGTCTGGGAAATATGGGGCGCATTGCTGCACGGCGGCCGTTTGTTGATCGTGCCGCAACTGGTCAGCCGCTCGCCGGAAGACTTCTACAACCTGCTGTGCAGCGCAGGAGTTACGGTGCTCAACCAAACGCCGAGCGCGTTCCGGCAACTGATCGCTGCCCAAAACGAGAACGAGCAGGCGCACTCGCTGCGCCAGATGATTTTCGGCGGTGAAGCGCTCGAAACGGCGATGCTCAAGCCGTGGTATGCACGCAACGTAAACGCTGGCACGCAACTGGTGAACATGTACGGCATCACCGAAACCACGGTGCATGTGACCTATTATCCATTGCAGACCGAAGACGCCATGCGTGTCGGTGCCAGTCCTATCGGCAGGCGCATTCCCGATTTGCAGATGTATGTCCTCGACGCCCGCGGCGAGCCTGTGCCGGTAGGTGTGGTTGGCGAACTGTATGTTGGCGGTGCCGGTGTGGCGCGGGGTTATCTGAACCGTGAAGCGCTCACGGCCGAACGTTTCCTCGACAACCCGTTCAGCACTGCACCGGATGCGCGCATGTACCGTACCGGCGACCTTGGACGGTGGATGGCCGACGGTAGCCTGGAATACATGGGCCGTAACGACGAGCAGGTCAAGATTCGCGGGTTCCGTATTGAGCTGGGTGAGATCGCGTCTCGCCTGAACGATCATCCGGATGTCATCGACGCTGTGGTAGTGGCACGCGAGGATGTGCCGGGCGACAAACGACTGGTTGGCTATTACACCTGCGGTGAATATAAAACCGGGCTGGATATCGAGCAGTTGCGTGCCTGGCTGTCGGGGCTGCTGCCCGAATACATGGTGCCTGCGGCGTTTGTAAGGCTGGCCAGCCTGCCAGTCACGGCGAACGGCAAACTGGACCGCAAAAGTTTGCCGGCACCGGATCGCGACAGTATCGCCAGCCGTGCCTATGAAGCGCCGCAGGGTACGATCGAAATCGCCTTGGCCAGCCTCTGGGCCGAATTGCTGCATGTGGAGCAGGTTGGGCGTCAGGATAACTTCTTTGAACTGGGCGGCCACTCATTGCTCGCCGTGACCCTGATTGCGCGTATGCGTCGTCTGGACATGCGTGCCGACATTCGTGTTCTGTTTGTTCAGCCAACACTGGCAGCGCTGGCTGACGCCGTCGGTCGCGACACTGAAGTCAAAGTGCCGGCCAACCTGATCGATGCGCACTGCCAGCGCATTACACCCGAACTGCTGCCATTGGTAGCGCTGGATCAGCCAGCCATCGACCGTATCGTTGCGAAGGTGCCGGGCGGTGCCGCCAATGTGCAGGATATTTATCCGCTGGGCCCCTTGCAGACAGGCATTCTTTACCACCACCTGACCGCCGGGGACAGCGATCCCTACCTGTTGCAGCCGCAGTTCGCATTCGCCGACGTGTCGCGGCTGAACGCTTTCTGCGATGCATTGCAGCGGGTGATCGAACGCAACGATATGCTGCGCACCGCGTTGTTCTGGGAAGGTTTGCAAACGCCGGTGCAGGTGGTCTGGCGTCAGGCTCCCATGCTCGTTCAAGAGACAGCGTTGCACGACCTTTTCAATGCCCCACGCATGGACCTTACTCAGGCACCGCTGCTGCATCTGGTCTATGCCCATGACCCCGCCAACCACAGGATTGCGGCGGTTCTGCGTTACCACCATGTAATCATGGACCATATTGCCCTTGATGTACTGAGCCATGAATTGCAGGCCGTACTGCTGGGCAACGAAGCTTCGCTCGCAGCGCCCGTGCCGTACCGAAATTACATCGCCCACGTCCTGCAAGGGCCTGGCGACGAGGCCCATCAAGCGTTCTTCCGCGAGCAGTTGGGCGATGTCGATGAGCCGACCCTGCCTTACGGCCTGGTAATGGCATCGGCAGATCAGATTCCTGGCGAGGCCCGACTCACACTGGACATCGACCTGTGCCATCAGGTTCGTGATCAGGCAAGGCAACTGAGCGTCAGCGCCGCTACTTTGATGCACCTGGCCTGGGCTCAGGTCCTGGGGCAGTTGTCCGGGCGTGAAAGCGTGGTATTCGGCACCGTACTGCTTGGACGGTTGCGCGGTGGCGAAGGCGGCGAGCGGGCCTTGGGTGTGTTTATCAACACCTTGCCGCTGCGCATGGACCTGGGCGGGCATTGCGCGCGCAGTGCGGTCCTCGACCTGCACGCTCGTCTGGTCGGCATGCTCACCCACGAGCATGCTCAGTTGGCACTGGCCCAACGATGCAGCGCCTTGCCGGCTGGCGCGCCGCTGTTCAATACGTTGCTCAACTACCGCCACAGCGCTGTGCCTGAGGTTGATGACCAGGCAAGCAACGCTGCATGGCAAGGGATTGAGGTCGTGCATGCAGAAGAGCGCAGCAACTACCCGCTGACCCTGTGTATCGATGACTTCGGCGATGCGTTCAGCCTGACTGCCCAGACTGCGCCGGGTATTGATCCGCAACGGATTTGCGCCTATGTGCAACAAGCTCTTGTCCATTTGGTGCAGGCACTGGAGCAGCAATCGGAAACGGCTTTGATCGAATCATCGGTGCTGCCGGAGGCTGAACACACGCTGTTGTCGGCCACGTTCAACAACACCCGTCGTGAATACCCCCGCGAGCAGCTCGTGCATCGCCTGTTTGAGCGCCGTGCTGCGCTGCATCCGCATGCAGTGGCTGCCGTGCATGGCCGCCGTTCGCTGACTTATGGGGAGCTGAACGAACGTGCCAACCACCTGGCCCATTACCTGCTGGGGCAAGGTGTGAAGCCCAATGAGCATGTGGCGATTCTGCTGCCTCGCTCGCTGGAACTGGTGATCAGCCAGTTGGCGATCGGTAAATGTGCAGCGACCTACGTACCACTGGACGTCAACGCGCCTGCCGAGCGGCAGCATTACATGCTCGATGACTGCCAGGCGAAATACGTGTTGACGCAGAGCGCCATGTCGACAGCCTCATCCGTGCGGCGTATTGATCTGGACCGCCTGACTCTCGACGACCAGCCTGCGCATGATCCGGGCCTGCCACAGGCCTCTGATACAGCGGCTTACGTCATGTATACCTCTGGTTCGACGGGGGCGCCAAAAGGCGTACGTGTCGCCCATCGCGGTATCACCCGACTGGTATTGAACAACGGTTATGCCGACTTCAACGAGCAGGACTGCATCGCCTTTGCCTCCAATCCGGCGTTCGATGCAAGCACCATGGAAGTCTGGGGTGCGTTGCTCAACGGCGGGCAGTTGTTGGTGATCGAGCACACCACGCTGATTGACCCGATGCGTTTCAGCGCGGCCCTGCGTCAGGGCAATGTCAGCGTGCTGTTTTTGACCACCGCGCTGTTCAACCAGTACGTGCAACTGATTCCAGAGGCACTTGGGGGTCTGCGCCTGCTGCTTTCAGGCGGAGAGCGCGCAGACCCGGCCAGCTTCCGCAAACTGCTTGCCCAGGCACCGGGTCTGCACCTGCTGAACGCTTACGGCCCCACCGAGACAACCACCTTCGCCACTGCCTGCCAAGTACGAACGCTGGCCGATGAGGCCGAGTACGTGCCTATCGGTCGACCCATCGGCAACACCAGTGTTTACGTGCTCGACGCTCATCAGCGCCTGACACCGCTGGGAGCTATCGGCGAGCTTTACATCGGTGGCGACGGTGTGGCGCTGGGTTATCTGAACCGCCAGGATCTGACCGACGAGAAGTTTATTGCCGACCCGTTCAGCGATCAGCCTGGCGCCATGCTGTACCGCACCGGCGATCTGGGTCGCTGGCTGGATGACGGCCAACTGGAATGCCTGGGACGCAACGACGATCAAGTGAAAATCCGTGGCTTCCGTATTGAGCTGGGCGAAATTGTCAATTGTCTGCACCAGTTGCCGGGGGTCAGAGAGGCCGTTGTTCTGGCTCGTGAGGACGAGCCGGGCAATGTACGTCTGGTTGCCTATTTCACCAGCCAGCCGGAGTCCGATGCCCCCGGGCCGGAGCAAATGCGTGCGCATCTGCAGGCCAACCTGCCTGAATACATGGTTCCGGGAGCCTATATAGAGCTGACCGCGCTGCCGCTGACTGCCAACGGCAAACTTGACAGCCGTGCGCTGCCCAAACCGGATCACTCGTCGCTGCTGGGGCTGGCCTACGAGCCACCGCAGGGAGAGATTGAAGTGGCTCTGGCGCAGATCTGGGCGGAAGTTCTACAGATTGAACAGGTAGGCCGCCACGACCACTTCTTCGATCTGGGTGGGCATTCCTTGCTGGCCATGCGCATGGTGTCGCAGGTGCGTCAACAGATGGGCATGGAGTTGCCGTTGGGCGAGCTCTTTGCGCTGGGTGAGCTGGCTGCCGTCGCCAGTGCGCTGGCCGGTGCCGGGCGCAGTGAACTGTCGCTGATCCTGCCTGCACCGCGTGATCAGTCGTTACCGCTGTCGTTCGCCCAGCTGCGCTTGTGGTTCCTGGCGCAGATGGAGGGTGGCAATGAGGCGTACAACATCCCGCTGGCCCTGCGCATACAGGGCTTGCTGGATGTAGCTGCGCTGACCGCTGCGGTATCACGGATCGTCGAGCGCCACGAAACCCTGCGCAGCCGGTTCATCGCCTGCGAAGAGGGCGCAGAGGTGGTGTTTACTGCGCCTGCGGCCATGCCGGTCCTGCATGTTGAAGATCTGCGTCAAATGCCGGAAACACTGGCCGAACGTGTTGCTGTAGAGGCCACCGCAGCGTTCGATCTGACGCGTGGGCCACTGATCCGTGGCTGCCTGCTACAGGTGGAAGACGAGCAGCATGTGTTGTTGCTGACGGTGCACCACATCGTCGCCGACGGTTGGTCGCTGGGCGTGCTGACTCGCGAGTTGCTCGCGTTGTACCCGGCATTGCATCAGGGCAAGGACGATCCCCTGCCAGCTTTGGCTATTCAATACGCCGACTATGCGGTATGGCAGCAGGGCTGGATGAGCGGCGAGCGCTTGCAACATCAGGCAGCCTATTGGCGACAAGCCCTGGAAGGCGCACCGACGCTACTGACGCTGCCTGCCGACCGGCCCCGCCCGGCGCAGCAGGACTTCGCCGGTGCCAGCCTGAACGTGCGGCTGGACGGGCCACTGACGGCAGGCTTGCGAGCGCTGGCGCAACGGCAAGGCGTCACGCTGTACATGACCTTGCTGACCGCATGGGGCGCATTGCTGGCGCGTCTTTCCGGTCAGACCGAAGTGGTGGTCGGCAGCCCGATTGCAGGACGCGGTCGTGCGGAGCTGGAAGGGCTGATCGGGCTGTTCGTCAACACCCTGGCCGTGCGCATCGATACAGCCTCGGCGCTGACCGGTAATGCATTGCTGGCACAGGTCAGGGAGCGGGTACTGGAGGCTCAGGATCATCAGGACCTGCCATTCGAGCAGGTGGTGGAAATTGTCCGGCCGACCCGCAGCCTGGCTCACTCCCCGTTGTTCCAGACCACGCTCAACTGGCTGGCCGGGGAAACCTCGTTACCGGACATGGACGGTTTGTCGCTGAGCGTGGTCGAGCAGGAGAGTCAGGTCTGCAAGTTTGATCTGTCGTTGAACCTCGGCGAGCAGGATGACTCGCTGTTTGGCACGTTGGAATACGCAACCGCGCTGTTCGATGAGCCCACGGTGCAGCGCTATTACGGCTATTTCGAACAGTTGCTGCATGCGCTGGTGAATAATGAAAACGCGGTGCTGGGTGATATTCCGCTGGTGGGTCCGCAGGAACGTGAGTACCTGCTCGAGAGCCTTAACGCCAGCGCGGTGAGTTTCCCGCAAGGTCAAACCGTTCATGGCCTGATCGAAGCTCAGGCCGCACGTCAGCCTGAAGCAGTCGCTGCCCGGGTTGGCGAGCAGTCGCTGAGCTACGCAGAGTTGAACCGCCAGGCGAACAGCCTTGCCCATTATCTGATCAGCCTTGGCGTGCGCCCGGACGATCGGGTGGCGGTGGTTGCGCGCCGCGGGCTGGACACGCTGGTGAGCCTGCTGTCGATCCTCAAGGCCGGTGCCTGCTATGTACCGGTGGATCCGGCGTATCCCGATGAACGCCTTGGCTACTTGCTGACCGATAGCGCACCGGTGGTGGTACTTGCTCAACAGACCTTCATCGCACGCCTGCCAGCGTTGGCGGTGCCGGTGATTGCGCTTGATCGACCCGAGTGGCCGGCGCAGGCGGATAATCCGCTGGTGGCGGGGCTGACGTCCCGCGAACTGGCTTATGTCATCTACACCTCGGGCTCGACCGGGCAACCGAAAGGCGTGATGGTCGAGCATGGCACCCTGGCCAACCTGGTGCATTGGCATTGCCAGGCATTCGATCTGCACGCAGGCAGCCACACTGCCAGTGTTGCCGGTTTCGGCTTTGACGCAATGGCCTGGGAAATCTGGCCGGCACTGTGTGCCGGTGCAACGCTGCACGTTCCACCTGCAGACATCGGTAACGAGCAGCTCGACGCGCTGCTTGACTGGTGGCTGGCGCAACCGCTGCAAGTAGCCTTTCTGCCGACCCCGGTGGCTGAATACGCGTTCAGTCGCGAATTGCATCATCCGACCCTGCGCACGCTATTGATCGGCGGCGACCGCCTGCGTCAGTTCCACCGTGACCCGGGCTTTGCCGTCATCAACAACTACGGCCCGACCGAGGCTACGGTGGTGGCCACCTCGGGTCGTCTGCTGCCGGATGGCAGCCTGGATATTGGCACACCGATTGCCAATACCCGCGTGTACCTGCTCGACGACCAGCAGCAACTGGTGCCATTGGGCGTCGCCGGCGAGTTGTATATAGGCGGCGAAGGCGTGGCACGGGGTTATCTGAACCAGCCGCAACTGACTGCCGAGCGCTTCCTGAGCGACCCGTTCAGTGGGCAGCCGCAAGCGCGTATGTACCGCACTGGCGATCTGGCGCGCTGGAATGCCGATGGCACGCTGGATTATCTGGGCCGTAACGATGATCAGGTGAAGATTCGTGGCGTGCGTATCGAGCTGGGCGAAATCGAGGCGCAGTTGGCGGCATTGCCGGGTATCGAGGAATCGCTGGTTCTGGCCCGCGAAGACGAGCCTGGGCAACCACGTCTGGTGGCGTACTTCATCGAACACGCCGCTGCCTCCGCCATTGAGGTCGCCGGACTGCGTGCCGAGATGCTGGCTCGTCTGCCAGGCTATATGGTGCCAAGCGCTTTTGTGCGCCTTGACGCCTGGCCGCTGACCGCCAATGGCAAGGTGGATCGCCGCGCCTTGCCTGTCCCGGACCGCGACGCTCTGCCGGGGCGTGAATACGAGCCGCCGCAAGGTGAACTGGAAATAGCCGTTGCCGAGATCTGGAGCGATTTGCTGCAGGTCGAGCAGGTAGGGCGCAACGACCACTTCTTCGAACTAGGCGGCCATTCGCTACTCGCCGTCACCCTGATCGCTCGCATGCGTCGTCGCGGCATGGACGCAGATATTCGCGTTTTGTTTGCCCAGCCAACCCTCGCGGCCCTGGCCCGCGCCATCGGCAACGGCAGTCAGGTGAAGGTTCCGGCCAACCTGATCGGTCCGGATTGCACCTCGATCACCCCGGACCTGCTGCCCTTGGTGAAGCTGGATCAGGCAGGCATTGATCGCATCGTCGCCAGCGTGACCGGCGGTGCGCCCAATGTTCAGGACATCTACCCGTTGGGGCCTTTGCAGGCAGGTATTTTCTATCATTACCTGTCAGCCGGTGACGATGACCCTTATCGCTTGCAGGCACGCTTTGCATTTGCCGACCGCTCGCGGCTGGATGCCTTTTGCCAGGCGTTGCAGCAGGTCATCGCCCGTAACGATGTGCTACGTACTTCGCTGTGCTGGGAAGGCCTGGAAACACCTGTGCAAGTGGTTTGGCGTCATGCCGACCTGCCGGTGATCGAATTGCCGCTGGCGGCACTGGCCGATCCCGAACCGCTGGACCTTGTCCGTGCACCGCTGCTGCGTCTGGTGCACGCCGATGACCCGGACAACCAGCGTATCGTCGCGGTACTGCTGTTCCATCACCTGATCATGGACCACGTTGCCCTCGACCTGCTGAGCCGGGAATTGCAGGCAGTACTGCTGGATCAGCAGGCGCAACTGCCCGCGCCAGTGCCTTACCGCAATTACATTGCGCAGACCTTGCTGGGGGCGGGTGAGCACGCGCATGAAACGTTCTTCCGCGAGCAATTGGGTGACCTGGACGAACCCACCCTGGCGTATGGCCAGACTTCGCTGCCGGGGCCGGATGTTCCGAGTGAAGCCAGGCTGCGCCTGGATTCGGCGCTGAGCCAGCGGTTACGCGATCAAGTACGGCAACTGGGTGTCAGCCCTGCCAGCCTGATGCACCTGGCCTGGGCTCAGGTACTGGGCCGCTTGTCCGGGCGCGACAAAGTGGTGTTCGGCACCGTACTGCTCGGTCGCCTGAACGGCACCGAGGGGGCAGAGCGCACGCTCGGGGTGTTCATCAATACCTTGCCGCTGCGCATTGACCTCTTCGGTCAGAGCACACGCGATGCGGTGTTGCAGACCCATCTGCGTCTGACCGGATTGCTTGCCCACGAGCATGCCTCGCTGGCAATCGCCCAGCGTTGCAGCGCCTTGCCTGCGGGCGCGCCGTTGTTCAGCGCGTTGTTGAACTACCGCCACAGCACTGCGCCCGGAGAGCACGACGAGGCTGCCGAAAAAGCCTGGCAGGGGATCGAACTGTTGCAGGCCGGTGAGCGCAGCAGCTACCCGCTGACGCTCAGCGTCGATGACCTGGGCGAGGCGTTTGACCTGTCGGCGCTGACCACGACGGGCATCGATGCCCGGCGTGTCTGCGCGTACCTTTCCTGCGCCGTAGAGAACCTGGTGATCGCCCTTGAGCAAAAACTTACCGCGCCGATTCAGTCGCTGAATATTCTGCCGGTCGCTGAGCGAAACGAACTGCTCAATGGCTTCAATGCCCAAGCGCTCAGCCCAGAGAACCCGCTGACCATTCACCAGCGTATTGAGCAGCAGGCGCTTGATCAGCCGCACGCTGTGGCTGCCCAGGCAGGCGACCAGCGCTTGAGCTACGCGGAGCTGAATGGTCGTGCCAACGCACTGGCCCATCACCTTATCGGCTTGGGCGTACGTCCGGATGACAGTGTAGCGGTAGTGGCGCGGCGCGGGCTTGAAACACTCACCGGCTTGCTAGCGGTGTTGAAAGCCGGGGCAAGCTATGTGCCGGTCGATCCGGCACATCCAGACGAGCGCATCGGCTATCTGCTTGAAGACAGCGCACCTGTCGTGGTGCTGGCTCAGTCCGGCCTGCTGGCGCGTCTGCCCAGCCTGGCTGTACCGGTGGTTGTCCTAGATCGCCCGGACTGGTCGCAACGCACCGACAACCCGCATGTTCCGCAAATGACCACGCGTCAACTGGCTTACGTGATTTATACCTCGGGGTCCACCGGACTGCCCAAAGGCGTGATGGTCGAGCATCGGACGCTGAACAATCTGGTGGACTGGCACTGTCAGGCATTCGATCTGCGTGCGGGCAGTCATACCGCCAGCGTTGCCGGGTTTGGTTTCGACGCGATGGCCTGGGAAGTATGGCCTGCGTTATGTGCCGGTGCGGTATTGCATCTGCCGCCTGCGGAGATTGGCAACGAACAGCTTGATGTGTTGCTCGACTGGTGGCTGGCGCAACCTCTGCAAGTCGCGTTTCTGCCGACACCGGTGGCCGAATATGCATTCAGTCGTGAGTTGCGCCATCCGACCCTTAAAACCTTGTTGATTGGTGGCGACCGTTTGCGTCACTTCAATCGCGACCCTGGTTTCGCGGTGGTCAACAACTACGGTCCGACGGAAACCACGGTGGTTGCCAGCTCCGGTCTGATGGAGCCGGGCAAGGTCTTGCACATCGGCAAGCCTGTTTCCCATGCGCGGCTTTATGTATTGGATTCGCAGGGCCAGCCAGTGCCGCTCGGGGTGCCCGGCGAGTTGTATATCGGCGGCACAGGCGTAGCACGTGGCTATCTGAACCGCCCGGAGCTGACCGCCGAGCGCTTCGTTGATGATCCTTTCAGCGACAGCAGCGAGGCCAGAATGTACCGCTCCGGCGACCTGGTGCGCTGGCTGGCTGACGGGACCCTTGAATACCTGGGCCGCAACGACGATCAGGTCAAAATCCGTGGGGTACGCATCGAGCTGGGCGAGATTGAACAGCACCTGGCGCAATGCCCGGGCGTTGGCGAAGCCGTTGTGACTACGCAACGTCTGGAAGATGGCTCGTTGCGCCTGGTGGGCTACTTCACCCGTCGCGACGCTGCGCTCGACAGTGCTGCATTGAGAGCGCACCTGCTAGGGCAATTGCCGGAATACATGGTGCCTGCGGTCTTTGTCGGTCTGGATGCACTGCCGTTGACCCAGAATGGCAAGGTCGACCGCAAGGCCTTGCCAGCCCCGGACATGGCCGCGCTGGCGAACCATGCTTATCAAGCGCCGACCACGGCATTGGAGGAGCGTCTGGCGCAGCTGTGGGCCGAGGTTCTGGAAGTGGGCCGAATCGGCAGACACGACAGCTTCTTTGAGCTGGGTGGCCATTCGCTGTCGGCGATCCGTCTGGTCAGCCTGCTGCAAAAAGCGGGCTTGTCACTGTCTCTGGCCGAGTTGTTCCAGCATCCGAGCATCGCAGCGCTGGCCGGATTGCTCGACCAGCGTCCGACACCCTCGGTTGAAGCTCAGGAGGTCGTCACGGTAAGGGCAGGTGGCAGCGAACCGCCTCTGTTCCTGATTCATGACTTTACCGGTCTGGATGCTTACTTTCCGGTCCTTGGACAACACCTGCAGGGCGACTTCCCGATCTACGGCTTGCCGGGGGTTGGCCTTGGCCAGCAGCAATTGCGCACCATGGAATGCCTGGCGGCGCGGCTGGTGGAACGTATTCGGCAGGTCCAGCCACGCGGTCCTTACCGGCTGGCAGGCTGGTCGTTTGGCGGGGTTCTGGCCTATGAAGTGGCGACTCAACTGCTCGGTATGGACGAGCCCGTAGCATTTCTCGGCCTGATCGACAGCTACGTGCCGCGCCTGACTGATCAGGGCAAGGCCCGCTGGCAAGGACCTGACCTGCTTGAGCGGCAATTACTGTCGCACTGCATCGCGCACTGGAAAGCCCAGAGCGGGGCGGGTGCTGCTGCATTGGCGCGTCTGACCTCATTGAGCGGACAGGCGACCCTGCCAGACTTTGAAACCCTACTGAAACTTTGCCGCGACGAGGAGCTGCTGTACGAGGAACTCGCGCAGGCCAGCGATCAACAGTTGCATCACTACCTGGACCGGGAAGTGGCGCACGGTCACGCCCTGGCGCATTACCAACTGGAACCGCTCGGTTTGCCGATCCACCTGTTCTGCGCAGAGCAGCGTCCAATGGCACCGACAGGCACCAGTCCTACATTGGGCTGGGGTGAAGTCCTGCCAAAAGGCCAGTTGCGTTGTGTCAGCGTGCCTGGGGACCACATGACAATGATGCAGGCACCTCACGTGGATACGCTCGGTCGGAGTATCAGTACGGCGTTGCATGCAGTACCCGATACACCGCCGTCGACACCGGCTTATCAATCGCTGTTGGCCATCCAGAGCGGGCGGGATGGACATGCGCCATTGTTCTGCGTGCCGGGTGCCGGTGACAGCGTCACCAGTTTCATCGGCCTGGCCGAAGCGCTGGGGCCTGACTGGCCTATCTATGGTCTGCAGCCGCGCGGTCTGGACGGCCGCAGTGCTCCGCACAGCAGGGTGGAAGCTGCAGCGCAGAGCCATGTGCAAGCCATCGAAGCAATGTATCCACACGGCCCATTGCATCTGGTTGGGCATTCCTTTGGTGGCTGGGCGGCGCATGCCATGGCCGTCAAGCTTCAGGCTCGTGGTCGCGAGGTTGTCTCGCTGACCCTTATAGACAGCGAAGCGCCTGGTGGCGACGGACTGCGCAGCAAGCCCTACACCGCGACGGCAGTGCTGGAGCGGCTGATCGAAGCGTTGCAGTTGTCCGCTGGCAGAAGCCTGGAAATCGACCCTCAAGTGTTTGCCGACAGCGATGGAGACACTCAACTGCACCTCCTGCAACAAGCCATGGTGCGCGTCGGGCTGTTGCCACCGCGTCTGGCAGCACAGGCACTGCAAGGGATTGCTCGTACGTTTGCCAGCGCCATACGGACTGTCTATCGACCAGAACCGGGAGGCTACAGCGGCAGGGCCAGCCTGGTGCTGGTGGATGATCCGCAACTGGATGCTCTGGACAATCAGCTCGAGCAGGCGTCATCTGCAACAGGGTGGCAACACCTGATGCCGCAGCTGACGCTATGGCAGGGACCGGGCAATCACTTCAGCGTCCTCAAGGCACCAGACGTTTACAGTCTGGCGGCCTGGTGGTACGACGGATTGGCAATTGGCGTGGGAGAAACGCAATGAACCGTTTGACAGGACAGGCAGGCCACAAGCCAGGCCAGCGCTACCGGCGTTAAGGCGGCATGGGCGGGGTGATCGATATCGCCCCGTCCTGTGGCATTGGCTACCTATTGCGCTCTTGAACGTCTTTCAACAGGCTGAACAAGCGCTTTCCGATGAGCCATACATCCAGCGCATCAGCGAGTGCCGACCGCTGATGCCCAGTTTGATGGCGGCGCGGCGCTGGTAACTGCCTACCGTATTGACCTTGAGCGCAAGCCGTTCGGCCTGTTCGATTGCGGTATGACCGGCGAGCAAACCGATGCACACCTGCATTTCCCGCTCGGACAATGTCTGACCTGTTTCGCGCAACCGGTCATGAAAACGCTCTTCAACGCTTTCGGTTTTTTTCGGTTCGACAGTGATCATTGTCATTTGCAAGGCATTGACATGTCTTTCGAGTATCGAGAATAAAAGCGGAGAGATAGTGCTTAGCTGACGACGTTCATTGTCCGAAAACTCATGCGCAGGCAGCGCCCTGAAGACGGTTATCTTGCAGCTGAAGTTCTCCGAGGCCTGCGCGGGATAAAGATGGATCGAGTCGCTGAGCAGCAGGGTGCCGGGTGAGGATGTCACCGTTTCGTTGAAAACCGTGGGTGCCGACGCGGGCAACGTTTGCCATGGCTGGGGCAGTGAGGAGAGGTGGGTGGCATCCACGGCAAGCTGAGTATCGATAAGCTTGTGGAACATGCTGGAAAAATGGCCGCTGCCGATGCTGGCTATGGCCCTGCCTATGTGGGGTAGTAGTGTGTGTGGCATTGAGTCATCCATGATTTCAGAAATGCTGACACTAGCTTAGACGTTAAACGCAAACAGCGGTCACATCAACTTGGCCGTGGGTGATGTGGCCGCTAGATGCCCGCGTTAGATGCCTCTTAGAACACGGCTAGTTGAAGTGAGCCAAGAATAACGATCTGATGTTACATAAATAATGAGTCATCACAAACAGTGATTATCGTTGGCGGTGCGAAAGGCAGGGCAGGCGGGCATATCGACCCGGGGCGACGTCCTGTCACCTGACGCGGTTGCTCGGCAAGCGTCTATTTGCCGAGCATGAAGCGGGTTACAAGGCGTGTCAGCCGTCCATAAGGTGCCGAGACCTTGTCAGACATGTTGAAGCGACTCAACTTGAGAACACCGCGTGCATGGGACAGACGAACGAAGCCCTCATAGCCGTGATAGGCCCCAGTGCCACTTTGCCCGACGCCGCCGAACGGCAGATCATCCTGAGTCGCGTGCAGCATGGTGCCATTAATGGTCACGCCACCGGATTGTGTCCGGTTCAGCACCTGATTCACGGACGTCTGGTCGTTGGAAAAACAGTAAAGGGCCAGAGGCGCGGGGCGATCATTGATGAAGGCTATGGCTTCATCCAGGGAGTCATAGGCAAGTATCGGCAGCAGCGGACCAAAAATCTCTTCCTGCATCAGGTCCGCATCGAGCGGTACATCCGTGAGCGCCATGGGCGCAATTTTACGTTCGAGGGTCGACACCGGCGCACCGTGTTGCCATGCTTTCGCCCCCTTTGAGATGGCCTGGTTGGCCATGCTCACGAGGCGGTCGTGGTGGCGCTGGGAGATGATCGAGGTGTAGTCCGGGTTACCTTCGAGTGTCGGATAAAGTTTTTTCGCGGCGGCCAGCCACTCGCCGGCAAAACTGTTTACATGTTCGCGCGGGACCAGTATGTAGTCGGGTGCGACGCAGGTCTGCCCAGCGTTGAACAGTTTGCCGATAGCAAGCATCCGTGCCGCTTTTTTAATCGAATAGTCCTCGCAGATCACTACCGGTGATTTGCCGCCCAGCTCCAGTGTCACCGGCGTCAGGTTACGCGCAGCCGCCGCCATGACATGGCGACCTACATAGGTCGACCCGGTGAACACCAGGTGGTCAAAGGGCAGTTCACTGAACTGGCTTGCCAGCAGGGCATCTCCCGTGACCACTGTGACCTGCTCGGCAGAGAATGTTTCACCCAGCAATTGCCGGAGCAGCTCAGAGGTTCTGGGGGTCAATTCCGAAGGTTTGATCATCACCCGGTTGCCCGCTGCCAGTGCCTCTATCAAGGGCACCAGCGTCAGCGTCAGCGGATAGTTCCAGGGCGCGAGAATACCGACTACGCCCAGCGGCTGATAAATGACCCTGGCAGTCGCGGGCTTGAAAACAATACCCACCTTGCGTCGGGAGGGCCGCATCCACGCCTTGAGATGCGAGCGAATGTGCTTGATGCCGTTGATGACAGGCATCAGCTCGCCGAGCCTGGTTTCAGCGAAGGAGCGGTTGCCGAAGTCTGCGCTGACCGCTTCAAGCAACCTGTCCTGATTGTCGCTGACCACCCGCAGAATGGCGTTGAGGTCGGCGATTCGTTGAGCGTAGGAGGGCACCCCTTGCGCGCGAACTGCAGCTTTCTGCGCCTCGAACAGCTCGGTTAGCCCCGGAGCGGGAGACGGCGTAGTGGGCGTGATCCTTGCGGGCTGATTCATGAAGCTGCTCCTGTGGCTGCGTATTTTTATAAGATAGATGCAGTGTTGCGATTACGTTCTGGCTCACGTAACCGTACAGAACCATCGCCAACCGATGAAGGGGCGATCCGGCCGGTTCAAGTGGCCGAAACGGTCAACCTGTTCTCGCGTATTCATTTGTCAGGTGCAGGTTCGGGATCAAGGCGATCCAGATGGCTGACGATCATTGCCGCCACCATGGCGCAGGTCTTCGCCGGGTCGAGGGGCTCATCGAACAGCAATTCGATGGTGGCGTGAATCATCTCGACCGCCACACGGGCAACCATTGCTATCTGCTTGGGGTCAGCCTCGGGAATGGCGCTGGCAATAATCGCGGCCTGGGCTTTGGACACCCTGCGGTGAGAGTCGAGCCGCACATGCTCCAGCGCAGGAACCGCCCTTAAAGCCTTCAGCGTCCACATGCCGCCCAGCGTGGCTTCGGTAACCCGGTAAGTATCCAGAATCAGTTCGGCAAGCGCCTGCTCCAGAGCCTGCGGCGTACCTGCGATCAGTTCGGGGGTGATCCAGTGATCAATCCGCTCGTTCTGCTTCTCCAGCAAACGTTCACCAAGAACCGTCAACAGCGCGTACTTATTGGGGAAATAGCGGTACAGCGCTGGCGGTGTAAGGCCTGCCCGTTCGCACACCAGATTGGTCGACAAGCGCTCTATACCGACCTCGCACAAGGTGTTTGCGGTGGCGACCAGAATACGTTCGTAGGTTTCAGTAGCGCGTTGCTGCGCAGGCAGCTTCTTGCGCTCGGCGGTTTTGCCTGCGACCTGCGCAGGAAAGGGTTCAGTTTTCAGCCTGGCCATAAGTACCTGTCAAAAAAGAGTGGGGCGTCAGCAGGACGGTCGAAAAAAACAGTTGCTCCACGATAAAATGATAGCTATAACTATCGTGTAGCGATGACTATCATAACTGAAGCGTCGTTAGTGTGACGGTCTGTTAAAACAAAAAATAAAAAAAGGTGACGCTATGAACGCACGGCAATGGCTTTTCCTCTCTTCTGTTCTGATGTGCTCCACCGGTATTCATGCTGCTGCGGGACCGATGGAGGCAAAGGGCCTTTGGTTGACGGCGGAAAAAGACGCCGTGGTCAAGCTTGACGACTGCGCAGACAAGGTAGGCGCCATCTGCGGGCAGGTTGTCTGGGTCAAGGATGTTGCCTCGACGTCGAGTGACTGCGGTGTACAGATTCTACAGCTGACCCGCTATGACCAGGATGCCTGGCGCGATGGCTGGGTGTACGACCCCCGTGATCAGAAAAAATATAAGGGCGCTGTCCGGGTCAAGGACGGACGCCTCAATGTAAGGGCTTTTGTCGGCACCGAAGTTCTCGGCAAGACAGAGCAATTCGAGCGTATCGCAACACTGCCTCCTGCCCCGGTTTGCAAATTGTAAATCCGGCCCCTCAGCGTGGGAGAGAATCATGCGCACTTATTCAACTCGCTATGTAATGGCTGCAGCATTGTGCTCCGCAGCAGGCAGCACCCTGGCTATCGCAGATGAAATGTCGAGCTACGCGGTGGATATCACCGCCAAGGCCAGCTCGGACATTCGCACCCGCGGCATTTCCGATTCCCTGAATCGTCCGGGGGCCAGAGTAACCATTCAGGTCGCTCATGAAACAGGTCTGGTGGCGCTCGCCGAATTTTCTACGGTCAGCAAGAAGCAGTTCCTCGACGGTGATGGTCTGGGAGTGCTGCTCGCAGGGGGTTATCGCTTTGGCGATCCCGATGCCTGGCACTATGGTGTGGGGCTGGCGACGGAGATGTTTCCTGGGGCTCAGTTCAAAGCGCCCAATCGCTTCGATTTCGAGACCTTCACGCCGGGCGATGAGCACACGACCAATTACAACAGTCAGTTCGCCGTGCTGGAAATCGGTTATGGCGCACTTGAAGGCCGAATTGCCAGGGTTCTGTCGAAGAACTACCGGGGCGCCAACAGCGGTGGCGTGTGCGGTGCGCAATTGCAGTTCCGTGAGGACCCGACCAAAGGCCTGGAATGCTACGCCAAGGGTGACCAGAACTCCCGAGGCAGCATGTTGTATGACCTGGATTATAAATACGCGCTGGGCATCAATACCAACCTCAAACTGCACGCCGGTTATCAGCAGATCGCCAACTTTTCGGAAGCGAACTTCGCTGACTACGGCGTAGGTCTGGTCCATCACTGGTGGGGCTTTGACTGGGGACTCGACTGGGTGACAACCAAGACCCGGGCGCGTGAGCTGTATATGGCCGAAGACGACGGACATGTGCGAACCACGGATGGCAATCGCTGGGTGGCGTCGATTTCCCGCACATTCTGAGTAGACCTTTATGACTTCGCTTTTCATTTCCCGGACGCCTGAGGCGGTTACCGGCCTGGAGCAACTCGTCCTCGCGATTGACCTGGGAACGTCCGGCTGCAAGTGCGCACTGGTCTCCATGGAGGGAGACATCCGTGCCTGGGCGTTTCACGGTGTGCCGTTGCATGTCAGTGGCCTGAGTGCAGAGCAGGAGCCGGAGGACTGGTGGAGTGCTTTCATGCTTGGCGCCAACGAGTTACTGGGAGCCGACCCGCTCAGACGTCGTCAGGTCGTGGCCATCTGTTGCTCCACGCAAAGCGAAGGCACGGTCTGTGTCGACCGCAATGGGGCCGCGATTGGCCGGGCACTGCTGTGGCTGGACAAGCGAGGCGCCGACTCCATAAAACAGCGAATGGGCGGAGGCTGGTGCAATCTGGGCGGCTACGGGCCACTCAAGCTCTGGCGTTCGTTGCGACTGACAGGCGGGGTGGCGTCTCTGTCCGGGATGGACTCGGCCGGGCACATGGCCTACATCCTTGATCATGACCCGGCACGGTATGAAAAGACCCACAAGTTCCTGAATGTGCTCGACTACATGAACATGCGGTTGTCGGGTCGTTACTGTGCGACGGGCGACTCGATGCTGACCGCCTGGATTACCGACAACCGGGACCCTCACCGCATTCGCTACGATGACGGGCTGATAAGGGCGCTGGGCATCGACGCTGGCAAACTGCCTGAGCTGGTGGGCTCGACCGAAGTCATTGGCACATTGAAACCCGAGCTGGCGGATGTACTGGGGCTACCTCGATCAACGCCCGTGGTTGCGGGTGCCGTAGACACTTCGGCAGTGGCTGTTGGTGCCACGGTACGTGACTTTGCTCCACACCTTTACCTGGGCACCTCGTCCTGGGTAGGCGCTCATGTACCGTTCAAGAAATCCAGTGTTCGTCACCATATTGCTGCGGTTCCCAGTGCGGTCAAGGGCCGTTATCTGGCAATGGCCATGCAGTCGGCTGCAGGTGCCAACCTGTCGTTTTTGCGTGACAAGGTGCTTTACCACCCGGACGAGCTGTTGAGCGATGAGCAACAGCCGGATGTGTATGCCTTGCTTGACCGTATTGCAGCGCGTGTGCCGCCGGGTTCGCGGGGGCTGATCTACACGCCATGGCTGTGTGGCGAACGCTCCCCGGTTGGTGATCCGAGCCTGCGTGCCGGCTTGATCAACCTGAAACTCGAACATTCCAGGGAAGACATTATCCGGGCCTTCATGGAAGGCGTTGCCCATAACACACGCTGGATGCTGGAGCCGTTCTCGCGGTTTATCGGCCAGTCGAGCGGAATCATCGTCGCCACCGGCGGCGGAGCGCAATCAGATGTGTGGTGCCAGATCATGGCCGATGTCTGCGGGCGGGTCATTCAGCAACCGCACAACCCCATTCAGACCAACGCCCGCGGAGCGGCATTCATCGCTGCAGTAGCGCTCGGGAAGTTGCAGTTCAACGATCTTCCGACACTGCAAAGGCCGCATCGACTGTACGAGCCATCCCGGTCAACCCGAAACCTGTATGACGACCGCTTCGCCACGTTCAAGGAAGTCCGCAAACGCCTGGCACCGCTGTATCGCAGGTTGAACCCATCGCAGGAGACGACACCATGAACAATGTCCAACAACAGATCGTCGACCTGTCGCGGCACCTCTCACGCCGCGGCTTCTTCGCCGCCACCGGCGGCAACCTTGCGCTGCGTATTGACGCGCTGCACATCGCGGTCACACCGTCGGCCACCGATTATTTCAGCATGCGACCGGAGGATATCTGCGTTCTGCGACTCAAGGATCTGCAGCAACTGTCAGGTGAACGTTCGCCTTCGGTGGAAAGCGAGTTGCACGCCAAAGTCCTGCGCAGTCGCCCGGATGTCAATTGCAGTATCCATACCCACCAACCCCTGGCCAGCGCTTGCACATTGTTCGGCAAAGCGCTGGACGTGCCTTACCCGCCGCTATGGAAATCGCTGGGCAAACGCATTCAATTGGTGGGTTACGCGCCGTCCGGCTCCGGCTGGCTGGCCGGCAAGCTCGGCAGGGCCATCCGGCCGGATCACAACGTTTACCTGATGCGCAATCACGGCGTTCTGTGTTGCGGTCCGGATATCGAGACCACCCTGACGCGCCTGGAGGACCTGGAAACATTCTGTCGTGATCATCTTGTCAACCAGATCAAAGTCAATACCCGTGGAAAACCTGAGTCACGCGCTGCAGTGGCCCGCCTGATCAATGCCCTGACCAGTTCCAGCTTGCACGCACTCAGCCCTCAGACTTTTTCAGAGACTCAATCATGAACAAACCTCTTGATCCTGCCAGCATGCCTGCAATTCCCGAATCGGCTGTATCGCAATGGCCGGACGTCGATTCCCTCTACCGCCGGTTCGACGAACTGGTGAAGCAGCCCATTCGCCCGATCAAACGCGAAGCAATGAGCAAGGTCATGGGCTATTTCGACGAGCGCTGTCAGGGCTCCAAGCGTCTTTCCGAGGCAGCCAAAAAAGTCATACCGGGAGGTGTGCAACACAATCTTGCGTTCAACTATCCATTTCCGCTGGCCTTCGCCCAGGCCAAAGGTGCGCACCTGACGGATGTCGACGGCAATCGCTACACCGATTTTCTACAGGCAGGTGGCCCCACCTTGTTGGGTTCGAATCACCCGGCCATTCGCGAACAGGTCAACCGTATTCTCGATGAATGCGGGCCGGTGACCGGCTTGCTGCATGAATACGAAGTCAAGCTGGCCGAACTGGTCTGTGAAGTGATGCCCGGTGTCGACATGCTGCGCTTGCTGGGCTCGGGCACTGAAGCGGTGATGGCAGCGGTACGCCTGGCACGCGCCTACACCCGCAAGAAGTGGGTGATCAAAATCGGCGGCGCCTATCACGGCTGGAGCGACCAACTGGTCTACGGCATGCGCTTGCCGGGCACCGGACGCATGGAGGCGGTGGGCATTCCGCGAGGCGCTACGGCTAACACCCAGGAGAGCCCGCCCAATAATCTGGATGCATTACGCCGCAGGCTGCAGATCAATCGCCTTCGTGGCGGCACTGCAGCGATTATGGTTGAACCCTTCGGCCCGGAAAGTGGCACACGCCCGGTACACGCCGACTTCAACCGACAGTTGCGTGCACTGTGTAACGAATTTGGCGCACTGCTTATTTTCGACGAAGTAGTCACCGGGTTCCGTGCGGGTCTGGGCGGCGCGCAAGCTTATTTCAATGTCATGCCGGACATCACGGTACTGGGTAAATGCCTGACGGGAGGCTACCCGATGGCGGGTGCCATTGGCGGACGCAGAGACGTGATGCAACTGCTTGCCGGTGGCATTGGTAAATCTTCCCGAAGGGCGTTCGTGGGCGGGACGCTGTCGGCCAACCCGCTGTCGTGCGTCGCCGGTTATTACGCGCTGCTGGAGGCGCGCCGCCTGAATGCGCCGGCGCTAGCGGGCAGGGCGGGCGACCGCATGCGCGCAGGACTTGATGAAATCATCAATCGACGTGGCTTGCCTTATGTTGCCTACAACATGGGCTCTATCGTTCATCTGCAGACCTCCGGTGTGTTGCTGCTCGACACCAGTAATCCGCTCAAGCTGCTGAGGGCACGCAATGAGGCCAAGACCCGCAAGCACATGATGGAGGAGATGGGGGCTGCGTATACCGCTCATGGCCTGATCACCCTCGCGGGCAGCCGTATCTACACCAGCCTGGCAGACACCGACGACGTCATTGATGACGCGCTCGATCGGTTCGACGCCGTTTTTCAATGGGTGTGAGGTGAGCACCATGCGCGATTTACTTCGAAAACAGTGGTTTGAGCTGCGCGAACGGATGATGGGTCAGGTGGACTCACACAGCAGTATTTCATTGCGCTTGCCAGGCGAACAGGGCATGTGGCTGGGGAAACTCGACGACCTGGCACCCCAGGCTGTCGCGTTGTCCGATTCCGCAGAGGACGAGCGCCAGACCCACGCGGCGATCTATAGGGTTCGTGCCGATGTCGGCGCGATCCTGATCGGCGGTGGGGCCTTTGCAAAAAGCCTTGTCGATTTTGGCGGGGTCCTGCCGATTCTATTTGATGAGCAGGCGCGTCATATAGGCCACATGGGTTCGCCCGCCAGTGCTGATAGGCCCCTGGCACATGCATTGACGCGTGGCGGCAATGCCGCCGTTATCGATGGAACTCCGGTTGTGATGGGCACCACAGGCCCTCGAATGGTGCTCAACGCAGAATTGTTCGAGAAATGCGCGAAAGCCTACACCCTGGCCAAGGCGTGCGGCACACACCTCACGCTGCTGCCTTGGTGGGTGGTGCTGGTCGCCAACGGAAGGCTGATGAAAGACGAGAAGCGGGCGGCGCAGTGCTTTGCCGAAGGCAAGATCCCACCAGAAACCCGCGGTTACTAAAACTTCTCAAGAGGCGCATGCCATGCAAACGTCGTCCGCTGTAACTCGCAGGCATTTGAGTGCCGCATTGGCACTGGGCTCTGTCGCGGTACTGATGGTGGGGCTGCAGCCGCTGCTGCTGGGCGAATTGCTCGCGCAAAACCATGTGTCGCTTGAGGGCGTAGGGCTGGTAGCCATGGGCGAAATCGTGGCGCTGGGGCTGGGCGTGGTACTGGGTGACTTGCTGCGGTCAATGCTCAACCTGCGCCTGCTTACGGTCATCGCCATTCTGTGCGCAGCCGGAATGGACCTGGTTACGGCCAATGTTACTGGCGACGGGCCGTTAACGGCAGCTCGTGCGCTGGCGGGACTGGCCGAGGGGCTACTGTTATGGGGGGCCGTGAGCCTGATCGTTCAGGGGCCTGCGCCGGATCGGGTCGCAGGTGTGTTCATGGTGGTCCAGACACTGGCTCAGGCGCTGATAGCTGCAACACTTGCATACCTGATATTGCCTGATCAAAGCGTCTACGCAGGCTTTGTGTTTCTTGGAATTCTCACCGCAGGCTCCGTGCTGTTCGTTGCCTGGCTACCCAAACGCCTGCCGCAACAGCCTTACAAACAACCGGATACATCAGGCTTCAAATGGAACCTGAAGCAGGTCCTGCTGTTGATGCTGGTGTTCATGCAGCTCTCGGCGGTAGGCGGGCTTTGGGCGTACCTGGAACCGCTGGGCATTCACGCAGGACTGGATGCGCACTCAGCGCAATTGCTTGTCTCGGCGATGCTGTTCATGCAGGTCCTGGGCGGCTGTCTGGGCATTTTGCTGGTGCGCCGGGTGCCTGACTATTCGATGCTGGCCGCCGCCGCACTGCTCCTGGCGAGCATTGCGCTGGGCATGTATGTAACGGCTGATCAGGGCGTGAACGTATTTCTGGGCCTGTGCGGTCTTTTTGCCCTGATCTACCTGATGTTGACGCCGTTTCAAGTGCGCATTGCGCTTCATATTGACCCGTCGGGACGCATAGCAGGGCTCATTCCGGGCATGCAACTGCTGGGCTGCGCATTCGGACCGTTGCTGGCGTCGCAGTGGGTGTCTGACGACAACGCTCAACCGGTGCTGCTGGTCAGTGTCTGGCTGTCGGTTACGGCGCTGTTTCTGGTTGCGCTGTTGCACCGGCGGGCCGTCAGTAGAAGGGTTGGCGTTGCACGCAGAGCTTGAACCGTGCGCGAGCAGCAGCGGCGGAGCCATTGCAGTTGAAAGGCACGCCGCCGCCTTCGGAGTTATTTTGAAACTGGTGGTGTCTGGATCGTTCAGGTGATGCTGCTGACATGCAGACTACCGCGACGCATTTGGGCACTTGCCGAAAGCGCTATGCCTCTCTAGCGTGTGACATCGAGCGCAGATCCACCTCAGGCGTGAGATGGCACCTCATGATCCGTAATCCACATACCGCGCCATAAGGTTAGGGCGGCTAAACGTATCGATCGCATAAACCCGCTGCCACATGGCATCGACCTCGGCCTTGAACGTGGCGTCATCCATGTCGACCCAGTAGCGAGGGTCGCGACCGCGCTGCTGATCGTAGCTGGCAGTGACCGGATCCAGGTGCCGGTACGGTTCAAACAGTGGAATGTCCGGAATCGGGCCGCTGGTGTCCATGTAGTTTTGCAGGAAGTCCCAGAGTGCGCAGGGGCGTTGCTGGAAGTCGTCGGCGTTCATCAGCATATGAAAATTGATCTTACGGTCTTCATAGCGATGCTGAAGCAGTAGCCCGTATGTAGGACCGTGAAGATTATGGGTGGTGGTCATGTAGGCGTCGAACTCATAAAAAGGCGCAACGAATTCGTCGATCACACCTTCTTTTCGATGGCGTTTATAGTCGAATATAGTGACCAGACCGGTTCTGCGATTAAGCTCCCAGAGTGGGCCTTTTGGGGGGCGGAGCCAAACCAGAGGGAAATGGTAAATGACAACGTGGCCTATAAGCCAAAGCAGTAAAGGGCTACCTAAATACAACGGGTAGGCCCCTAAAAGTAAGTCTACGGTTACCGCCTGCCATGGTTTATGGGATACCGATATCAGAGACAGGTGTGCTAGCACTATGAAAGGGGAGAGCACGATGAATCCTCCTTTCCCGAGTTGTAATGAGATCAGCCAAAACCGTGACCAGCGTGGAAGAGGCGCAAATCTGAAATGCTCGTGGTCACACTTATTGTGAAGTTCGACTTCTTGATGGAGTGCCGGCATATCGGTTCCAGCTGTTTTGTTTTTCTCTTTTTCTTTCGCTACTTGCTCCCAGATCCTCATTTTTTCTGGGGTGGACTCCTCAAGGAGTTTCATTGATGTCGTCTGTTGAGTTTTTCCCCAAGGGAGTCGGGCCGAGCAAGAGTGATATGGCTCCGTGCGCAATGATGCCTGCTCGGGAATATTGCCAGGTCGGTAGGCCAGGCTTTCGTAGTGGCGCTCATTCGGATCAATCATTGGAAGAGGCCTTGTGAGCTTCTTCGTCAGCCCAGAATGGCTGGTTGATTTTGTTAAAGTTGGCCGTTGCCCAATCTTGGCTATATTGAGTCGGGTCCTTGATCGGCGGAGCAGGGAAATAGCGTTGCTCTCCTCCGCGGGTCAAGATGAATTGTGCCCTCACTGCCCATTGGTAATAGTGTCTACTGCTACCAGTAGGTGAAGCTTGACTAGCTGGCGTGGCAAAAAATAACTCCAATGCGTCCAGGTGAAGACGCTGGGCTTTGGGCGCTTCAGATCTGTCAGCGATTTCAATTCCTGCGCGATAAGGTACACCCTGATTATTCGCTCTTTCGGTAATCCGGCACAGCTTGCAGACAGCGTGAATGCTCAGGTTTTCGAGACTGCCGATAAGTCCCGGCAAACGACTCTGCAGGCGAATGATTGTGTCCGCGCTACGTATGGCATGCGGTATCTCTGTGCGAGGATAAAATGCGGCTTGTGGCTCATAAACCGGGTTTTTTTCTATTGAGATACTGATGCCGGCAAGCAGGCTTGTCAGCCGGTAAAAGGCCTCTGAAGTTTCCTGTAAATACCGGTCAATTGAATGGCTCTCGCCGAACGGACCGTTTGCCAACCATGACTCCAATGGCGTCGAACTGAGCAAGATAACCACTCCTACGCCCACGCCTATCAGCAATAATGCGGCCCAGCCCAATACCGTGAGATTGAGGAGCGTTGCAGCCGCCCCGAACAAGGTTCCCAGCGAACCTGCTAGCCCACCTATAGATATCAGCAAATATCCGTACAGGGCTTGATCGTTCCACTGCCATGCGTGCCATGCGTCAATAGCATTGACTACGGAAAGAATTCCTCCGGAGAAAAAAATACCTATGATTCGACCAGTCACTTTTTCAGTTAACTTTTTGGCTAGAGTTTCACCAAAAAAAGTAGCCGCCTTTTTCGAGGAGATATTGAATAGCGTCTTTCTGGCAATAGATAGTGATGATCGTTGGCCTGCCAGCTTGACGGCCAGAGCCTCCAAAGCAATTGCCAAGTCTAGGTACGCACCTCCAATACCACCAATTGCTCTCAAATCATTTTTTTCTCTAGCAGTTTGTCTCAACGCTTCATATTCCGAACTCACATTCCAAACCTCCAACATCAACACCGCCAGACAAAACGGTGTCGACCCCAGCACCCGATAAGCCGCCTTGTTCTTCTCCGAATCCAGCCCCTCAATGGCCTCGCTCAATCCGCTCTTCGCCCGAATATGACCCAGCTCCGCGTCACCCACCGCGCCTGCTGCTTCCCGAACTTTTTTGAGCGTTCGGTTCATGTCGCCGACCACCTGCGCGGTTTTGTGGCCGCGTGGGATCACCAGCACCAGATGGTCGCCCTTGGGCAGGCGGATAGAAGAGGGATGCGGTGGGGCGATGTCGCCAAATGGCGTTCCGTCGGGTCTCAGGTATTCGCCGTAACTTGTTTTTGGCAGAGACTCTCTGCCGGGCAGGTCTTCCAGGCCGAATACGTAGTGTTGCGGCGTGACCAGATTACGGCGGATCAGGAAGGCCGCACCAAAATGCTCGGGCATCATGCTGCGCAGTTGTTGTACGCCTCGGCCCTGGCGGTTGACGTTGATCTTGTCGGCGTTTGCACCGAGGCGTTCTTGCATCCGGGCCAGTCGGTCGTTTGCCGACCGGACCTTGGCATTGGCGCTGTTTGCATTACCTTTGGCT